>NZ_JAVRCA010000012.1:0-181128 GCF_034530995.1 Nostoc sp. DedQUE04 | reverse complement strand
TGTTTCTTAAATCCTTTTCCAGCAAGCTTTTCGAGACTTAACGGGAAAAGTCAGTGAAGAATTAGATCAAGCTATCACAAATGCCCTAGATGCAGTGACTAAAAAAGACATTATTGGATGGTTTACTCACTGTTGTTACTATATTGCACCCAACTGAGAACCGCTATATACGTAATAGAGCAAAAGTTGGAAACAAAGTTTTGTGTAAAACTACTGTTTCAAAGAAAGCTACACCGGGAGCAATGCGGTTTTGTCAGATCGGGAAAAAAACAAGCGATGCCTGCGGCGGGCGTAGCCATCGCAAAAATAAAATCTAAGTAAGAAGTGATTTTATTTACTAAATGTGTGCTGATAGCCACGAGAATTCATCTTGATGAGATATCTCAAAAAGATTAATAGCAAGCCATTTGACGATTGTTAACAAAAATATCTACAATTAGTTTTTTATACTTAGTGTTAATTCAACCAAATAATAAGTTGAGAGTAGAAGTAAAGTATAAAATTTATCAAGCAGTTTCTGGTTTGATAAAGGAATTAAAAATGGAAGCACAAAAATTATCCCAACTTTTAGCTATCCATTGACAACGCAGATATAACATAATTTCTGCATTTTCTTTCAACCAGAATTTACTGTTTCCTTTGATTCTTAAATTTACAACTTGGCGGATTAAACTCTCAATTGTGCCACTGCCAATGGGGAGTTTTTTATCTATTGCTTTGTCATAATTTAAACGTCCTTTACGATAAGCATCTAAAATATAATTTCGCTTAACTACCATAATCTTACACCGCTCTCCGGTAGCTACAGCAATCAACTCATCCATCTGGCTGATTAAAGATTTGGCTTTACCTTTTTTTAAACTCTTCCTAACTTTTACAAACCATTCTTTAGACTGTGCCTCTTCATTAAAAGCTGCATCTGCAAATACTTTTATATTTTCTGTAACATGATAAAAATCGAATAGTTGATAAGTTTCAACTGGGCATCCTAATCTTGCCAAAAGTGGGGGAATATGTATCCAGATCCACTCCGCTCCATCCCCGATTAATAATACTTGTTTTGCTTGACTAATTCCCAAGTTAACTAAATCCGCTTCTAAAATTTCTAAAAGTGCTTTATATCCTTCATAAGTGCCATCATTCGTAATAGGAATTTCAGAACTATTTATTTTTTTACCTTGCTCGTCAACAACATAAATTGTAAATAATTTTGGCTCAACCCATTTGCCGATAAACCCGTGTCGCTTGGTTTTGGAACTTTTTCTCCCCTTTTTATTAATTCGGATTCTACTCCGACCACCATCTACAGCGATGACAACTCTTTGACCTTTAAGAATATTACCTTCAGCTAAATTCCCTAATTGGCGATTTAAGATTTTAGATTGACGTAAGTTGATCCTAATTTGACCAAATTTATATGTCAAACGTTCAATTCGTTTTAAACTAAAGTCTTTAACCGGACACGATATTATCCAATTTTCTTTGGGACTGAAAATCTCCATACTCCACAGCAGCCCTTGTACCTTCTTTACCCTTCACCAAGAGCAGTAACAGTAGCTTGACCGTTCAAGATGATATTACCTTTGACATCAATCGAGCCAAACAAAGTTGAACTGCCATTGTAAGTAAAGTTTTTACCGACAAGGAATGTTCCCCGTGTATTAGCAGAGCCATTGTATGTCAGATCCCCTTGAGAAATCACTTGCAAATTGCTAGTGGGATCTGTTGTTGATGTTGCCCCATTAAATGTAATATTTCCTTGACTACTGCCCGACGCAAGTATTGTGTTTCCTGCAAATCTGGCGCCACCATTCATATTAATCGAACCAGAAACCAACACCGATAAATCCCGTGCCTGGATAGTAGACAGATTAACATTGCCGTTGTTGGTGACCAAAACTACATTATTCAGGTTGTGTCCACTGCCGTTGAAATTGATATCTCCAACTTCTACAATAATTACATAATTGTTGAGGCTGACATTAGGAGGGATATTCAGTCCACCTCCTGTAACCCGAACCACGGTAGGATTACTTGCAGTTCCTGAAGGTGGAAACTTCTTCGACCAATCAGCAGCATTGTTCATCGGGTTTTGCTGAATGTTGAGGGTGAGTGTTGCTGCTCCGGTGGGGATTCTCCGTTCTAGTTCCTGCTGCTTGACCAACGCGTAAGCTGGGACAACGATAGTCTGCGGCTCTACAATTTGTGGAGGAACTAAGTTGGCATACTGATTACTATTGGAAGCATTACTAAAGGTATACCCTGGTGCCACTGCCACAGCATTTTCTATGAGAATCAGCTTACCTTTGGCATCTCGTATGGGATTACCCGCAGCATCTCGTTTCACAGGCAATACTGTATTACCATTGATATTGAAACCCTTGGCGGCATAAATTAATGTGTCATCGTACACATCAAGGGGATTGCCGTCAAAGTCGCTACTACCATTGATAGTCACCGTTCCTTCGGCTCGAATCCCAAATCCATCAGTGCGGTCATCGTCAATAATAGTACCTATCCCTTGGGCATCACTGATGGTGGCATTGGTGGCATTGCTCAGATTAATCGAGAAAGTTTCATCAGCACCTCTGAGGCGATCGCCAATCACCTCTACAATAATTGTTTGACTGGTTTGACCGGGAGCAAAGGTGAGTGTACCACAAGTTGCTTTATAATCACTACCGGCAGTCGCAGTACCGTTAGCAGTGGTGTAGTCTACAGTTATTGGCTTGGCGCTGGGCACTCCAAGACTGACTGTAAAGGTCATGTATGTAATGCCACTGTCACCTTCAGTAATATTTTTGTCATTAATTGTCAGTACAGGTGGCGCATCGTTATCCAAAATTGTCCCTACTGCGATTGCGTCAGCAATGGTAGCATTGCTAGCGTCGCTCAGATTGAGGAAGAAGGTTTCATCATATTCATCAGTAATATCGCCGATTAGCTGTACTGAGATAGTCTTGCTGGTTTCCCCTGCTGCAAAGGTGAGTGTACCATTAGTTGTGGTGTAGTCACTGCCTGCCGTAGCAGTGCCGTTAGCAGTCGCAAAGTTTACGGTTACTGGCTTGCCACTAGCAGCAGACAGGCTAACGGTGAAGGTGGCGGTGCTGGAGCCGTTATCTCCTTCTGTAATGGTTTTATCGCTGATAGTTAGTGTAGGCAGTGCATCGTTGTCAACAATTGTACTTACACCTTGATTATCAGCAATTGTGGCATTTGTGGCATCATTCAAGTTGAGGAAGAAGGTTTCGTCGAATTCGTCGATGGTGTCACCTAGTACCTGTACAGAGATGGTTTTGGTGGTTTCTCCTGGTGCAAAGGTGATTGTACCGTTGGTGGCGATGTAGTCAGTACCTGCAATTGCTGTCCCATCGGCTGTTGTATATTTAACTGAGATTGGTTTAGCACTTGGTGCGTCTAGGGTAATTGTGAAGCTGGCAACTGTTGTACCATTATCTCCCTCAGTAATGGTTCTATCATTGATGGTGAGTACAGGTGGTAGGTCATTATCAACGATTGTACCTACACCTTGGTTATCAGCAATTGTGGCATTTGTGGCATCACTCAAGTTGAGGAAGAAGGTTTCGTCGAATTCGTCGATGGTGTCACCTAGTACCTGTACAGAGATGGTTTTGGTGGTTTCTCCTGGTGCAAAGGTGATTGTACCGTTGGTGGCGATGTAGTCAGTACCTGCAATTGCTGTCCCATCGGCTGTTGTATATTTAACTGAGATTGGTTTAGCGCTGGCTGTGTCAAGGTTCACGGTGTAGGTGATGGTTGCTGTACCGTTGTCGCCTTCGGTGATGCTTCTGTCGCCTATTGTCAGGGTTGGGGCTGCGTCGTCGTCGAGGATTGTAGCGATGACTTGGTTGGTAATAATTGTGGCGTTTGTGGGATTAGTAAAGTTAACTCTGAAGGTTTCATCGAATTCGTCGAGGGTATCGCCAATTACTTGAACTGTAATTGTTTTGCTGATTTCCCCTGAAGCAAAGCTAATTGTACCGTTGGTGGCGATGTAGTCATTACCCGCAGTTGCCGTACCGTCAGTGGTAGAATAGTTGGCGGTGATGGTACGCAGACTGGCTTCGCTCAAGTTGGCGGTAAATACAGCGTATTTGTTACCGTTGTCACCTTCGATAATTGAGATATCGCTGACGGACATTGTGGGTGGTTTCTTCACCGTGACAGTCATGGTATCGTTGGATACGGCACCGTCTTTGTCGGTGATGGTGAGGGTGACGGTGTATTCGCCCGGAAGAGTATATACATGGGATGGGTTGAGGTAATTTTCGCCCTCACTCTCTCCCTCTCTCACTCCCTCACTCGTCAAAACTATGCCATCGCCGAAGTTCCACTCGATTGTGTGGGTATCTAATATACCAGGGTCGTGAAATTGTCCGTCGAAGATGACGGGTTCGTTTTGGTACATGGTTTGGTCTGTACCTGCGTTGACGCTGGCAGCGACGTTGTTGACTTTTGTCAATAGGGTTTGGGATGTAGAAGCGCCGTCGGAGTCGCTGACTGTGAGGGTGACGGTGTAGATGCCGTTGTCGAGGAAGGTGTGGGTGGCATCTTTACCTTGGACTGGGTTGGAGCCATCGCCAAAGTTCCAGGTATAGGTAAGGGTGTCGTTGCCAGGGTCAGTGGCACTGGCGCTAAAGTTAGCTCGTGTACCTTCTGCAAGTTCAGTTGTGCCCGTGAGTTGTGTAATGGTGGGGGCGAGGTTGTTAACGGTGACGGTGAGGGTGTCTATTGTGGATGCCCCGGCGTTGTCAATAACGGTCAAGCTTGCTGCGTAAGTGCCATCTGATGTGTAAATGTGGGTTGGGTTGAGGATACCTGCGATGGTTGTACCATCGCCGAAGTCCCAAGTGATTGTGTGGGTGTCGAGAATACCGGGGTCGCTAAATTGCCCGTTGAAGGTGGCTGTTTGACCTTCGTTGATGCTTTGGTCTGCGCCTGCATTAACTTTTGGTGCGGCGTTGTTGACTGTGATTTCTAGGGACTGGAAGCTATTTACGCCTTGGCTATCTATAACGGTAAGGGTGGCGATGTATGTGCCATTATCGGCGTAGGCGTGGGTGACATTTTGACCAACTACAAGCTGGGAACCGTCGCCGAAGTTCCAGAGGTAGGTAAGTTCGTCACCTGGGTCAACTGCTGTGGCGGTAAAGTTGGCTATTGTGCCTTCGGTTGTAGTGGTGTCGCCTGTAATTACCGTAATAATTGGGGCAATATTTTTGACTGTGATGTTGACAGTGGCGGTGTTGGATGTTAAGCCGTCTGTGTCGGTAATGGTGTAGGTGAAGGTGTCTGTGCCGACGAAGGTGGGGTTGGGGGTATAAGTAACTGTACCATCAAGGTTGAGTGCGATCGCACCGTTGCTAGGATTGGTGTTGATGGTCAGGGTTGAGGGATTGATGCTGCTGTCTGCGTCAGTATCGTTGCTGAGGAGGTTGATTGTGACTGGTTGGGTTTGGTTGGTGGTGGCGGTGTCGTTGTTGGCGACTGGTGCTATGAAGTCGTTGTCTAGCAACATTACGTTGTCGAGGATGACTTTGGCATCTCTGGTACCGAAGCCGAGGAGGTCGAAGTAGAGGGTGGCGGCGGTTCCTGCTTGAATGCCTGTGAGGTCTACTTTGAAGGTGAGTGGTTGGTTGAGGGTTAGGGTGCTGTTGGGGGTGGTGTTGACTAAGGTTACTTTGTTGCTGGTGTAGTATGTGCCGTCGTTTTGGATGTTGAGTAGGGAGTCGGTTTGGCTGAGTCCGGTGACTGTGTTGACTAAGGATTGTTTGGTGTTGGCGTTGAGTAATGCTACCTCGAATGCGTCACCTGGGGCTGTGGGGGTGTTTGCTCCCAAGGTGGTGTTTTTAAGGGTGAATTGGAGGTATTTGGCTCCTTCTGGGATGATGAAGGATTGGGTGAAGTTACTGAGTAGGGGCGAGTCTTCTGTGAGGACGGCTTCTTGATTGAGGATGGTGGCTGCACCGCGTGTTGTCCAGCCGTATTCGGGTTTGGTGGTATCGGTTTCGTTGAAGTTGCCGTTGGTGATGTCTGCTAGGAGTATTGCGGTTAGCGGTGCTGTTAGTTGTGTTGCACTGTTTGACGCTACCGTAGTATTACGGATGGCGTTGAGCATTTGCAGGTTGAGCCATGATGGTAGCTTACGTACACCTGGGGCGAGGGTGTTGTTCATCAGGTCGTAGGGGTGTACTTTGGAGTCAAGGTGGCTACCATCTGGAGTGAGGGTGGCAGTGAAGTTGTTGCCTATAAAGGTTTTTGTGCTGTTGATGGTTTGGATGTAGCGGTCAAAGCCTGGGTTGCCGTTGATTATACCTAGTAGGTGTCCGGTTTCGTGGAGGATGGTGGTGAGGAGGTCGTATTTACCGAATGCGTCGCCTGTGGTGGCGCGGTAGGCTGTGTCAGTAAGAATGGTGGTGAATTCGCTGTTGTCGAAGGGGGTGGGGTCGATGAACCAGCCTGCGCCGTTAGCGTCGTCGTCGATGAGGATGGTGCCACCGTTGGGGCGACCGAGGGAGTCATAGTTGGTGATTTGGGCTTCGGCTAGTTGTCCGTTGGGAAGGTCGGCGATTTGGAGGGTTAGGTCAAAGGGATTGGTGGGGTCAAATGAGGTGTTCGAGAGATTGAGTGGGTTATATTTGAATGTGTTGATTAATATGGAAGGTAAATTATGGATGGAGAAGAATTGAGAAGAAGATACGCTGCTGGGGAAAGAGATTTTAGCGGTCTCAATCTCAGGGGTGTTAATATCAGCGGTTCCGAGCCAATGGAAGATATTTTTATTGAGATTGACTTGAGTGGAATCAATCTGAGTGGAGCCAACTTGACTGATACTATCTTGGCTGGTGCCGATCTTACTGATGCCAATTTGAGTAACGCCAATCTGACTAAGGCCCACTTGGGCGAGTGCAAATTGATTCGTACTAATTTGAGTGGAGCCAACTTGACTAAAGCTTATCTGAGCGCTGTTGAGTTCATGGATACCGACATGAGTGGTGCTGAATTGCGCTCCGCTTCTATCATCCAAACTCAACTGGGTAACACCAATATGACTGGTGTCAAGCACGCGGCTAATGTTGACTGGACTGGCACTACTGTCTACGGTCTTGTCTTGGAGGATGGAACCGTGATCAATGACGACCACGACTGGTGAGACTGTTGTTACTTGAGGATCGGCTAACAGGGATGCATTCAATCCTAAATTTGGAAAATTGGTAACATGGCTTTCAAGAATGTTCTCAATTCGATCGGGAAGGTTAGAGAAAAAGTCAAAACCCGTCTCTTCTTCAATGCGATCTATGGAAACTTGCCAAGTACGCCAATTTCTCCAATCATCTCTATTAATAAAGCGACCTGGGTAAAGTGGATGCTCAACTAGCTGAGTAGGGTCTCCTAATAAAGGGTAAAATTGTGCTGGTTCTGCGCTATTAGGAGTCATCACAGCAATTACTGAGGTACTAGCTGTTACATCTTCTAAACCTTGACCCGGTTCCAACGCCAATATAATTTTCCAAGTCCATTGAGGGATATTAACGCCCCGTGCTTGTAAATCGGTAGGATCTGTGAAGTCATTTCCCCAAGCATTTGTGGCTCTGCTGGCGCGTCTAGGAGTCCAATCATTTCCAATACCACCTGCAAAATTGTAAAGCTCCCAGCCAAAATTAGTCACCATCGTGCGAGATTCAGCTTCTAAGTTATTCCACGCAGATGCTTCTCTGCCTGAGAAATACCTATTATTATCCACAAACTGCGGCACTATATTTGTAAGCAGAAAAGTTTCCCTATTATCTTTAGAAGAACTCGTTTGGTGAGACGAAGCAGCCAAGTGCCCCCTATCGTAACGACTGTTTATATAAGTTCCATCAATAGGTTGTTGCCCAAAAGAGGTTAGTAGCGTAGAATCCCTCCTGAAACTACCATCATATCTACTAGTGGGACCTAAATTTGTTTGATTTAATTGCCAAGCAACCCAATTAGGAATTTTTTTGTCATTGTTGTATGACAAACTATATTGTGGTCTTTCAATTAAGTAATTGTTAGAAATGGCTTCGTCATATCTGGCTTCTTGCCGCACATCAGTACCATTAGGAGGTAATGATTGGGCTATGAGTAAGCCTGGATTACCTAATTTAAGATGTTCACTTTTGAAGAATATATTATCTAAATAAACTTCATTGTTTCCTTGCAAATTAAATTTAAGAGTTGCGACCTTACCCCGTAAATTATCTGGTATATTCAAGTGGAAAGTTTCAAACCCACGCCTTTCAAGAAGAAAATCAACACTTGCTCCACCACCAAAAGCTCTGCTAAATCTCGCAACTCCAATTTGATTAATTGCATCCCCCCGTGTCAAATCAACCCCAAATAATTCTTCTCTTCTTGATGGTTGGGTCGCGCTGGTAAAGAAACTTAAAGGTATCCAATTATCAGTTCCTTCTTCTTTAATAGACACATCCAGCCTTCCACCAGTGGGATTAGGAACCTCAAGGTCAAATCGCAATATACCCCAATCAGGTACAACAAAACGGTTGTGTACGACTTCTTGACCTGATGTGAGTCTTAAAGCGTAATTTTTGTAATTAGGGTCGTCTTGAGCGATACCTAATTGTCTCAGATAAGTCCCAAAGATAGGCACTCCATTAGGATTATTTTGTGTTGGTCGTTGTGCCCATCCGGTTACAAAAGTTTCTGACAGAGAGGGAATATCTGTCCAGTTAACTAAATTCTTTTGTAATCCATCATTTGCGCCATTATATAAAGACCAACCAGGGATAACTTGCCCAGTACGGTTGTAAGTAACAGCATCAAAATTCCCATCAAACAAAGTAGGCACTGCAAAATCACCTCGCATCCTGGTAAGGCTAGTATTATCCTCACTAACTTCAATGCGCTTAGTCTTCAACACAGGACGCTTATCTTCACCACCACCCAAAGCAGAGTAGAACCATCCAGTACCAATACCTTCCCAAGGAGCATTAGCGGCACCATGACCAAATTGAGATCCTCTATAATCAGGTGTATACCAAGTAGATTCACTTATAAGGGTTCGTTTATCCGGCTCTAAATCCCCAAGTCTTCGGTAAATCGTCTCCCCGCCAAATGAGGGAAGCGTACTTCCACTGAGATTCAAAGTACCAGCATACCAAGCCAAAGCGCGATTGTGAGGACTACCATTCTCATCATCTGAGGCGAACCCAGCCCAACTCCCCAGGTTTACATCCAAATCCGCTTCCGAAATTGAGCGCCCATTACGTATATCAGTTTTAGCTCCATTCGGATCAGTAACTGCCTGATAATAATTATCGGCAAAGGTGATATTATCCCAAATCTTGATTTTTGGTTCATTCAGAACCTTCAGATTCCCCTTCAAAGAATCCTGCTCAAAATCATAGGGATCTATCGTCGTCATTTGCAAATCGCGGTGTTCCTTATCAATCCCACCAGCAATAGGGTAGTCAGTACCCAAACGCTGAATAATTTCATCATTAACAACAGCACCTTGACCAAAACCAATAAAGTGCAATGGAGAATTGAAGAGATCCCCTTGATTACGAATTAACTTGCCTTGGTAGTCATATATACCATTACTGCCCCCAACACTACCTTCAACCATCTGATCTAATTGCACTAGTGCAGCGTAGAAAGCATCTGCCGCAGCTTCTGATGAACCAGAATTATTAGCTGATTTCCAAAAAGTACTCCATCCAGGAAGCAGCACCAAGGGTTTGCCTAAATTAGCGAACAGTTCACTTTGAGTAACTTCATTAGTTGTGCCGTCTTTATTCCACTTTCCAGTTGTTGAGTTATAACCTAGCACCAAT
The DNA here is from genome assembly GCF_034530995.1 of Nostoc sp. DedQUE04. NCBI lineage: Bacteria > Bacillati > Cyanobacteriota > Cyanophyceae > Nostocales > Nostocaceae > Nostoc > Nostoc sp. DedQUE04. The sequence goes on along the minus strand of NZ_JAVRCA010000012.1, from coordinate 171,286 downwards.
CCTCTTTCTGTCTGAGGAATAGCTGAATTATCCAACTGAGCAATATGTCTAGCCATTGCTTTAAATTGATTATCAACATCAACTCCATTAGCTTCAGCACCGCGAGTTAAAATAGTTACGCTGTGGAAACTCTTAGATGTATCGATAATTGGAGTTGCTAGCTTGGTGATGAAATCACCAGTCTCTATATCTGTAGTAACACCAGAGGCGTATGCTCTCACAGCCCAGTGATATTGTTGACCTGCTGTTAAAATACGGTCACTAGGAAGCTCAAAGGTATTAAAAGAACTTCGTTGACTACCACCAGCCCAAGTCCAAACGCCATTTTGCCATATAGCAGTCAGGATGCGATTGGGATTGTAGTCATTTAATTCGGGTTGACTCGCTGTAATTGGTGTCCATTCTGGCAGCAACCCATTACCTTGGTCAAACACACTAACAAAAAGTTCGACTTCATTAATCTGTTTGGTATCAGTAATGACACTAGGATCAAACTCCCAACTTAACTGAGGAGTAAGGTCAGCAATTGATGGATTAGGATTAACAATCCTATCATTGGTATTAGGAATATGTAGCTTAATCCAGTCTTTCTTAGACGCAATATCTACACCTCTGACGTTACTTAATATCCCAATGGGACTGTTGGCGATCGGGTTGCCATCTGGCTGTTTTGGCACACCATACTCAATCAATTCTTTGTTATTGCTTTTTTCCTCTTTAACAATTTCATACCTGGCTGCAATGTCAATAAGAGGATTAATATCATCAATTGGGAAACGCAATAAATCTCTAGAGTTAGCTACACGAAAAGCTCCTTTATAACCTGTGGTGCCTGTTCCTCTGCCATTAATGTCAAGTACAAAGCCGCCTGAGTTTCCAAATGGAGTTATGGTTTCAATGGTACGCCTGATTTCCTCAACGTCAAAGACAAAAACTCCATCTATTCCAGGGTAGGTAGCAGTGAGGAACTTATCATCACTTGAAATTTCCAAATCTGCCCCAAGTCCCATTGGAATCGAACGCGTGGCAGCAATTAATTTGGCATTAGGTTCAAAGGGGTTTTCGATAATCCCAACGCTAGTACCAAAAGGCGCTTCAGGAATTAATTCAAAACCTCTATCTTTTTGATATCCGTTGTAGCCGAGAACAAAGGCGTACTTATTATCTTTGGTGACAGCAGCAATTCTTGCGTCTCTTAATTCAAAAGACCCAGAGGTGAGATTTAAACCTACATATTTACTGGCATCGGCCTGAAACTTGGTTGGGTCATTTTGAGTAACAGTAAGTACTCCAAACCCTTGATTATCGCTGCGCCGATTGGTAAAAATCATTTTATTGGGATCGGCGGTAGCCTCAATCCCCTCTAAGTTGGTGGCATCTGTTTCAAGTGCCAAAATTTGCTTATGCCATTTACGAGGATTGTCTGTTAAATTACTAGGTTTGTCATGGGGGTCAATGTTGACAACTACAATCTTGCTTTTCTCGACACTATCTGGTGCAGTACCATAAAGTCTGCGACCGTCACTGCTAATAGCCAACTTTCGCAATCCTAATGGTGCTTGAACTGGAATAGTATCAATGATGTGGTTGTAAGTTGCAGAACTTGGATTAATGTCTAAAACATAAATAGTGCCAAGAGAACCATCAGCAATATATGCATAATGGTCAGTTGGTTCAATGACAATCGAACTTGGGAAAACACCAGGTGGTAATTTGATGGGATTTATTCCCAGTTTTTCGGGATCGGTATCTACTTGACGCAGTACCATTAAGTCTACTAAAGCTACAGCACCACTATCTAAAATTACATAGGCTCTTCCAGCATCACTAGTAGCAGCTGATTCTCTGGGTCGATCGGCTTGCTCAGGCGTACCCACTGGAATACTAGCTGATAGTAAATTATTACTTCCAGATTCAGAAATAATTTGCTTGGCATCTTTTAGGTCAATGACATCAACCCTATCTGCATATCTTCTAGAAACCAAGGCATACTCAGTATCTGGTAGTTCCAGCCAAGTTTGTCTTTCTGACTTGAATTCAATGATTTTGGATTGTGTTGGATCAGTGCCAGTAATTGCTTGTTGCTTACGCTTGAGAGAAATACCTGATTTATTTAAGACGACAGTCTCAGGTATTTTGACAGCAACTTCGTAGCGATTGCTTCCAAGATATTTACTGTAGTCTGGTAAAGCCGTAGAAGTGTAAGTTTTGCCAGCGTAATTGAATTCTACTTCCAAATCCTGCAAGGTATTCCCCAGACCAGGAGTTCCTGTTAGGAAATTACTACCTGTTAAAAAGACTAATGGTTCTCTGGAAGTTTCATTACCTGCAAACTTGAACTCGGCCGATTCAATAACAGGAGGAGATAGTGGGTCTGCGTATGAGAAAGGTGCTGGCAATTGTAGAACACTTCTTACAACAGGTATACCAGATTCATTTAGTTCAACACCTAGTTGGGTTTTTTGAGGCAGACCAACTTGAGGTACATAATATATGTCTAAGGTAGATGTCTTTGTTCTAGTTATCGCTGATGCAATAAGGGTTGTGGCAATAGCAGCACCAACGAAGATACCCAACCCTGTTCCCACTCCTGCCAATGTAGCTGCCATCCCTATGCTAACTTTTAATCCAACACCAGCAGCAACTTCAACCACACCTACGCCAACACCTACGCCAACGCCTACACCTACACCTACACCAATACCTAAACCCAGACTTCCTATTAACAGATCAGTTTCAGTTTGGGTTTTGCTAAAACTGTATTTGTCAGTTCTCAACATTACGCGGTTTCCAGAGCGTTTAACCCCAGGATAAGGAGGTGACTGCGTGCGAATCATGCCATCACTGCCAACAATTCCTATTTCTTCTACTTCCCATCCAGGATTCCAGTTACCGTTTTCATCAGGAAGTAAACCTTCACGCAGGAATATAACTTCTGCACCAGCTTGTAAATTTGAGCCTGCTGGAACTGGAATTGCTAATTGCACAGGTACATCAAGAGCTGCATTCCCTAAATCCAAATTGAATGCACCGACAAAAGTTAAGTCTTCGGAAGTTGGTACTGGTAAGCTTAGATTCTCTATTTGCAACGGTGTCAAACTAACAGTTGTACCTTCAGGCACACTATTGGGTGCAACCATCACCAACGAACCATCACTAGCTTTAACTACACCACCTAATGAGCCGATAACCTTTGCTCCAGAATAATTGGGAATTCCTAATACTTGAATTGGAACTACTTTTTCTGCGCCCCCGTGAATTACAGTGACGTTAGCAACACCCTCATTTTGAACTGTAATTAACCCGTTCTCATTAATTTGTAATATATTTGGATTGCTGACAAAGTAACGGGTTCCAGAAGTAGTGTTTCTCAAGTCTGGCGTGAAACTCTCATCCAATCCCACTAAAACTTGACGTGTCATACCCGTAGTTAAAGTAACGGCTTCTGGGTACAATTTCAAACCATATTCTTCAGCCAGTGCCACATTAAACTCAGCATCATTCGTAGGTACACCCAGTTCACCCACCCGTAATGCCGTAACCGCCTGAATACCATTACGTGAAGCACTCAGTACCGACACCCCATCACTCAACCCAGTTACCCTACCCGCAGATACCGCCGCCACCGCAGCATTATCCGACGCCAACTGCAAGTAGTCATAAGGCAAAATCACATCCTGTTGGTCAGCAAAATCCCCAACCACCACCAACTCAGTACTTCCACCCACATCCAACCGCAGCCCACGCCGTGCAAAATCCAAATTCACCAACGCTGCATTACTGACATTCACCGTCACCTTAGCAGGTGCAGAACTACTAAACCCATCATCAGCAACAACATCAAAACTCGCCGTTCCTGAATAACCAGCAGTCGGTGTAAACTTTGCAGAATGACCATCAGGAGTAAACGTCACCGCCCCATTCACCGGATTAATAATCCGATAGAAGATTGCATCCCCTTCCGGGTCAGTAGCTAATTTATCCAGTGCAACGCTAGTTGATAAATCAGAATGAGTCAGCACAGATGTAGAAGTGACAACAGGCGCACGATTGGCGGTAAAGCCATAATTACTACCTAAAATCTGCACATCAGTAGCATTGATGACACCATCTCTGTTGAAGTCATAGCTAGCATTATAATTGCCAGAAGCGATCGCCCCGTCTAACAATCCACTATCAACCCCATCCACATTACCATCAAGGTTAACATCACCAGCTATGAAGAGAGAGAGGGAGGGAGTGGGGGAAGTATTGGTGAGTGAGATTAAATTTAAGCCAGCACGATTAACTGCGAATAGTGCGTAACTACCATTAGCATCAAGGTGTGTGGCAACAGGAGTCAAACCAAGGAGTGTAGGTAATGCCATATTACCCTGTAACTCAACACCCAGCAGCACAGTGCCAGTAGCAGTAGATCGTAATTCCGAATCTCTGAGACTAAAAGTAAAGCGATCGCCCACATTATCATTAATCGTCTTACCAGTAAATTGAGCCGCACTACCCAAATCAGCCAACACAGGTGATACTTGCGGTGTAGCCGAGTAGGTAATTGCTTCCCCTGCTGTCCCCGGTGTTCCCGTTGCTAGAGTGAGGAGATTAGAAGAGTAACCATAACGGCTAGCTTGTCCAGAAGCAAGATTACGGGCTGATACCAAATTACCTTGGGTGTCATAACTGTAAGTTACCAAACTACCATCTGGTGCAGTAATCTGGGTTAATCTGCCAGCACCATCCTTGACAAAACGCACCGTTTCCCCAGTGTCACTGGTAATACCGCTATCGCTATATATTAGACGTGTACCATTAACTCCAATCTGCTCAGTAACACCACCAGCAGAACTCAGGTGATAAACAGTACCATCTGCCGAGGAAAGCGTGTAATCAGCACCATCAAACTCCCCACTGCCAGGATTATAAGCATGACCCGTCTTCAAGTCATAGAAACGATTACCAGCCAAAGTCAGTTTCGCATCAGCTGAAGAGAGGGTATAATTCACCCCGGAATCTGCCACCCAACTAGGCGTGTAATAAGTAAGACCAGGAATAGTGTGTTTCTGCGGTGCAAACGTAAACCCAACCCTTTCCCCAGTAGGAGTAGTTAAGTAAAGCCTTGTCCCAACACGGAATGGCTCATAAACACCTAATGATTCCCGTCCTGTCAACGGTACATTAGTTTGAATGTTGGTATCTAAAGCAGCCAACTGCCAACCGTTACCAAAACTGCCAACTTCATCAGCGTTGAGAGAACTATAGGTGCGTATGAGGTTGAGGGTGTAGGGTGTGGGGTGTAGGGTGTAGGCAGAAGAAAAAGTTAGAGATAAATCAGTTTGGGTTCTGGTATAGGCACTCGGCTTGGTGGTAGTATTAACCTCGACTACTGCCTGAGTTGATGAAGAGCGATCGCTAATATCAGTCGCCCTCAAGCGCAACTGATAGAAACCATTTTCTAGCTTACCAGGGTCAAATTGAGCCAGAGTCAAATCGCTGACAGCACCATTACCACTAGCTAGTGTTCTGTAGACATTCTCACCAAAATCAACGATTTCTAGTACCCAACTATCAAGATTGCGATCGCTAACACTGCCAATAATATTAGTAACACTCTTTACTAGCGCCCCATCTAACCCAGGTGCAAAAGCAACTATGGGTGCGGTCAAATCTTGCAGGTCGCGCACCTTAACCACAGTACTGTTGTGACCGACACGACCATCTGCATCAGTAGCAGTAACATCAACAACCAAGCGCCCAGGAATAGTTGGGGTAATCTCAATTCTGCCTTGACTATCAACAGTTACAGGTCTACCATCAACCGTGGCAGTTAAATTGGTAATTGCAGCCAAACCATTGGCGAGAGTTTGGACTATCACCTTTTGTCCGGGAACAGCTGGGAAACTTGGTGTCAGGTCAAAGTTAACAGTTGGTACACTCGGTGCGATCGCCACTCGCACAAGAGATGTCTGCGTTACTGTTTTCTCGCCATCGCTAACACTGTAAGTAACACCATAATCACCCACTTGTCCGGGATTGGGTGTCCAAGTAAACCGTCCTGTTACCGCATCAAGTACCGCACCCAGAGGTAAATCAACGGCACTATAGGTAAGATTTGTATTGTTATCTGGGTCAGTCCCAGCAACTGTAAATTGCAGTGTTTCACCCAGCGCCACAGCATGGGGTGATACAGATATTGCAGGAGTGCGGTTGACGTTGGCAATACGCAAAGTCACATCGCGGATATCGATAGCACCTTGAGCATCAGTTGCCGCAAATCTTAATATATATTCACCCGCTTGTTCATAATTGGGCTTCCAAGTAAACTGACCTGTGCGCGGGTCAAAGGCAGCACCAGTAGGCAAAGGTGAAACAGCCGAGTAAATTAATGAATCGTTATCAATGTCTCCCGCCGCCAAGGTAAACCCGACTTGGTTGTTTTCAAGTCCAGTTTGAATCGGCAACGATGCTAGCACAGGAGCCTGATTTGTATTATTTACCAGAATTGCAAAACTTTGAGAACTGCTCTTATTACCATCACTTGCAGTCACAGTGATGTTATTATAAGTTCCTGCCTGTGCTAAATTGGGTGTCCAAGTGAGTATCCCTTGTGCCGCATCAAGTACCGCACCTGCGGGTAAATTTGACGCAGAGTAAGTAAGAGTATCGCCATCAGCATCACTGCTTGATAAAGCTAAAGTGAGAGTTTGCCCTTCAGCGACGGTTTGATTGGCAATTGCAGAAAGTATAGGTGCAGTGTTAGAAGTGCGAACAACTAAATTAAAAGCTTGCTGACTGGTAAGAACCTCTGTTGAATTGCCATTACCGCTATCTTGAACCCTAATGGTGACAGGAGATGTGCCGATATCAGCAAGTGTTGGTGTCCACTCGAATGATGCTTCTCCATAAACAAGAGTAGGTTTAAGGGTGGCACCAGCAGGCAGATCGCTCAAATTAAAGTTTAAATTATCTTGATTGCGATCGCTGGCTTTAACAATAAATTTCAGAGTTTCACCAACAACTGCAACTTTGTTGCCAATGAAGGGCAATTTCGGTGCGTCATTGGGTGCATTCACTGAAACAACAAAAGTATATTCATCTCGTTGTACAGCATTGATACCATCACCATTTCCGTTATCAGCTGCGACCAGAGTCAAGGAGTAATTGCCACCATCACTAACTCCTGGAGTTAGGCGCAATGTAGCTGTACCATCGCCATTATCTGTAAATTTGACAAAATCAGGGATACCATATCCTGTAGATTCGGCTTTGAGTTGCAACACCAACGGGTCATTATCAGCATCACTCACCCTTAGTACCAAATCTCGTGTTTCACCCCGGTTGAGGGTAACATTGGTAAATTCTGCAATCGCCGGCGCACGGTTGGTATTAAAGACAGTAATTGGTACTACTAGGGAAGTTTGCTTAGTTGCTCCCGTACCATTACCGTCATCAGTGGCAGTAAAGGCGACATTGTATATTCCAGCGTTGGCGTATCCTGGTGTCCAAGTAAACATTGCTGTAATTGGGTCAAAGGTAGCACCAGTGGGCAAGCCAGAGACAGTATAAGTAACAGATGGGTCACTACCTTCTAAGATGGTGAGTTGACCATCAGCATTGCGGTCTTGAGGTACAAAGCCTGGGTTATCTGGGTCTAAAGCAAAGGCGCGGAAGCGGACTGATTGTCCTTCTTGAATTTGCCAAGCGCCGAGATTATCAAACACAGGTGCAGCGTTGACGTTAAGAACTGTAATTTTGGTGGTCTGCGTAGTAATTGATTCGCCATCACTGACTGTAAAGGGAATCTCAAACTCTCCTGCTTGGAAGTAAGCTGGTGTCCATTCAAACAATCCCGTGCGCGGGTCTAGCTGTGAACCACCGGGGAGGAGGGGGCTGGAGTAGGTGAGGTATGAAGTCGGAAGTCGGAAGTCGGAGGTCGGAAGTGGGGGAATAGAATTGGTTATGTCTGCGTCGGTGGCTTGGAGTTGGATGCGGATTTTTTCACCTTCGCGCACGATTGTGTTAGCGGGACGAATCAGGGTGGGGGCTTGGTTGGTGGGTGCAATTAGGATGGTTGCAGTTTGCGTGACTTTTTCTATACCGTCGCTGACGGTGAACTGCACGTTTTCGTAAGTGCCAGCAGCTTCATAACCGGGAGTCCAAGTTAAGATACCTGTAGCTGAATCGAAAATCGCACTATTAGGTAGGTTATCCGCCCAGTATGTTAAATGATTGCGGTCAGTGTCTGTTGCAGAAAGCTTAATTTGTAGCGATTTTCCTTCTGCACCTTTGACGGTAATGGGAGTACCGTTAGTGGATGAACCACCAGAAGCTGTGCCGTTAGACGATGAAACGATAATTCCACCACTAACAACAGGAGTATTAAATACTGGTTTGTGATTCCCGCCGACCACATTTAAGGTAAAGGACTGTGTGGTGTGAGCGCCGCGCAGGTCGTATACTTGCAAGGTGACATCAGTGCTTACCGGACTTTGCTGTGTTGGCGACCAAGTAATTAAACCAGTATTTTGGTCAACACTCATCCCTATTGGTGCATCATACAGCAAATATCCCAGTACAGCACCATCTGGATCGTTTGCTGCCACTTGGTAATTATATGATTGACCGGAATAAGCTGTTAATACTGGGGCAGAAGTAATAATCGGTGCTTGATTTGGGTAAGGAAGTGCATATATACCTGGGGTAAACTCAACGCGCAGTGCATCTGGGTTGTAAACTGTAATCGTGTGTGCAGTAGTAGATTGACCAGCTTTAAGGACACCTTGAGGTAAATTGTCCTTCAAATCCACCATATATGCACCGGATGCATTGCGGGTTGCATCAGTTGGCACACCTGTAAAAGACTGTGCGGGGTCAAGCAACAGCATTACTGGTAGCAGTAAATCAGAACTTGCCTTACTGGTGAGAATAACATCATAGGAAATCGTTTGATGCTGTCTGTCGGAACGAGCATTGGTAAACTTAAAGTCTACTAGGGCTGAGAAATCTGAAACTGCGGTAAACTGCTCTCTATACCCTTCAGTTAGTTCCGCCCCAGCAGTACTCTTCAGATTTGGGGAAACCCGCAGTTCATAATGGTCGGGAGTCAGGGTGTTGAAATCAAGCAGTACAGTGCGGGTTTTGGCATCATAGCGGACTGACTGTGGTGTGATTGTACCACTGGCGCTAACCACTTCAAAATTAACTGGATTGAGGACAGAGGTGGTGTCATTGGCTGACCCGGCAAACATATCTTGGTCAAAGGTGACACTAATTGTACCTTGGGGTAGAGCGACGATCGCATTCGGTGCCGGGTTAGTCGCTGCCACCTTGGGTGCAATGACAGGGTTGAATATATCTATTTGATGGGACTGGGAAAGTAAAACGCGACCATCATCTGTAGTTATGATATTTTCACCCCGGCTACCACCAGACGCTACTTTCACGTGTTGCAAGGTTGCTAAATCAACCATTTGCAAGTCGCCATTGTTGTTGGAAACAAACAACAGCCCTGCCAAGCGACTACCAGTTTTACCAAAAGCGATAGAATCTACAGGGGAATCAAATTCAAGTATCCGTTCTGGCTGACCTAAATCGTTAAAGCGGACAATATCGCCGCGTTGTGGCCAAGTTGTTGCCCAGAGTTTGCCGTCAGCGTTAAATGCTAAACTGTCAACACGCAAATCGCTGTAATGAGTAAAAGTTTCATTGATGGGATTGAAGATTTCAATTCCCTTGCCGGAAGAAACGTAAATTAATCCGGTTCCCGCTTGAATTGCTAAGGCTTGGGTAATACTATCTCCGTACTGCTTGACAATATTACCCGTCTTGACATCAAGCTGGAGTAAGGGGCCGCCACCCGTAGTTGCCCAGAGGCTACCATTGCTGTCAGTCGCTAGGTCAAAAATGGGATACTGCAAAGTGGTAAGCGGAGTAGTTGCAGCCCCACCTGTTGCGGAGAAGTTGTACAGAGAACCCCGGTTGGCACCACCACTAGCCAGTACTGAACCATCTTTAAGAACAGCGATCGCTAAGGGTGCTATATTGGCATGACTATTGGGAATGCCTGTAGCAAAGGAAGAAGCAATGAAAGGACGCAAAACACTGCTAAATTCAGATGGGTGAGTTGTGGGTGTGGCAGATGGAATGCCCTGTTTTGCTTCTAAGAATAGTTGATTGGTTGATGGTTGCGGTTGGGGTAGAGGTGGCGTACCCAATTCGGGTTGAGTCGTTTTCTCAACTGTCGGTAAAGTCCCTAAGTTAACCGCAGAACCATCATTGGGGGCGCTAATTCCTAATGATGGCTGTTCTTTATTACCTGCATTGTCGGTAGCTAGTGCTAAGAATTCATAAGTGTGTCCGCTACGACCAACATAAACACCACTCGTCTCGGTGGTTTGCTGCTGCCAAATCTTGAAATCGCCGCCATCTTCAGCGACATAAACAGTTACGTGCTTAATTCCAGAACCAGCTGCATCATCAGTTGCCGTCCACTTCACCAAATAATCAGAACCACCTGCAACTAATGGTGTAGCGCTGAGTATAGTTGTTGGGGCATTAGCATCAATAATGTTGGTGACTTCTGCCGTGTCTAAGGGGGCGGCAGTATTGTAAATTACTCTGGCAGCGCTGGTAATTTCTGTTCCAGTCGCACTGCCAGTTTTGGGGAGAATGGTGTAGCTGACAAAGGCACTGCCAACGCCGTTGGCTTTATTGGGTGGCAATAGACCAATATCGCGGTTTTGTACTACTTCCCCAGTATTCGGGTCAATTGCTTGGATTAACCAAGTTGCAGTGTTAGAAATTACATCTAAGCCAGCACTTACCCGTAAAATAAAGCCTTTGCTGCTGGTAAAATCGAAATCTCCAGAGAAAGTGCCACGTCCTGTAGGAATGTGAATCTGAATATCGCCCAGGCGCAGAGAACCTAACTGGAAGGTACGGGGGTTGAGGTCGTCGTCAAGTTTAGTAACAATTCGTACTTCTCCAACATTGCTGTCAGCAGTAGCGGCATTTTCAAAGCGAATCGTGTAGGGGAGTGCTGTACCTACAGGGATGATATTTTCCATCCCATAGCCCAAGGGGCCGGTTAGGGTAGCGAGATTACTGGTAGTTCCAGCAGCGTTGAAGAAGCTACCAAAACTAGGAGGCGGGACAGCAACACCTTGGGGTAGTTCAACCCTAGCGTCACCAAAAGGAACGTAGACGTTGAAAGATTGGGCGTGGGTTTTTTGCGACAGACCTAAATCATATTGTTTGAGGTCAACAGCCGATTCTTGTCCTTTTAAACTGGGATTATTACCATACCATTTGCGGACTTGCTCAAAGAAGTTGACTAGGTTATTACTAGAGATAATTTGATTTCCGGCTGGTCCCAGAAGTAAACCAGTGGCGAGTGTCGCCATCAAGCTAATTACTTGCGGATTTTCCCGAATTGGCGGGGCTTGGTTTTCAGGACGCAATAATCCGGCTTGTTCTAAGGCTGCTAAATATGCGTTTGTCCAAGTGTTAACGTCTGCTGCCAGCACTGTCAGCGAAACCGATGCTGTTGGATCTTTGAGGATAGCATTTCGCAGCCGCAGTGCTGAAGTCGTTTGTTCTTGGACAAACTCAGCACGAGTCATCGCTGTTGCTGTCGCTAAGATGTGGAAGCGGAAAGCAATATCCTCATCTAGAACATCGTCTAAGCCTTTGGGGTCTTTGGCGAGTTCATCTTGCAATCCAGGGTAAGTTCTCACGTTAAATGTGCGACCAACAAATCCGGCATTGGGGAGGTCGAGGACATAACCTGGTGCTAAGATTTCCCCATTGGTATTGATATCGGAGATGAGACTGGCCCAAGGGACATCTTGCAAAACACCTTCTGGGTTGCCGCGCAGATTTGAACTAAACTCCGTGTAGGGAAGACTGAAGACTTCTGTGTTTCTCCCCAATTCGGGAGTGCCGATAGCAAAATGTACGTAGGGGGTGTCGATATTGGTCAAACTTTGGACTGAGACACCGTAAGTTGCTGTATCTCCCGGTGCGAGGATGCTTGGCCCACCCAAACCGATGGTGACATCTTGTTCAATTGCCCGTTCAACTAAGTAGCGGTAGGGAACAATTGCCACCCGCCCATCTGGGTTGATGACTTTAACATCATAAAGACCGTGGGGTGCGTCGGTGAGGTCGAAGATGGCAGTAATTTTCGTACTGTCAATCACTTGGTATCTGACTGGGTTGTATTCGGCAATTCCAGGACGTACCAGTTTCACAATTGCTCCTGGCTGGAACTGTGCGCCTAAAATATTAGTGGTTACGTAGCGGCTATCTCCACCTCGGTCGGTAACGACATCAGTAATTTCAAAGGGTAGAACATCAGCCTTGAGGGACAAAGGCGTGTTATTGCTGGGTTCAGCATAACCGCGTACCAGTACGTAGTAAGTTCCAGTTTTAGTGGTGGGAATTACTACTGATTGATTTGGCCCTAATGCCCCTGTGTAAGCAGCATCATATACAATACTTGTGGGTGCTTGCTGGAAGCGGACGAACACTTCGTTGACAGCTTGAGTAGCAGCAGAACTGGCGTTGACGCGCAGGGTTTGACCAGCTTGGAGGTTAATTTCAAATAGCCTCTCCTGTCCAGTACTGAGGGTTGTTTCTTTTGCTACACTTAACTGCAACTGCTCAACGGTAACATTTAGGGGGTCAGCAGAAGTTGTGCGGTTGTTTGCTTCCTTATCAGCTTCGTAAACTTGATTGAAGATATCGGATCTAACAATGATACGATATTGACCGGGAATTGCTGGTGGCAGATTTGCTGTCAGGGTTGAGGTGTAGTCAGCATTTTTTGCTAAGTTACCACTATGGGTTACTCGCCCAATCATTCGGTCATTGATATCCCAAACTGCATCTGTGGATAAGTAAACTGCATCACTCCACTCTCCGCTAGCTGGGTTGTCGCCATAGTTGGTGACTTTCCAACTAATTTGTACTTGTTCGCCAGATTTAGCTGAACTCGGAATCGTGATTTCGTCTACTTGCAAATCGGCTGGCGGTGGCAGTTCTAACACCAGAGGTTGAGTACTGGCTTTGGCGTTATTACCCTCGTTATTGCCTTCAAATACCGCACCACGAGCGTTAGACTGGGGTGCATCGGTGATGACAAATACGTAGTAAGAACCTACAAAATCAGTCGGCAGTTGTAGAGTTTTGTTAACTGTATAGTTGCCGCCAGCACTTAAGGAGCCAGTATGTTCTACATATCCGAGATAGCGATCGCTTTGTAAATCTAAGAATTCATCTTTTGATAAGTAAATTAAATCATTCCAGCGATTTTGTCTAGCGGGTGTACCACCAGTACCAAAATTTTCTACGGTGTATTCTAGATTGAAACTTTGTCCGGTAGTAGCGCGTTCGGGGATAATAACGGAAGTCACTTGTAAATCTGCTGGTGGTTGCAAGGTAACTGTCAATGGTGCGGCTGTAATATTGTTACCTTCATCTTGGAATTCAGGTACGCGAGCTAATGTCTGGCTAACGTTTTCATAAGTGAGTCTATTGTACCCTTTACTAATGTTTGAGTCTGTGAATACTAGTAAATAGAAATTTCCATCGATGCCATCTGGGAGAGTAAATTCACTATTGCCGATGTAAGATTGACCCTGCTTTAAGCTACCGCGACGAGTAAACTCTCCCAGTAATGTGTCATTGAAGTCTAGAGACTCGTCGCGCGATAGGTAAACGCGGTCAGACCAAGAAGTTTCTCTGGTATCGCGGGTACCTGTGTTGCTGACTGTCCAGTTAACTCTTATTGTTTGACCGGAAGTGGGTGATGTTTGAGGGACTACTAAATTAGTAACTTCTAAATCTGCTTCTTTATAGGTGACGGGGAGCAGGGCGCTACCTAAATTATTTGTAGTGTCTTCAAATACACGATATTCAAAGCTGCCACGCAGTGAGTTGTTATCACCGCTTACGGGAATTTCACCTCGGAAGCGTTCGGTATTTCTGTCATAGCTGTAATCTGTACTAACGTAGATATAGTAATCGCCATCAATTCCCGCGGGGAGGGTAATATCTTGGGTTTGGGTATAACTTTCACCTGCACGTAATGGCTGTTGGGGACTATAGGGGACAAATCCGACTTTAGTTGCCCGTTCGGGAATAAAGGTGGAGTCAGGGGAAACCCAAATTTCATCATACCAATAGCGTGTTCCAGACCACATATTGCTGCCGATATTCTTCACTGTCCACTCAACAGTGGTACGTTCTCCAGAGAAGTTTTGCGGCAGAGTTTTGACATTTGTTACAGTTAAGTCGGCTGGAGTGCTGGTGACAAGAGTGTTGGCATTCAGCAGGTTGTTGTTGGTATAAGGCCCTTCCCAAACGCCGCCATTAGAGTTAGTCTGAACAATGATGTAGCGACCGCTAGCACCTGGAGAGAGGATGGTATCAAGTTTTCCAGTGTAGCTTTCATTCACTCCCAAGCTGTCAGAGTGTGCAACACTACCTAAAAACCATTGCTTGGCTCCTGGTGCGTTGAGTGTGGGACTATCAGATAGGTAAACGTTGTCAACCCAATTACTTGCTGCTATGCCGTTAGCACCTTGGTTTTGTACTGTCCAAGAAACGCTAAATGGTTGTCCGCCAACTGCTTGAATTGTTGGTGCCACTGTTGTTACTACCAAGTCCGGTGGCGGTGTCAGCAGGATGGTAATTGGTCTAGCTTTGTAGTTGTTATTGTCCAGTTCTGTGGGGTCATCTGGGTTGGCATTGATATCAAGGGTGTCTTCTAAAATGACATTGTAAGCATCTGACCAAGCACTAATGTACCACTCGCCGCTGACTTGACCTGGTATGGTAACATCTATCTCAGCTTCATATTTGTCACCAACTTTCAAGGAACCACTGTGTCCGACACTGGTCAAGAGAATATCTTCTGCCTTTCCTTCTCTGTTAGTTGGGGATGGTCGATTTTTGTCGCGGGTTAACCAAATGGTATCTGTCCAGCTATCTCGGTCGGTTTCGCCAATTCCCAAATTTGTGACGGTGTAGCGGACTTTTATCTTAGAACCTTCAAATGCTTGGGTGGGAGCAATTACATTACTTGTAACTAAGTCAGCAGGTGGGAGTGAATTTATATTTAATTTGACTGCTTTAATATTGTTAGATTCTTGGGGATATTCATCTACTTGCCCCGAAGCATCTGCTTGGACAATTAGGTAAGCTTCACCCCGGAAGTACTTGGGAATCACCAAGGTATTAGCCTGGGTGCGGTAACTTTCAAGAGATGCTAAGGCCGCGCCATTGCTAAAACTACCTAAGGAGAGGTCGTCGTAACTAATTTTGTCATCTAAAGACAAATAAACGCGGTCTTGCCAATTGGGTGTATTTGTGCTAGTTGTACCTTCATTGCTGATGATGAAGTCCAAGGAAATCGTGCCACCTGCATTGGCTGTTGTCGGTGCAATAATCTCCTTCACTTGCAAGTCAGGGCGAGGAAGCAAGCTAACTAAGAGATTATTGGGATTTGTACTGCTAGTGTTGTTATTAGTAACACCGTTTTCGTACAGAGAGTTTGTGGTGTTAGTTTTGACTACAACCTCATACAGACCTTGCAAAGTAGAAGGTAAAACAAACTGTTCGGAGCGAGTGTAGTTTTTACCTGCTTGTAGACCGTTACCATAGGTAAAGCTGCCCAAGGAAATTAATTGTCCAGAACCTACCTGTTTGAGGAATACTTGGTCTGTCCAAGAACTAACAGCATCACCTGTGCCGGAGTTTGCGACTGTCCAAGATACGTCAATCTTGTTACCAGATTGGGCTGTTGTGGGAGATGTAACGTTTGTTACTACTAGGTCGGGAGGAGGAGTGAAATTTACTTGAACTGCGTTCGAGGTGCGGCTGTTATTATCAGTGTAAATAAACTCGAATGGCCCGCCTGTAGTTACAACTAGGTAGTAATTACCAGAAAGTCCGTTAGGCAGGGTAACATCAACAGAGGAATTGTAAGTCTTACCTACAGCTAATGCGCCTACGTGTTCAAAGCTTCCTAAGTTGGCAATGATATTTTTGCCTTCGGGGTCGCTGGCTAATGAAATACGGTCTGTCCAAGAACTAGTATTGGTTATTCCAATGCCAGAGTTAGCAACTTTCCAGGATACTTGCATTTGTTGACCGCTGCTGGCGGTTGCCTGTGCCTGGACTTCTGAAACCAGCAAGTCTGCGTAGGGTGTGCGGACGACACTGAAGCTATTATTAGCAGTATTGGTATTATTTGTCTCTAAGCTGTTCTCAAATACCTGGGAAGTGGCATCAGTTTGCACAAATAACTGATATTGACCTTGGAAACCGGGAGAGAGGCGTAGTTTTTCCGAACGGGTGTAACTCTTATCCTTCTCCAAAAATCCGTCATGAGTGAAGTTCGCCAGTACAATGTCGTCTGAGTTACCGATTGTACTGTCGAGTGAGGCAATAATTCGGTCAACCCACGTGCTGGTTTTACCGATGCCATTGCCCAGGTTGGTTACTGTCCAGTCGATGGTTACACTTGCTGGGTCGCCGATAGTTAAAATAGGTGCTGTAACATTAGAAACTGCTAAATCTGCGTAGGGTGCTAGTTCGATTTGAATTAAGCTGCTAGCAACGTTATTATCTTCACCACTGATTTCAATTACTTGTTTGTTGGCATCTGTGACTACTAATAGATAGCGATCGCCGCTCACAGAAAGAGGTAAATTCAGGTTAAGCTGTGCTGCATAGCTACTATTTGCTGCCAAAAGTCCATCATGCTGGAGTTCTTTGAGGAGTAAATCGCTATTATCAAATTTATTATCTGTGGAAAGATATATGCGGTCAGTCCAATTACTAGGGGCATCTGTTGAGCCTGTATTAGTTACTAACCACTCTAAGGATACGGTTGTACCGGATGTGGCTGTTGTTGGTGATGAGGTAATGCTGGGTACAAGGTCTACTGAACCCAAGGTGATAGCAACAGCTTTAACATTATTGCTTTCGTTAGTCTCACTTTGCCTATTGGTGCGGTCTGCCACAAACAAGAGATAGCGGTTCCCTGTGGCGGTATTGGGAACAGTAATCTTTTGAGCAATGTTGTAACTGCCCCCTGGTGCTAATGGGGTTTTTTCTCCAGTCCAGATGTCGGTAAGTAAGGTATCTGAGGCATCGAAGTTCGTATCATTAGAAATATAAATGCTATCGTACCAGTCAGCGATTGCCGAGCCACTACCAGAGTTGTTGACTGTCCAAGAAACGTCTATGGTTTCGCCTAAAATAGCCCGATTTGGAGATGTAGCGGCAGAAATAATTAAATCGGGGGCATTGACCGTCAATGCTTTGGCACGTACATTATTGTTTTCGTTACTTTCGCCTTGTACATTGTTGCCATCAGCAACAAACAATAAGTATTTATTACCTCTTGCTGTACCAGGGATAGTAACCTGAAGGGTTTGATTATAGCTACTACCAGCGCTCAGGGGTGTTTTATCGGCTGCTGATAAGTAGTTTAGTAAAGTATCAGTTTCATCGATTGTGGCATCATCTGACAAGTAAACGTAGTCAGACCAATCTGCCGGAGCCACAAGATTTCCCGTGTTGGTAACAGTCCAACCAACCTGAATTGTTTCGCCTAAACTAGCAGTGCTAGGAGCAGTTGCAGCCGTCAATTCAATATCCGGCGCACCCAGTTCAATTGCAACTGCTTTTACATTATTATCGTTATTCGTCTCAGCTTGATAATTGTCTCGGTCTGCGCCAATTAACAAATACCAAGTCCCGGCTGCCACATTGGGAAGTATAACATCTCGACCGACTGTGTAACTAGCTCCTGCTGCCAATGGGGTCTTATCGCCTGTCCACAAATATCCCAAGGAAGTGTCTGCACCATCTAGGGTCTGATTTTTTGATAAATAAACGTAATCATACCAATCTGTCAGGGTATTACCAGTTCCTTGGTTAGTTACTGTCCAGCTAACTGAAATTGTCGCACCCAAAATACTCTCAGTAGGTGCTGTTATATCTGTAACAACTAAATCAGGTGCTTTTACCTCAAAGGCAACAGCACGCACGTTATCTGTTTCGTTGTTCTCTGCTTGTTGGTTGCCATTGTTGTCAGTAGCAAACAACAAATACCAATTGCCAGGTGTGACAATTGGGATAGTAATATCACGATTGAGAGTGTAGCTGCTACCAGATTCAAGTGGGCTTTGAGTCGCTGCCGATGAGTTACCCAAGTAGGTATCACCATTGTCTAAAATTGGATTGCTGGAGAGGTAAACATAGTCCCACCAATCAGCTAGGGCAGTACCTGTACCCTGATTAGTCACGATCCACGAAACTGGAATAACTTCGCCCCACGTTCCACTTGTTGGAGAATTGGCTTGGGTTACCTGTAGATTGGGTGCCTGAACATCAATTGGTATTGCTTTGACATTATTGCTATTATTGGTTTCACCTTGAGCATCGTTGGCATCTGTGACAAATAGCAGGTACTTGCTGCCAGTTCCCGAATTAATCGGGATGGTGATGCTTTTCGCCGTTTGTGTATAGCTGCTGTTGCGAGCTAACGGCACGTTATCAGCCGCACTAAAAGTGGCTACAAACTTATCAGTCCCATCCAGGATAGCGTCATCTGAGATGTAAATTTGGTCGCCCCAAGTCGCAGCAGCAGCGACTGTTCCAATATTGGCTACTACCCAAGAAACTTGGATGGTTTCGCCCCAAGTGGCGGCGGAAACAGTGCTACTGGCATCGCTGACTATTAAGTCTGGTGCTGTCAGGGTAATTGGCACTGCACGAACGTTATTTGTTTCGTCTCTTTCACTTTGTTGCTTGCCTGCATCTACAGCAAATAGCAAGTAACGGTTGCCCGTAGTAGTGTTGGGAATTGTAATACTGCGGCTAAAGTTATAAGTACCATCCACACCTAGTGGGGACATTTGGGCAGTACTCTGGGAGGAAACGGCCACATCAGTGCTGTCCAGGGTTTGGTCATCGGACAGATATATTGTGTCGTACCAATCTGCTGAAGCTTCTATAGTACCTTGATTTTTGACAGTCCAGTTAACTGTGATGGATTCTCCCAAGACGGCTGTGGTGGGAGCAGCAGCAGAAGTGACTACTAAGTCTGGGTCATTATCACCAATGGCAATCGGAATTGCTCTAACATTATTGTTTTCGTTAATTTCACCTTGGGCATCATAGATATCTGCTACAAATAATAGGTAACGTCCACCAATTTTGGTAGTGCTGGGTAATGTTAACAACTGGCTGACAGTATATTCATCCCCTGCGATTAGCGGTGTCAAGTTGTCTGTAGATATCTGTTTAAGTAGTGTATCTGTATTTGTATTTAGAATTTCATCATCCGAAAGATAAATCCGGTCATACCAATCTGCAATAGCACTGGCATTACCTTGGTTTTTCACAGTCCAACTGAGTTCGATGCGCGAATTGGGATAGCTCTTGATTGGGGCTGTGGCGTTAGTAATTACTAAATCAGGAGATTGGACTATTATTGGGACTGCACGAACGTTATTCGCCTTGTTGTAGTCGCTCTGGTAATTGTTAGCATCTGCAACAAACAGTAAATATTGGCTGCCATTCCTTCCTTGAGGAATTATAATCTCACGAGTCCGAGTATATTCTCCATTTACTGCCAGTGGTGCTGAAACCCAGTCTGAGTAATAATAATTGCTAATACTAATGTCGCTGGCATCAAAGGTACTGTCATTGGAAATGTAAACCCGGTCATACCAGCCGCCATTCCCATTTGTTGCTGCTAACGAGCCTGTATTTTTTACCGTCCATGATACCGATACAGTTTGCTGCGTTGACACCACATTGGGTGCTGATGCTGCCATCACTTCTAAGTCAGCATTTTGACCTGTAATTGTTAGGGGAATTGCTTTGACATTATTATTTTCGTTGGTTTCACTCTGATTATTGTTCCTATCTGCTACAAACAGGAGGTAACGGTTCCCTGCTTGACCAAGTATATTATTGGGTAACTTGACACTAATATTATTGACCGTATAAGTACCATCTACTGCTAGTGGGGTTTCTACTGAAGTCAGTCTGTAGTAAAGTTGAGAATCGGAACTATCGTAAACGGCATCGTTAGATAAATAAATGTAGTCATACCAATCCTGAGAAGCTGTGCTTGACCCAAGGTTTTTCACTGTATAGGAGAGTGAAAGGGTAGAACCAGGGGCAGCAGTCGTTGCAGACGTACTAGCGTTGTCAACTACCAAGTCAGCAGCTTTAATGTAGATAGGGACTGCTTTGACGTTGTTATTTTCGTTAGTTTCCCCTTGGTAGTTGCTAGAACTATCTGTAATAAACAGTAAATAACGGCTACCTGCTTTGCCATAGGTGGGAATGGTGATGTTTTGCGTAATATTGTAGTTAGCCCCTGCCGCCAATGGGGTTTGCTCAGAGATCCAACGGTCGGTGATATATTGGTCTGAGCCGTCAAAGGTCGCATCGTCAGAAAGATATACAGAGTCATACCAGTCTCTTCCAGCAACAACATCTCCCTGATTTGTAACTGTCCAAGACACTGATACCCTTTCCCCTTGTGTGGCGTTAATTGGCGCTGTGGCATCTGATACTACTAAATCCGGGGCAGTGATGGTAATGGGAGTTGCCCAGACGTTGTTAGTTTTGTCAGTTTCGCTTTGAGAATTCCGGCGATCTCCGACAAACAGCAAATAACGTTGTCCCAGTTGGGAATTGGGAATTATAATATTTCCAGTGCGAACTTCACTTGCACCTGCTGCTAAAGGAGAAGAATTACTGCGGTAAAAGTCAGCAACATAGGTGTCTGTTACATCAAATTTGGCATCATCTGAGAGATAAACTGAATCATACCAGTCTGCTGCTGCTGATACATCTCCCAAATTTTTTATTGTCCAAGATACAGCAACTGTTTCACCAACTGCTGCTGTTGTAGGAGTACTGCTGGTGGTAATAGTCAGGTCGGGAACTGTAATAATAACCGGGATAGCATAGACATTGTTGGCATCACTAGTTTCTTTTTGATAGTTGCCATTATCAGCTACTACCAGCACATACCATTTCCCTGACCCAGTATTTTGTGGTAATGTAAAATTATGGCTCTGACTGTAAGTTTCTCCCGCTTCTTGGTTCTCGTTAATCCAGATGTTACCCATGTAGCGGTCTGAATTATCAAAAACAGTATTGTCAGAAAGGTAAACTGAGTCATACCAGCTATTGGCATTTGTTGGTACATTACCTTGGTTTTTTACTGTCCAGTTTACCGTTATTGATGAGCGCTCGGCTGCTGTCGATGGAGCTGTTGCTGCTGTTATAATCAGGTCTGGGTTGGTAATTGTCACTGGCAAAGCGTAAGCATTGTTAGTACGTTCGCTCTCAATTTCAGTGTTATCTGGATTAACCGCAAACAGCAAATATTTGTTTCCCAACCCAGCAGTCGTCGGAATTATGATGCTCTTGGTTTGTGTATAGGCACTACCAGATGCCAAGTCCGTATCTGCGGTAAAGCCAGTTATTAGTGTATCTGTGCTATCTAAGGTAAGGTCATCAGAAAGGTAAATGTTATCATACCAACGACTCTGAGTAATATTACTACTTTGATTGGTAACAGTCCAAGTAGTGTTGATAGTTTGCCCTTTCACGATCATGGTGGGAGCAGTGACACCACTAATCTTCAAATCAGCTAAGTTTTCAGGTGGTGTTAGAGATGTTGGTGTTAAAACACTGGTAGGAATTAGCTGCTTACTGCCTCCAACTGGAGTGTAACTGAGACTTATGCCACTTCCGTAGTATTTATAGTAATCATCGAAATCATCGTAATCATTGTAATCATAATTATCGAAAAATTCTAGGCGCAGGTCATGCTCACCTGAAGTCAGGTTAATTACTTGAGAGGCTTCTTGGTGGTAATATCCTTGATTATTAATCACCAACTGCCCATCAATATAAAGGCGATTACCACTAGTGTAATAATCTTTGGTAATGTAAAAAGTTATATTTCCTGCTGTTGCAATATTAATTTTTCCAGTCCATCGGGCTGCAAAATTATCTGTCAAGCCTGGAATACCAGCAAGATTCTTATTTTCAAAGTTGAAGTTTATCTGTGAGTCAACTTTGGTGTACGTGGCTTGCAGAGTGTTAAAGTCAGGAAAGGTAGTCAGACTGTTGCCAAAAAGATAATATTCACCTAGCAATCCTGTGGTTGAACTGCTAGGAAGGGGAATGTAAGTAGCTGTATTAGGGTTGGTGGGTAGCTCTGGACTATTTTGGTTTTGGACTGGACTACCCGTTTGCAGTAAAGGCAGATTCGGTTCCGGGTCAACAATGCTGATGGAAACGGCTTTGACATTGTTGTTCTCATTTGATTCACCTTGCCGATTACCCCGGTTTGCCAAGAATAGCAAATATTTACTGCCCTTTGTTACAGTGTTAGGTAACGAAAGTAGTTGCGTCACCGTATAACCAGTGCCGCTATCTAAAGGCAATAACTTTTGCGGCTGTACATCCTTTAGTAAAATGTCATTATCAGTAGAAAGCGTGTCGTCATCGGACAAATACACGGAGTCGTACCACTGAGTCAATGCAACGCCGTTTCCTTGGTTTTGAACTGTCCAACTTGCTTCTATTTGCGCTCCAGCATAAGCTCGAACAGGAGCAGTAGCATTAGAAACAACCAGATCGGGAGCATTTATCTTAATGGGTACTGCCTTGACGTTATTGGTATTATCAAATTCATCCAAGTAGTTGTAGCCATCTGCAACAAACAACAGGTACTGATTTCCGTTGACATTGCTTGGTAGAGTGATATTCTCTGTGACGGTATAATTAGCTCCTGACACTAAAGGCTGGTACGAGTTGTAGCTTCCCGAATAACTATCGGTTAAATAGACAGCCGAGTTATCAAATGTTGGTTTACTCGACAGGTACACGGTATCATACCAGTCATATCTGGAAGTTGCTACTGCTCCCTGGTTTTTGACAGTCCACTCAAGTTGAATTTGTTGACCAACCACTGCCGTATTGGGAGCCGTCGCAGATGACACCACCAAATCTGCATTTTGTCCATTGATAGTAAATGGTACGGCTACAACGTTATTATCTTCGTTAGTTTCGTTCTGATAATTATAAGTATCAGCAACGAACAACAAATACCGCATCCCTGGACTACCAATCCCCTGAGTAGGTAGCGTTATATTTCGATTGACAGTATAGGTGCTATCTTTTGCTAAGGCTGTGGAGTTGTAGAAGTTTGTAAGGTAAGTGTCTGAACTGTCGTAAACTGGATCGTAGGATAAGAAAACGTAGTCATACCAGTCGTTGGTGGCGCTCACATCCCCTTGGTTTTTTACTGTCCAAGAAACGTCTATACTCTCGCCTGGGTTGGTAGTGCTGGGAGCTATAACTGAGGAAACAAGTAAATCCGCTGCTTTGATGCTAATGGGGACTGCTTTGACGTTGTTATTTTCATTGCTTTCGCCTTGGTGATTATCTCGATCGACAACAAATAATAAATAACGATTACCCCCTTTAACATAGCTAGGAATAATGATATTTTCAGTAGCATTGTAATTACTATTGCTAGCTAAAGGAGTTTCGTCACTCATCCACTTGTATCCAATGTAATCATCGGAATCATCTAGGATTTGGTCATCTGACAAAACGAAATAATCATACCAGTCACTATCGGCACTAACACTCCCCTGATTTGTTACCTGCCAGTTGACAGTAATTTCTTCACCCAGTACAGCGGTGGTGGGTACAGAGGCATTAGAAACAATTAAGTCAGGAGCGTTAACTTCAACTGGAATTGCCTTAATATTGTTACTTTCATTTGTTTCGTACTGATTATTATCTGCATCTGCCACAAATAGCAGGTAACGGCTTCCTAAAGCAGTATTGGGGATGGTAACAGTTTGAGTTAGGTTGTAAGTGTCTCCTTCCGTGAGAGGCGTACCAGCTGTACCTGACTCAAACTCACTCACCCATGTATCTGACCCATCTAGAGTTTGGTCATTGGACAGGTAAATGCGATCGTACCAGCTATGGGTTGCCTGCACGTTGCCTTGGTTGAGTACCGTCCAAGATACTTCAGCACTACTGCCCACTGTGACAGCAATCGGTGCAGTTGCTCCTGTTATTACCAAATCCGGTAAGGTAATGTCGATGGGAATTGCCCGGACGTTGTTGGTTTCACTTAATTCAATTATGTTATTATTCCCATCGGCAACAAATAGCAAATACTGTTTTCCTGCTCCTACCTGTTGAGGTAGTGCCATATCTTGGGTAATTGTGTAACTGGCACCTGGGGCTAGTGGAATTTGAGAGCCATTCTCAATATCGCCAACATAGCGGTCTGAGCTATCGAAAATGGTGTTGTCTGACAAGTAAACGTAGTCATACCAATAGTCTGTTGCTATTGCTTCTCCCTGGTTGCTGACAGTCCAAGTTAATGAAATTGTACTGCGTTCAGGGGCACTACTGGGTGCAGTTGCTGCTGTGACTACTAAATCTGGCGCACCAGAGGCCGCAATCAGGGTGTACGTTCCTGTTTCACCACTGTAGTAACTGGTAGTCCGCACTACGTAGTTGATGCCATCAACAGGGGTAAACCTTAGCAGTGAGTTACTAGCCGAACTAATTACTTGTCCTGTATCTACATTAATCAGTTGTAGATAAGTGTAAAAGTTGGAAGAGGATAGGTCAAGCGTAACAAGTTTCCCAATTGTAAAATCAATTAACTGGTAATCATCACTATACCTACCACTACGAGTGGGATTAATTATATCAGTTGTACTTAAATCACCGTTAACTGTGCCATTAATAGCCGAAATTGTCGGTAAATTTAGCTCTAATGCTTCATTGATGGGTTCATCTGCTTTGGTAATTTCTAAAATTGACTGTGTAGGCAAGTGTCTTGTTCCGATCGTCAATGCCTGACTCATTACCTGGTTAGTATCTAAGTGATCTAGTCCAAGTACATGTCCAAACTCGTGAGTCATTACTGTCAACAAATCTACACGACCAAAAGCTGGGTCACTTTCAATCGACTGCAACTGACTTCCTGAAATGATGTTACTAAATTCGACATCATCACTAGGTGAAGAATCAATAAACCATCCAGCACCTGCTGCATCTTGGTCAATGGTAACAACATTCCCCTGAGTTAAACCCAACTTTAAACTAGGTAGATCGGCGATCGCTAATTGCACTTCCTTGAGAATACCTTGTTCTCCTGGAGTAATGCCTGCACTTGCCCACCGAGCGATCGCCTCAGTACGGAATCTTTCTAATATTTCTGGTGTCAGTTGGTTAAGACGGGGGGGATTGTTTGTCTCAACAGGCTCACTGATAATGCTAGTTTGCTGTTGAGTTATATTAGTTTCTTGTGTTTTAAAAGATACGTTCAATAAGCTAGGAGTGGCTTCATCTTTACTCAGCAAGCCAATTAAGGGCTGATCTCCCGCCACACCTGTAATTGGATCGAAGCTAGTGCTTGTGGTGTTACTTAAATTTGGTGTTAGTGATAGAGGTACTGAAGCTATAGAAGACTGTTCTGCAAAGGCAGTTAATGATAATGAAGTATTAATTGTAAAAATGTCTGTACTGGGAGAGCCAACAGGTGATGCCGAGGGATTGTTTGAAATTATTCCGATTCCTTGACTCAACTTCAATGGATCTTCAATTAAGGGCATTATTGCCCCATCGTTCACCATTGCTGAGTCGGAGATCTTAAACAATTCGTTTATCTCTGACATATACACCCCTGATAATTTCAAAAATAGATAATCATTCAATAAGTCGGAAGTTTGAAGTCGGAAATCGGAAGTACGGTTTTGTGATAGCGAACGCGAACAGCGTAAGAGTTGCCTCTTCGACTGTGCATAGCGCCTACTTATTTAAACCCCAACACAAAACAAGCTCGTGTCTTGGGAATGGGGGCTTAAACCCTTACTTAAGTATCGGAACCAGGAAGTAACAACTTCCGACTTCCGACTTCAAACTTCCGACTTCGTTCAAATATGACTTTTTCTGAACCTTTAACAAAAGCTCAGTCACAGGAGATTTATAACTGCCAAATATCGGCGGTAGCAATTACTCTGCCCGCCGAATATCCAGCATTTTTTAGTTGATAATTTATCCAAATGCCTTGGAATTATCATTTATTCAGAAGTCGCTCTTTCGCTTGGGGAGCAAGTCGCAAGTAATACCCCATAACTCAAGTTAGGGGATTGAAGTAAGGACGCTTTAAGTCTTGCACTAGGTGTAGAGACAAAATTCTTTATTGGCTTCCTACGAATAAATTCGTTTGTCTGGTGACCATTTTTTACTTCCGACTTGCTACTTCCGACTTGCTACTTCTTTTTGTCAAGTTCATTATCGCAATAAAAACTTCTTACTATTTAGATAGCAGCACTCATAGCAAATACATTGGGAACTACAGTTTTCTCTTCACTAGTTTTGCCCAAAAACTTATTACTAATAATTTCTTGGTAAGCTAATAAGTCTGCTTGCCAATTATCAATGCCTTGATGTATGCTGTTTTTGCGTTCAGCTGGAGTTTCACTCTTGACTTCGTAGCTAAAACTACCACTGAATAACACAATTGGGGTACTTGTTTCATCTGGATTCCGTAGGGCTGCTTCATTTACACTCAGGTAAAATAGCCCGCGCTCCAAGGTGTAAGCTAAGTTCAGTGTTGCTCTCACTGGTGCAGTCCCAGCTTCTTGCCATGAACCCGAAGATAATAGTGTTTCTGTTATAAATAAACGGGCTGCATCAACATCTCTTTCAAAAGCAACGTAGCCTCTTGGATTAATACCTACAGCTTCATACTCGACGTTGGGTAAGGCTTCTACATATTTTTTAGCAATAGCTGCTACAGCGATTTCTTCTACTGCTTTATTTTCAATCGCTTCTATGAACATAACTCGTGTTGGTTCAGCTATGATAACGATGCCGTTGGTAAAGGCGACTTGGGATACGCTTTGGGTATATATCGGTTGACGAGCTAATTCCCATTCTGTCGGAACGATGCCGCTGTATTTGAGGAAATCTGGATTCAGGATAGTGGGTTTGTGATTTTTCGCAGCAATGATAATCCCGAACTCTTGCGTAATTAAGGTTTGGCTCATGATGTTTTCCTGATAACGGTGTACTTCAAGTTATGAGTGTTTGTGTGGACGGTGGTGTTACTCTTTAGCAGAACTTGTGTCATCGGCTTTGAAACGGGATTAGGGATAAGATGCAGGGGATTAAAAAAATTTTCATAACCTCTGACATTGCATACCTCACATCCGCTTTTATTTTAGGAGTTCCCGTAGGTAGGATAAACCAAACGCTGTAGCTTCAACCCTTGGCACATAACCCACTACTAGACACGGTTGTGTCTGATCCTTGTAACTTTATACACGTTTTTGAAGATTTACACCCGCGAGATTCTACGTAAAGCTGCTCAAATCCCTTTTTAGGTACTAACTATATTAATTTATTTTCATAAACTATCTTATATATGCAGTGTAATGAGTACATGGAACTACCACGCTCTGCGATCTCTGTTGTAATGGAGCGATCGCAACTACCTGCTATGTCAATCGCTGTCAGTTGGTTTGGTTACTAATCACCCACGATACTGCACGGGCAGCCCATCAATCCTGCATACGTTTATGAGTAGCTTACTTTTATTACTTGAGTTTTGAACTTTTTCCGGTTCTTGGAATACTCAAGACGAAATTAATCGCATTACTGCGAGGATAAGGTTCTGTGTCTGGAGCGATATAATCTGCGATCGCAAAAAGGCAGGGCATAGCCTATCACATAATTCTATCAAATCTTTTATCAGGGCTTTTTAAATTTAACCTCATCAATTGCAACAAGTATTAAGTTCTATGATTTCCTTGAAGCGATAAGCCATTCCGGCATGGCAACTTTTGGAGACGCCGTTCGCGTTCGCTTATCGCTTTCATACAACGAGTTAATTGTTGCATTGTGTATTTGTTGCATTAACCTATTGTTTACTAGCTGTATCGTCACTTCTGCTGCT
Source organism: Nostoc sp. DedQUE04 (assembly GCF_034530995.1). Taxonomy (NCBI): domain Bacteria; kingdom Bacillati; phylum Cyanobacteriota; class Cyanophyceae; order Nostocales; family Nostocaceae; genus Nostoc; species Nostoc sp. DedQUE04. The sequence continues at coordinate 143,244 of NZ_JAVRCA010000012.1, read as the reverse complement.
TCCAAACCAGGTTGTACTCTCTCTCAACAGCCGTCAAGAGCTTTGCCTGCAAGGATGACAGATAAGGTTTGGCTTGCTTCCCTAAACCCTGCAACAGCCAATCCACAGAAGAGTCACGGTTAGCCACTTGATGCAACTGCCGTAACCTCACACATAACTGCTGCATGAATTGGCAATCTTCATCAAGCAATTCCAGTAACTTCAGGTGTTCAATCTTCACGGTGTAGTCGCCGTCCCAGGTCTGGACTGTACAACTGTATTCTCTAGCATGGCTGACTACTCCCCAATAACCCGCTTTACCTCTCAGTTCCGGGTTATCCTTCGGCAACAGAAGGCATATTTCCCCAATATGATAAGGATTGGGTACTTTCGTCCTTTCGCGTATCCTGTCCACTACGTCTTTCACTATGCGACCAGATGGAATCTTATTACCAGCTTGCTCTACTGCCTGTTGCCATACATCCGCTTGCACAGCCGGTTCCAACTCGGCTTTCGCCAAAAAGCGCAATTGTCGTTCGTTGGTCGGCATTGGAATTTGCCGACCATTGGTCGGCAAAAACTTTTGAAGATTCTCATAAACCACAGTAGCCGAAATCTTTAAGTACGCTGCATCACAACTATAATTGAAGCGTTCGCGGCAGTATTCTTCAAAAGTACGGTGCGTGGAACGGTACAGCCGTCTGTTCCTCAACTCCATCAACGCTTGACCTGCTTCTAAAAATGCTCTCTCCACACGGTGTTCTAAATGCAGGCGTAAGCTTTGTTCTTCCTGGGTCAACTCTGTTACTTCAACAGCCGTCACCGTAATCGTTGCTGAGGCTGGGTTATCTTGCTCAGAAGTATTTTCGGCAGCAGAGTCGGTGGCTGGCTTTGGTTCACCAGATGCCACAGGGATAACTTTCTTGCGTCTAGATGGTGGTTTGTTCATTGCCCCACCTCTAGGCTGACAGCAGTTGAACAAATATTGAATTATGTCATCATAGAATAATGGAATATAGATTTTTTATTTATGCCCCCAACAATAGGAAGGATGGGGTTTTTCGTTGCTTTTTATATTTTGCAGTCTTAAGGCACTACCAAATATAAAACTCATTAAAAAATCTTATAGAGCAATTATCAAAAAAAAACACCGCACCAGAGCCACAACAACAAAATACTGTTTAGGCGTATTCTAGAAAATACCCTCTTCAACACACGGGTAAAACAAAGGCTAATGCTTGATTATTTGACAGCGGGTATTGCATTTTAGATGACTTTGTTTGGAGTACAAGAGTCGTTGTTAGAATTTCGCCTGGGTTATCTCGGTCGCTACTGGTTTCTTGCAATTAGTGCTAGCTTACTCCTTTTTGCTCTCTGCCCCAATTAGTATCACGCTAATCATCAAATTTGCAGTAGATCCGTTCACTTTTCCAGGTAATCTAGAGTGGAGCGGTAATCCCTTTGGTATCTGGAAAACTGCCTTGATATTCTTAGCTGGTGGTGCGATTACCGGAGCAGTCACAGGTAAGGCCTTGGATTTTTACTGTGAGCGAGTAGAACAGCGATTAATTCAGCTTGAGACAGAACCGGTAGAAAGAGAAAAGCTTGAAATGGAAATTATAGAAAGAAAAAGGATCTCAATAGAAATCGCTTTGGAGGAAGGAAGAAAGAAAGTTTTTATTATAAAAAGAATCAATTTTTAGATTGGTCAGACATGAAGAATACATCAGCAAAGCAAATATTGCTCCGCAGCAATGCATCGGAATCATTTTTTATGCCGTATTTGAACAACTACTTGGAAGCAGTGGAGGAAAAATTTTTTCTATTGAATTATGAGGACTAACGAGTGTATTCTATTTTGATAAGTTCCCGATTGATGTTCCCCATTAATGACCGCTAACTTCCCTAGAAAAATTTCTGCTCTGGGACTATTTGTATTACTTAACAGTATAGTTTACAAACCATTAAAAGCACAGGTTCCAGCACGCCCTCCTACAATCCCTCAAGTTATCCCTAGAGATATCCAACCACCTTCGACTGCCCCTCTGCCAACACCACAACCACAGCGATTGCCTCAAACTCAACAAATACTCCCGCCTTCTAACTTAAGTCCTAATCCTGAAGAGCAGTTTCCAACGCCGAATACAACTAAATGAAGCTAACTTACTGGGGCTAGGAGATAGTTTAAGTGTCGGTTACAGCAATACTGATGCTAGCAACTTTTTTTATGGCAGTTACACGCTACCCCTCAATCCCAAAAACGGAACCCTCTCTTTTAACTATGGAACTGGCAACAGCAGTGTTATCGAACATCCTTTCGATACCTTAAATATCAAATCTGCTTCCCGATATTATGAACTAATATTGCGCCAACCAATATTTCAATCCCCTACTGAAGAATTGACTTTGGGTTTAACTGCCTCTCGACGAGAAAGCGAGGCCGATTATGCTCCACTAGGAAAACAAATTCCTTTTCCTCAATTAGGAGCTAACGACCAAGGAAAGACCAGAGTATCCGCATTGCGATTTTTTCAAGAATGGATTACTCGTGGCAGTACTCAAGTCTTTGCAGTGCGATCACAATTTAACTTGGGGCTAGATGCATTTAATGCCACAGTTAATCAAGATACTCCTGATAGTCGTTTTTTTTCTTGGCAAGGGCAAGCGCAGTGGTTAAGATTATTAGCTCCTGACACCTTACTATTATTTGGTTTCAATACTCAATTAGCCACTAGATCCCTTGTACCTCTAGAACAGTTTAGTCTGGGTGGAATTGAAAGTGTACGTGGCTATCGTCAAGATTTACTGCTAGCTGATAATGGTATTTTCGCTTCGGCTGAGGTACAAGTTCCAATACTTCGCATACCTAAGATAAACGGGATGTTGCAACTTATTCCATTTACTGATTTTGGTGTAGTCTGGAATAATTCAGTAAGCACAACTGCTAACACCAATAGCCCTAATACTCTAGCTTCCATTGGACTGGGATTACGATGGTCGCAGGATGTGAACTTTACCGCTCGTATTGACTACGGTATTCCTCTTGTATCTGTTGACCAGCCAGATCAAACATGGCAGGAAAATGGACTGTATTTTTCTTTCCAATACAATAATTTTTAAGCTTAATCTACCCACATCCCTTAAATTCTCCAAAATTAATCTTGGCTAAAGTTACGGTTTTTAATCAGACCTATTGATTTATTTCTACATCTGAATTTAAACACAATAGCAACCTTTATAGTTATTTTAAAGACGTTAAAAGTTTACATCTTGATTTGGTTCAATGCACAAATAAAGATATTCCTAAAGAAATAAATTTAGATTCTATTAACGCACTCCAGTTACTACCATTTCAAAATTACTAGGAGGTACCATAAGAATTCCACGTCGAATAGGCTTAATAGGACAGGTCGTAATTAACCTTAATTTCAAACGGGACAGCATAGTTGCCAATACGAGTTTAATCTCAAGCTGCGCTAAAGCTGCGCCAACACATCGGTGATTGCCACCACCAAAAGGCAAGTATTCGTAAGGAGAAAATTGACGCTCCAAAAAGCGTTCGGGATTAAAACGCTTGGGTTCTGGGTATACTTCTTTTCTTTGATGAGCTAAGTAAATTGAAACATTCACAATTGTTTGAGGTTCAAGCTGATAGCCTCCAATCTCCATAGGCTTTTGTACAACCCGTGTAAAGGCATTTAAGGCAATCGGATAAAGACGCAATGTTTCAGAGCAAACTGCGCTGAGATAAGGTAGCCGAGAAATTTCGCTCTTATCTTTAGTAGAGACGAAACAGTTAAGTTCAGATAAAAGGCTTCTTTGAACTTCTGGCAAATAGTGACTCCAGTATAATGCCCAAGAAATAGCAGATGCAGTAGTTTCGTATCCAGCGAATATTAATGTCAATAAGCAATCACGAAGCTCAATGTTTGTCATTGATTTACCAAACTCGTCATGTGCCTCCATAAGCATACTCAGAATGTCTTTAGAGGGAGAATTATTTTGTATTGCCCGTTCAGCAATCAGAGTATATACCACTCGATCTAACTGCTCTATTTGATGCATTAAATTTGTCTGTGGACTCCATATTCCCCAATCCTTTTGAACTCTAGAGAACAATAGCATAAAAATAGAATTTAAAGGATTATCAAAAAGCTCAAACAGCGAGTTAAGCATCTGTCGCAGTTTATTGTAATATTTACCTGTTTGCAATCCAAACACAACATTAAGGATGACACGCAAAGAAATTTCCTTCATGACCGAGTGAACTACAAAAAACTTTCCGGGAGCTAACTGGCTTATTACTTCTTCAGTAATCTCACAAATAACCTGACTATACAGACGCATTCGTTCTGAATGAAAAGGAGGCAACAACATTCGTCTTTGATGTTGATGGCGTTCATTGCCAAGAAAAATAATAGAATTTTCTCCTAATAATAGTTTCACAAAATCACTATTTTGAATAGAACTAAGATCCTCTGGAGAGGATGTAAAAATTTTTTGAATTGCTTCTGGACTGCTAAAGTAAATAATAGCAGGAACTTCATTTGCTCTAAGTCTAAAAACACTACCATAGTCCTCAGACCACGCATCTAAAGTTTCTAATGGGCGAAGTAAAAACTGAATATTCTGTAACAAAGGTGAGGTTTTTGGCCCATCAGGTAAATACATAAAAATATGTTTGAAATTGACAAAAGATATTTTATCATATAATTATTAGCTTTATCTGCTACTTTCTCATAACTACCATTAATAGGCTTTGAGCTTGATTATGAATATTTTTTCTATCCGCAACTTAATGGTATCTATTTTGATATCTCATCCTTTTTATTTACTTACTTTTTCTGTTTCAGCCCAAATAGTTCCAGACAAAACACTACCTGTTAATTCGCTTGTTACCCCTCAAGGAAGGAACAATATAATCGAAGGAGGAAGTCAGGCAGGAAGCAATTTATACCACAGCTTTGACCAATTTTCTGTTCTTACTGGAGACACTGCTTTTTTCAATAATCCTGTAAATATTAAAAATATTATTACTCGTGTAACAGGTGGTTCAGCCTCGAAAATTGATGGATTAATTAAGGCTAATGGAAGTGCAAATTTATTCTTTATTAACCCCAATGGAATTTTATTTGGTCACAATGCACATCTAATTATTGGTGGTTCTTTTATAGCCAGTACTGCCAACAACATCAATTTTCCTAATGACATTCAATTTAGCGCTAAAACTCCTGAGAACACTCCACTATTAAGCGTGAATGTTCCTATAGGGTTAGAGTATGGTGGTAATTCATTAGGATCAATTAATGTCCAGGGTACTGGACACAGCCAGGTTATATACGGGAATCAGGTAGCTGCTTCAATTACCTTATTAGGAGCAGGAGAAAGTCAAAATGGTCTGCGTTCACAACCTGGTAAAACTTTAGCTCTAATAGGAGGTGATGTTTTATTTGATGGTGGACTAGTAACTGCTCCTTCTGGACAAGTTGAAATAGGTGCTGTTGACACTGGTATAGTTAACTTTACTTTTACTAATTCGGGTTTAAATTTAGATTACAAAGGAATAAATGGTTTTAAAAATATTAGTTTTATTAAGCAATCTTTGTTGGACGCTAGTGGTTTTATGCCAGGATATATTTCTGTTCAAGGTAAAAATATAAATTTTACAGATGGCTCATTAGCTTTGATTGCAAATCTCGGATCTTTTAGTTCAGGAGCTATCCGTGTAAAGGCAACTGACACTTTAGATTTAACAGGAATAACGTCTTTTAATATACAACCTTTTCTCAGTGCGACAAGAATTAATCGAGGTATTATTACTTCAACTAATTCTGGCAGAGGAGCGGATATTATCATTTCAGCATCAAAAATAATTGCTCAGGACTCAGAAATAATTACTCCTCTAACTTTTGGTAATGGTAATAGTGGAAATTTAACTATAGATGCTTCCGAAAAAGTAGTAATTCGTAGTGTGGCAGTTAATGAAAGTTCTGGAGTTGCTTCTGCGTTGGGGACTATAACTTACGGTTCTGGGAACGCAGGCGATGTAATATTATCGACCAAAGAATTATTAATTGAAGATGGAGGAAGCTTAGAATCTTTGACTTTTGGTGATGGCAGAGGAGGTAAGGTAACTGTAAATGCTTCTGAGCTTTTAAAAATTTCCGGTGGTCATCCTAACTTCGTGTTACTAGCTTATGGAACACCACCTATTCCTACTTTTTCGGCAAGCAATATAACCTCTCTCTCCGTTTCTGCTGGTGATGCTGGTGATCTAAGTATTAATACAAGACGATTGATTGTTGAAAACGGAGCTGGAATTGCAGCATCGGGGCTAAAAAGTGGTAATTCTGGTACTGTAAATATTAATGCCCTTGAATCTGTTAATATTAATGGTTCAAGTTCAGTTAATCCTTCTTTAAACCGTAGCAAAATAACTTCCTCTGTAGGTACTGGCGACCCTTTTGTAACTTACATATACAATCTTAAGCAACCATCTGATGCTTTGTCTGGAAACATTTTTATCAAAACAGGAAACTTAATTTTAGAAAATAATGCTCAAGTTGAAGTTAGAAATGATAGTACAAAAAATGCTGGGATAGTGACAGTTATTGCAAATTCTATTAGCTTAGATAATCAAGCAGGAATAACTGCTTCAACTAAAAATGGTCAAGGTGGTAATATCAATTTGCAAACTAAAGTTTTGAATTTATATGACAAGAGCTTTATTTCTGCAACCGCAGGTGGTATCGGTAATGGGGGTAACATTACTACCAATGCAGATATTATAAATGTTTTGGGAAATAGTCGGATCACAGCTGATGCTTATAAGGGACGTGGTGGTAACATTCAGATTAATTCTCAAGGATTTTTTGCTTCTCGTGACAGCCAATTTACAGCCAGTTCCGAGTTAGGAATTAATGGCAATGTCCAATTTAACATTTTAAACGATAATATTGTACCTCCTAAAGCAGTAGCAGAAACAATTCAATTACCTCCTGAGATTACTTCAGCTTGCCAAGGAAATTCCCGCAACGCAGCTAGTAAGTTTGTAATTATTGGAACTGGTAATCTCCCACGTAGCTATAAAACCCAAGTATCTAACAATAGTGGATGGCACGCTAATTCTGCTGCTATAGCCCCAACTTCTAACAATTTAGACAAACAAAGCTTACTAAATAATGAAATTAAACCAATTGTAGAAGCACAATCAGTGTTGATAGAACCATCAGGAGAAGTCAATTTATTAGCGTCTAGCAATCAGGTTGCTGCTGTTGCTTCACAGTTGCCTAAAAGTGCTTGCTTTGCTACAAGTTTTACATCCAAATTATTTCCATAAACCAGAGTGATAAGTGAAAATTACTAGACGTAGATATCTATTTTGCAGTGTTGCAGGTTTCCTTATTGCAGTCAGCAAACCATCTCGGCTGATGGCTCAAAATGTCAATAAAATCACCGAACAAGCAGAACTTTTGACTGAAAAGGGGCATGAGCTATTAAATCAAGGTAAGTATTTGGAGGCGCTGGAGGCTTGGAAAGAAGCCACTAAAATTTATCGTCAACTCCACTTAGATGAAGGCATTGCTGGAAATTTAATCAACCAGAATCTTGCGCTACAAGGGTTAGGCTTGTATCTTAATGCTTGCGATCTGCTTTTATCAGCTTTAAAAATAGATACTTGGAGCTATTTTCCAACACTTAATGCGCCTGATAAATCTAGCAAAAAAGCACTTTATACTGCAATCTATCAAGTTAAACCAACCCCAGTAAATTTGTTAGGATTACAAAACTTGGGAGATATTTTACGTTTGCTGGGTAAGTTAGGTGAATCAGAAATAGTTTTAAAAGAAACTTTGTCAATGGCTCAAAAGATGACACTCAATGCAGATATTAGTTCAATTCTTCTCTCATTGGGAGATACTAAACAGTCTATGTATGAACGTTCGAGCGTAGAGTATAGGTGGATAGGAGAACTATTGTTCCAAAAAGACACTGTTACTGAAATTCACCAAAATGCGTTAATATCGCTTGACTATTACCAACAGGTAAATAACACAACAAACGCTCCAATAGCTATAAAACTGCAAGCTCAACTACACAGTTTAACTTTATTATTAGATTTTGATAAATGGCTGAAAAAGGAATTATTATCAGGTAATAGCAGATTGACAACTACTAAAACTAATATTCATCGACAGATTCAGCCTTTAATCGACTTAATCATCAAAAACTCTTCTTTATTTAATGAATTACCTGTTAGCCAATCTGCTTATGCCAAACTCAACTTTGCTGACAGTTTAAATAAAACTTCAAATAAACAGTTACAGTCTCTAGCTATAAATTACGCAAAATCTGCATTGCAAACTGCTGAAAGCATTAACAATCAACTTTTACAATCATTCTGTTGGGGTACTCTAGGCAAATTAAATCCCGATGAATCACATGTCTGCTTTAAGCAAGCTCTATTGTTTGCTCAATCAATTCGGGCATCGGATATCGTCTATGAATGGCAGCAGCAATTAGCTGATTTATACAGCCAACAAGGAAAATCTAAAGAAGCTTCCTATTTTTACGACGCAGCTATTAATAGCTTAATCCAAGTTCGTGCTAACCTTTTAGGTAGTAATCCAGATACTCAGTTCTTTTTTTACGAAAAAGTAGAGCCTATTTACCGGAATTATATAAGATTATTAGCAGCAGATCCTTCGCCAAATTTAGAAAAGATAATTCAAGTAAACGCACATCTGCAACTAGAACAGTTAAAAAACTTTCTTCAATGTGGCAGACTCAATCTTATACCTTTGAATAATCTTCAGGAGTTGCCTAACACCACTGCAATAATCCACATTATTGATTTAGATAGCACCATAGAAGTAATTGTCCAATCCCCTGACCACTCTCTTCACCACAATTCTGTTGATGCTAAACTAATTAGAAGTCATGTCAATAATTTATTAGATATTGTTCAGTCTATCAAATTTTACTCTAATAATCAAAGTGAGATTATCTTGCATTCTCAAAGACTTTATAATCTACTAATTAAACCTCTTAAAATATATTTTCATTCATCAGGGACACTTGTCTTTGCTTTAGATACATCTTTTCAAAGTCTACCAATGGATTTACTTCATGATGGAAAAGAGTTTTTAACACAGCAATACAGTTTTGCACAAACTGTAGGTTATAAAATTCAACCACCTAATTCCTTATCTAGAAATCAGCCAACAGCTTTAATCGCTGGCTTGAGCAAGAAGTCTCCTAGTTTCAATGACGAAAATGCTCCAAAAGGACTGAAACCACTGCCTGGAGTAGTAATAGAAGTAGCAGAGATTAAAACACAAATTACTAACTCTAAAGTGTTGTTAGATGAAAAATTCACCAGTTTACAGTTTCACAAAGAGATAAGTAAAGATGATTTTTCAATTATTCATGTCAGCACTCATGGGCAATTTAGTTCTAATGCTGAAAAAACTGTCTTTTTGGCATACGATAAAGTCATTAATATTTTAGATTTTAATAATTTTATAAAATCTCAAGCTCAGTCTAATGAAAATCCAATTGAGTTATTAGTCTTGAGTGCTTGTCAAACAGCGAAAGGAAATAAAAGATCAGCATTGGGGATGGCTGGCGTGGCAGCCCAAGCAGGCGCACAAAGTATAATCTCTAGCTTATGGTTAGTAGATGAAAGCTCCACTGCTATACTTATGCAAGAGTTCTACAAGGCTTTGAAAAATGGTTTGACTAAAGCAGAGGCACTGCGTCAGGCAAAATTAAGTTTATCATCCAATCCTAAATACGTTCATCCTTACTTTTGGTCAGGCTTTGTGCTAGTTGGCGGATGGTTATAAAGTTCTACTATTTTTAAACCTTCTTGTACACGAGCTAGTTCATCTAGGTTATTAGTGTTTTTTGCCAGTTGTGCTGCTTTGCTATATTCACGAAGCGCCTCTTTTGGCAACCATGCCTCTAAATATCTATCTGCCAATAATCGGTAGATAGTAGGGTTTTGGCTTCCTGCTCTTACTCTTGCTTTCAATGACTCAATCGTTTCATTTAAAAGATTTCTTGCCATAAACACAGCATCTAAATCCCATATCGCAGCTTCATCTGGAGGTAAGTTTAATTCTGTAATCTGCTTTACCCTTTCTGCGAAAGCATCTTGTTCTTCTTGTCTCAAAACACTAACTACTAACGTTTCAGAGGAACTAATGGGAGTATCGCCTACATTAGCAAGTACGGTAAATTTATAAGTATTAAAAAATTGCAATTCTTTTTGTTCTTTTGGATAGGGTAGTGCAGTAATAGTTTTATCTACTGTCTTCTCCCAGTAAAACTCATAACCGCTAACAACTACTGTGTAACTAGTAGCTTGAGGTACAGCATACCAAGAAATTACAGGTCTGGTACTCAACATTGAACTGCCATAGGGACTAATTAGCATTGGCACATTTGTTGGACCTTTAATGCCGTCACATTCAGTTGGGTTCAACCCCGTACATAGCCTTACTCTGTCGTGCGGTAGCCTACATTTATCTTCAATATCGAAAATGCTACTTTGTTTAAAATCTAGAAATTCTCCGTTCAAGTAACATAAAGTATTAACTGTTCGTCCATTCATTGGAGTAATGCGATCTCCTGAACACAATAAGCTATTTACTCGCCAGCGAAGATCGCTCACGCTAGTAACTCGACCAATAACCTTACATCTACGTTTTGCTTCTGGCTTTACCTGACCCCACGCATTGCTCCAACCTAAAAGAAGTATCGTTGATGCAACTACTAAAATTTGGCAGATGTAGACTTTTCTCCCAATTTTGCTCTTTTGCCTGTGTGTACTCAGCATCAAAAGTTTTATATAGTTATATGCAAGTTAATAGCATACAAGAATTAGAGAGATAAAAAAAGGTGTTTAGAATTGTAAATTGTAATAATAATTTGTTACTCTTGAGAGGCTATTAAATTCAAGAAGCTTAATCTTGAATTAAATTAGGAGCTTTTTGTCTAATTCTTTCTATTATTTCGGCTCGCCAGATGAAAACTTCTGGTTCTCTAGATTCAGTTAGCAAACAGGCTTCCCAGGAAAGCCAAGAGTTATCAAAATCACCTAAAATTCCCTGCACTTTTGCTAGCAAACAGTGGGTAGATGTTTTTTGAATATCTAATTCTTTTGCTTTCTCTAAATATCGCTTTGCCTCGCTATATTTCTTCTGCTCAAATTTTGCCCAACCTAAATTTTTATATAAAACTGCTTGCCATCTGGAATTTGTAGTTTTTTGTAGTCCTTCTTGGGCGAGAGAAATTGCTGTATTATAATCACCTTGTAAAATTTTTACTCTAGATAAATTATTGATAGCAATTATCGCTTGTCTATTAATTTTTATGGCTAACTGGTATTGTTGCTCCGCTAAATCATATTTCATTCGTTCATCGTAATAAGTTCCCAATCCATAATGCCCTTCCCAATTATCAGAGGTTAACTTAAAAGCCTTTTCATAACTATCTATTACACACCGATAATTTTGTAATTGTTTACACACAATACCTAAATTATTATATGATTCTACATTTGTGTCATTATATTTAATTGCTAATTCATAGTATCTTTTAGCTAATTCTAGACTCTTCGTACTACGAAGTCCTTTTTCAAAATAAAATTTGGAAATTGTGTATCTGGCTTGAGGATTAATTTTTATAGCTGAGTCAAAAAACTCTTGTGCGGTCTGAAAATTATTTGCTGCCTCAGCCTTTTCCCCTTGAGACAGTAAATATTTAGCTCTTAATGGTAATAATACTTTGAAAGTCACGAATACTGTCAAAATCATAAATCCAATTGCTGCGCTAACTCTGAACGTTTTAGACCTCGTTAATCTATAAATTTTACTTTGCTGAGGAAGTAATTTTAATCGTTGCAGGATAACTTCAGTACTTTGCGGACGTTGCCCTGGTAAAGGAGCCGTCAACTCATCAATAAAATCACCAAAAGGTTTGTCAATTTGCGGTGCTTTGTTTCTCCATATTAATCTTCCTGTCTGTTTATCCGTAGGTAAATCGATTAGTTGAATTGCAGTAAGTAGATGGACAAAAGTACGACCCAAAGCATAAAAATCTGATTGCGGTACTGCCTGTCCATCAGTTTGTTCTGGCGGAGAGTAACGAGGTGTGCCAACAGATGTAATTTCATATTTTCCTCCTCTAGACGTGCTGTCTCCTCCACTTCCGCTTATTTTAGCTAAATAAGTACTAGTTACTCGCCGTGCTACACCAAAATCAACTAACGCTAATTGACCACTTGACTGGAGAATTATATTAGAAGGTTTAATATCTCTATGAAAAAAATTAGCCCGGTGTACTGCGGCAAGAATTTCAACTAATTCTTTTAGCCATTCTAATGCTTGAGATTGCAAAATACGCCCATTAGATTCTATCCATTCCTCTAAATTCTGTCCCTCAATTTTATCCATAACCAAGCAATGTAAGGTTAAAGAAGTATTGACAGGAACAAAAGTGAAAAAGTCATCTAAGGTACTTTTGGGAATATTTGGATGATGGATTAGTCGTAAACTAAGAGATTCCCGCTCGATTAATTCAACCAGTTTCGGCGAGTTCAATTTCAGAACTTTCATGACTCGCTGCTTGCGGACGGGATTCCATTGAGTCCCAGCGTCCTCTACTTCAAAAACTTCAGTATAGCTGAATGGATTTTCATTCAGCGGTCTTAATGGCTTAATCAAGCGGATACGGTTATTAATTAGCAGCGAAGTACCACAAAAAAGACATTCTTCAATGTCTTTAGGATTTTGACGTTGCTCGCATAGGGGATTTATACAGTAACTCACATTCGCAGGAGGATAGCCAGATATAAACTACCTACCCCAAATCTAGTCTTTCTTCCCATCAACGATAATGTAAGTGAAGATTTAAAATTTTGAGTAGTCATTTTCGATAAATTAAGTATATTTTATAACTTCAAAATAAAGAAGAACTAGGAAACTTGTTAATATTTGTGTATCGATGGTAGTTTAACAGCAGCATTTAAAGTAATCAATTTGATAACTGCTACTGCGATCTAGTGACGGCAGTAGTTTTATTAACTACTTTTTCAAGATGTACGTAAGTAATGATTCTACTCTATCTTTCGTCCCCTTTGCATAATTGGTGACTTGAGTTATTATTTGTTTGGAGCAAACAGCTATTAAGTAGAGAAATTAAGTATCACTGAGTTATATTTGAAACTATTACTTGGCGGTTGCATTGAGAAAAAGCGTATGGGGTTGGTCGCTCGCTCGCTCGAACAACAGAATGAGTATAACTATGGATTCTAATGCTGTCCAAATACTAAAATCATCAGTCTATTCTCCCCTTGCTTCAAAGAAACAAGAGCTTTTAGAGCAAAAACACTCTTTTGTGACAGTAAGTTTTGATGAAACTTTAGTAATAGTCAATGATTTAGTGCTTGCCAAAAGAGGTAGATACTTATCTCAACCAGAGATACTTATTATGAAGGGAGCGTGGCATAACCGTGAGTTTGTAGAGATAGCAGAAAATTCAGCTTACAGCGTCAATTACTTACAACGAGGCGTAGCTACTCGGTTATGGGATATACTCACAAAAACAATTGGAAATGGCAAGCGAGTTACTAAAAAGAATGTACGGAATTTTTTAGAGCAACTTGCACAAGAGTATTATCCTCAATCTGCTTTTACTAGTGAAGAAAAAAGCTTCCCTGTCAAAAATTGGATACAAATTATAGGAAGTAAACCTCCTGATATCTCAAGTTTTTATGGACGCGCAGGAGAACTATCTTGCTTAAAAGAATTAATAATAAAGCAACGCTGCGTATCGTTAGTAGGGGTAGCAGGCATTGGTAAGACTGCATTAGCTGCAAAGCTAATACAAGAGATTAGTGTAGAATCAAAACCAAAATTTGATTGCATAATTTGGAAATCAGTTGCCCATGCACCACTGTTTCAAGACTTTATAGCCGAGCTAATAGAGCTAATCCAACCTTTAGAGCCTAAGCTAGACTCACCTAAATTTACTCAAGCAATGGTTTCAGCACTGATCAAGCAGATGCAATCGTGCCGATGTCTTTTGGTATTGGATGAATCTGATTCCTTGTTTGAAACAACTAATTTAGAGCAACACTTAGAGTACAAACTATTTTTTCGCAGATTAATAGAGGAAATGGATCAAAGCTGCTTGCTCTTAACTAATCGAGTCTTTCCTGATGAATTTGAGGATCTTATAATAGCAGGACGTCCTATTCAATATCTAAAAATAAAAGGTTTAGAGACTGATGCTGCAATGCAACTTCTTTTTGATCAAGGATTGGATGACGAAGAGAAATGCAACGAATTAATTAAAATTTACTACGGCAATCCTTTAGAGCTAAAGACGGTAGTTACCAGAATTCAACACTTTTTTGGCGGAAGTGTTCAAAAGTTTTTTGAAAATAGAACTACACTTTTCAGTAGCCAATTTCAAGCAATGCTTGATAAAGCCTTTGGTTACTTATTAAGTAAAATTCAACAAGAAATTATGATTTATATAGCAGAAGAGTTAACTTTAAACTCAAAACCTGTTACTTTTACTAGTTTATTAAATGGCTTGAATCAAAAAGAATCAATATCGTTATCAGTATCAGATTTAATTACAGCATTAGAAGGGTTGGAAAAGCAGTTTTTAATTGAAACTATTAAAGATTCTGCTTCTGAAGAAAGTAGTTTTACTCTTCAACCTATAGTCAAAAAATATATTAGGAAAAATATACCAGGACTGGTGCATACATCTAATGCTTCACCAGAATTAGCGCTCACATTTTAATAGAGGTAGCTATGATTGCAGGCAAACTAGAAATCACAATTAAAATCAATGAACTGCCACAACCTAAAAACATAGAGAACGATTGGCAGCATTTTGACTTAGACTGCGACAGACAAATTATTTCAGCCACAATTAAAGTAAAGATTTGGAAGAAACTGACCGATGCTGCAAGGAATTATTCTCAATGGGTAGGAGCAATTGTAGGTAAACTTGGACAGCAAGCAAAACAGGGTTTCGTGTTAGAGAAATCCAACATACAAGTTTTCGAGCGCAAGCCCAAGGCAGAAACCACCTCTGCGTTAGGTGCTACTTCTTGAAAAAGCGATTACCCAATCAGGGTAAGCTGGAACAAACGCTGGTAAATATGGAGGAGTCAAACAAAAATCAGAATCTCGCTAGATACGGAAAGACCATAAGTTGTGTAAAATAAAGCTGAATAGTTACGTAAAGGAGATAGAGGTGAAGAATTTACAACAATACCCGCATCTAACGCACAAAGCGCCACTAAGGAGTCGCGCTTTGTACGAATCTTAAATTTCATATAACCTCAGAGCGGGGTTGATCTCGAAGGAACAAAATAAGTGGTTGTTAAAGTTTGGCGACTAAGATTACCACAAAAATTGTCCGACTGAGTTAAATCCGCGCTGCTTTCCCTATTATACAGGGGTTGTCACCAGATCGTCGAATTTTTGGTGGCGGATTTTTGGCTGTTAAAATTCTTTAAGTAGTGCAATGTTAAATTTAGTTAAGAAAAAACTCCGAATTTTGTAGCTAAAAGATGTAGCAGCGCGAATAACAGTTATCAGTTACCAGTTATCAATTGGAATTTACAGTCCTTGATAACTGTCAACTGTTGACTGTTAACTGATGCAGCCCCCTCTGAGCTTGTCAACCAAGTTATCAGGGGAAAATATCGTGAGAAATAGAGAACGCTCCAAGAGCGCAGTAGTAGAGCGCATGGGGTCGAGTGCAGCTTTCGCACGGCAATTTTGTGCTGTGACGAAGGGAAATTTTCGGAATATCCAGGCTAGAGTAAGGGTTTCGCAGCTTGAAAGAGTTCTCTCTAAGGAATTCCGAGGGGAGAACCGATGAATGCAGCGACAACTGAATATCCAAACAATCTCACGGCAGCAGAATACCATGAGTTAACAGCTGGTAGCGCCATTCATCCGGCGTTGATTAAGCGCAACTTCTTTCACGTTGAGGGAGAATCAGTTTATGATTTCCTGTTCATATCTGATAAAATCCCACGTAAGAATGCGGGTCGGGTAACAGATGGATACATAAAAATGTATCAGCACCTATTACTAGGTGGAACGTGGATTCAGTCACTTGACCCATTCAAAAACTGGCAACCGATGGAATGGGGAAGAATTAAGCCCAACTTCCCGCGCATTGATTGGCAAAAAGGGAAACCCGTCAAATACGAGTCGCCACCCAAAACTCCCAACCGCGTTACCTACTTTGATGTCGCTAACCCTATCTGGGACAGAGTTGCAAAGCGTTATTTAATTAAGCGCTATCATTCGCTTTTAGCATTGCGCTTGCTGGATCAACTCAATCCACTAATATTTTGGGAGTGGATAAAGCAACACCCAGAGATTCCGATTATCTTATGCGAGGGCGAAAAAAAGGCAGCTTGCTTGCTCTCTTTGGGGTTTGTAGCGATCGCACTTCCTGGAATTTGGAACGGGCGCGTGGGCAAACAAGATTTTGATGAACGGTTGCATCCTGACTTAGTACCAATGACTCAGGCGGGGCGCAAGTTCATTATATTATTTGATTACGAAACAAAAGCTAAAACCAGGTGGTCGGTGTTTCAAGCCACTGTTCGTACTGCAAAAGCAATCGAATCGGCTGGTTGTGAATGTGAAGTTGCGCTGTTGCCGGGGCCAGAAAAAGGTGTAGATGATTTCGTGGTAGCCAGGGGTGAAGATGCCAATGCTCTGCTAACTGCAATTATAGATGATGCTAAATCACTAAAAGATTACCAGCGCTCGTATCGGGCGAAAAAATGGGGACTTAGCAAATACAAACCGGATGTCACTGTTAATGTCAAGTATCTCTCTGAGGCTTTGTGCATTCCTGAACTTGAAGAAAAATGCTTGAGAGTGCCTGAGCTTTATGAGCTTGAAAAGGAACAACTTTTCACGCCATCTATAAAAGGACATCAAAGAAAGAAGAAGTCTACCGATTCTGGCGAAGTTGATTCAGACAAATCGAAGAAATCCCCTACCTTCAATTTCCCAAAATCAGGACTGGTTGTACTCTGGAGCGACATGGGTACTGGTAAAACTGAACTTATGCGCTGGTGGCGTGACCAAAATCCTGATGCCAGATTTCTGAACAATGGACATCGGGTTAACTTGTTGAAAAATCTTGCCCTTCGCTTGCGGACGGCGATGTATTCAGACTTGGGTTACACAGGTTTAGCCCAGGCCCCAGCCCTTAGTATTACTATTGACAGCTTGCATAAGCTGAATACCCAGTCTCTCACCTACGGTTGCATATTTATAGATGAAGCCTGCCAATACCTTACCCACCTGCTGCACAGTAATACTTGTAAACAACATCGCGCCGCCATTTTGGAGGTACTGGAATATATAGTATACAATGCGCCACTGGTCGTCATCGCTGATGCACACATGGACGATTTAACGGTAAACTTCTTTCTTGCAATGCGACCAAAAGGTGAAGTCCCGTACATCATTAAAAACGAGTGGCGAAACGGTTCACGCACAATTTATTGGTACGAGGGGGATAATTCAAGCGCCCTAGTCGCCCAAATCTCGGCAGCGCTGATGCTTGGTGAGAAAGTCATGGTTGCCAGCGACAGTAAGCGTTTTATCAAAAAACTCGACAAATCCTTTACTATCAAATACGAAGAATCTAGCTCCGAAAAATCACATACACAAAAAAAATGGCGTATCTGGTCTGTTCACTCTGACAATTCTGGATCTGATGAAAATGTCGCTTTCATCAAAGATATCACCAACGCCGTCAAAAACTTTGATGCCTTGTTCACTTCCCCTAGCCTGGGGACTGGTGTCGATATTTCGGAGTATCATTTTGACTTAGTATTTGGTGTGTTTCACGGCGTTTCCCAAACTGCTACTGAATGCGCCCAACAGCTTTACCGTTATCGCCCGAAAGTCCCGTTTCATATTTGGGTGGCCCCACGTCCTCCCTTTGGTTACAAGGATACCAATGCTACCAAGATTAAAGAGCGCTTGCTCCAAACCAATGAAATGACCGCTTTTCTGTTGCGGATTGACCGTCAAACAGGCAAACGGGGAGCAGAGAAAGATTGGGCGCTTGAGGCTTACTGCCAAATTATGGCTAACCGCCACTATTCTCTTAATAATCTGCGTGATGATTTGCGATCGCTCCTCACCGAAATGGGCAATACATTTATATATGTGGGCAGTGATTCAGATCCTCAGTCTCTCGAAAGTCTTAAAGCAGCAGCACAAGCTTTGGATCGTGCCCACAATTCGGCTGTTGCCAAGGCCAAGAATATTACTTTGAGCGAGTACCGTGCCCGTCAGAGCAAAGATTACCTTGACCCTAATGAAATTTTTGAATGTGAAAAATTCCGCATTTCTGATTCTTACGGCATCGAAGTAACCGAATCACTCGTAGAAATGGATAAAGGTGGTCGCTTAATTAGAGCAATTGCTGGACTTGAGGCCATTTTAGCCCCACCCGAAGAATCGTTTACTGACCCCAAAACTGGGCAAACTTATCCTACCCCACCAACAATTGTCACCCAAAAAGACCGCGCCGAACGGGACAATTTACCTTTGTGCATCGACTGGGGCAATTACTCGGCACGGTGGCTGGCTAGATTTAACCTGGGACTGCATCAGATTCTTAAACGTTTAGTGAAGGGTGATGAAGTTACCGCCTCGGATACTCAATTAGTTAATATGACAGCGATCGCTATACATTGTGCTGCTCATGTTAAAGCAATTCTTGGGTTTACTATTCCCAGTGACTGTAAACCTATTTGGTTGCTGGCCACAATGCTAGAGCAGCTGGGGCTAAAGTTGACTTTCCGTAAAATTGGCAAGCGCGGTGAACAGGTGAAACTTTTTTCTTTATCTAAAGAGGAATTAGAATTTGCAATGCATGTAATTGCTCATCGCCAAAGCAAACGGGAACAAAAAGCTCCAATGAGCAATTCCCAGTTCGCAATTCGCAATTCGCAATTTCTTGAAGTTAATTGCGAATTGGTATCCACACCCCCCCTTGATGCTATAGGGAACTCTCATTGCCAAGGGGAGGATACTACCGAATTTGAGTCGCCTCCGACAGATCGCATTACGCTACTCCACTGCGTAGAAATACTTCGATCTGGTATTTCTCGTGGAGTGGATGCAATTAAAGGCATCCTTAAGCGATGGGTTGAGGATTTGCGCTGGGATACCGTGCTGGAACTTGAAGCGATCGCGGCAAATGAACTGCGACTTGTCGAAGCTCAAGTTCCTGAATTTTACAGCTTGCTGAATGAAGAAGTGTTGCCGATGGAGGGATAAAGCCTACGCCGCGACTGAGCTACGTAAACCTAGAGCAATCTGTGCCTCATTTTTATCAGTGGCTTTCGCTTGAAATGTTGCCAATGGAATTGTAAATGGTTTTTTGGGAAAAGACTTGTATCCCTTATCTGGAATAACTCATGTCTAGATCGTCTTTCCTATATTTTCCGATCTAGAAATCCGTCATCAACTTAGTATTGTTATCAGCAGCGCTATCGCTTTTGCTACTATCTTTTACCACCGGTGTCAGCATCGACAATGCCGCGATCGCACCCCGAACTTGCGACGCTTCTACGTCGAGATACTCTTGCAGTTGCTCCAAATTTCGATGTCCGCTGATTTGCTGAATCACTCTCAGTGGAATTCCTGCATTGCTCATCAACGTCAGTGCAGTTCTCCGGCAGCTGTGAGTACTTGCGCCTTCAATCTCTACTAGTTTGCACCCTCTCCGAAAAATTAGTGCTGCATAATCCTCATGCAAATGACCACGGCCCCAGCGTCCAGGAAAGAGATAACTATCACGAGAAACTTTGGGTTTATACAATTCCAGGTGATGCCGCAGATCATCCAGCACAGGAATTGTACGAGTGGACAGCTTCCCCTTCGTACTGCCTTTGCGAATATTCAACTCTGGTCTGACTTTGCTTCTGCTGTCATAAACATCCTGAATTTTGAGGGTGACGCATTCGGAGACACGACAGGCAGTGTACAGCATCACGGCACCGAGTGTTCTGTCTCTAACTGTAGTCAACCCATCGGTAAACAGACGCCCGATTTCTTCCGGCGACAATACCTTTGCCTTCCCGTGACGGTCAATTTTCACCCCTTGCACTACCCCCGATGGTTAATAATCCTATCAGCGATCAGAACAAAACAGTTTTAAGGTGATGAAAAATTGGATAAGGCAATCCTCTAATGAGGGGGAAGGGGCAAAGAGAACCAGTAATTTAAAAACAGGGGTTTTATACCGTATGGAGGAAAGAACGGGAGCAAAGCTTCTTTTACCGTTTGGACATTCCCCTTTCCCTCTTCGTTGAGGAATGTGCTGACGATGGTAGCATCAAGGTAATTATCATGATAAATTACGCGATTAAATGAGCGTGGACAGTTAAGGTTTACCTAGATGAAACGTAGATATGAGCAATACAGGGCGTAAAAAAAAGCTGGCATCTTTCAACTGTGACCAAAAAATGTGGGAGCAGTTTATCGCCCGTTGTAAGTCGAAAGAGACGACGGCAACAGCCACGCTCACCCAATTTATCGAATTTTACCTAGATGATATAGATAACCTTGATACAATTGGTGGCGATAATTTAGATAAACGCCTCGACTTTAAGATTAAGGCAAGTGTTGAGGAGTACTTACTTGCTGGTAATAATAGTTACTCAAATTCGACCAATGAAACGATGTTAGCTATTTGCTCACGACTTGATAAGCTTGAGTCACAGTTATCAAGTGAATCTAATAGGAACCAAACCACAGCAATCCATAACCTCGCCGATTTAGAAGAAAAAATTGAGGGGATGTGTGCCCGAATGACACAGCTGGCTGAGGCGATCATTAAAATTCAAGACTATCTCAACAACCAACAAAAGCGGGGACAGAAATCGTACTACAATAATTCATCATTCAAAGTGCATACTCCCCGAATGCAACCGTTAACTGAAGAAGGTTTAGCCAAGAGACTTGGTGTAAGTGAGGAAACTGTAAGCAAGGAGCGAATTAAACTCCCCCCACCGCTTTTTGTAGCATGGTGTAAGGGCAAAGATAGATCCGGTATTGGGTGGGAATTTAACTATCAGACGGGATTTTATCATCCGGTAAGTTAGTATTTTGGTTAATTTCAACTTGTCGCAGTGAATGTGCGCTCTGCTGTTGCCAATTTTAATTTTTTAAAATGTGATTATTTCACAACCTTCAAGCAATTCGTCGTAAACAGTGAGTTGCTGTGTTTTTAAGTGATTTGGTAGTGAATCATCATCAAAGGTCAAAGTAACAATATAAGTATTTTTGAGACTAAGAGATGATTTGCTGATATCGGTTATTGCTGCACTCATACCACTTCGAGTCCCAATCAAATACCTTACTGATTGGCCGATCTTTAACTGTGCTGCTGGAATAGCCATAGATTTTAAAAGTGTAAGTTAAGCAGTAGTCTTTGGATGCGATGGCTCAAGCGCCCACGCCCAGGCGATCGCTGTTCAGAAGTTAGGCACGGGTTTAATTCAGTACATCAGTTAGGATTGCCGTCGCTCGAGTTAGGGAGCAGATTTATCTCTTTTTCCTCCCAATGTTTTTTCAATATATATTGACAAGTATTTTTGGTGTGTGGTTAATGAAGTATCAGGGATTTGCAGAGATTATGCTCCTGTTAGTAGTTTGAAAAAAATTTGCTTAATAATAATAAAACCCTCACTTTCTTAGGAGGGTTGTAGTAGAGCTACAAGTGAGAATTGGCAATCAGTTAGAGGTTCTGCACTGAGCAATAATTTCCATAGCTCTTCTTTGATGTTCTGGGATGGAGTTGAGGGCAGATATAAGTAATTCCCGCAGAATCTCAGATTGATTTCTTCCAACCACCTGTGAATAGAGCTTTAAATCACTCACATATTTTGGTTCTACGCGAAGTGTAACACTGGCAGAATTATGTTTATTTGACTTGGAACGCATAATTTGACTCCCCTTATAATATGCTCCTACAAGTATGGGTGTAATCGCATAACCTGAGAATAAAGTAATATTGTAATAATATCATAAAAACATTATAGAAGTCAGAATATTTAGCTTAAAAAATAGAGAAATTAGCATAATATGTCAAAAGTAAGAGATAAGTTATCTATGAAGAATTCTAAAAAGAAAAAAGCTTCTTTACCAGTTTATCTAGATGAGTTTGAACGTGAAAGGTTAGAGAAAATCGCCTCTGATTGGGGTACAAGTTTATCAACCACAATCAAAAGGCTGATTAGAGAGAGAGAAATTAATTGTTGAGTAAGCTTATCAATGAATAACTGAATAAAGTAAGACGATAATATTTGAATTTTGTCTTACATTCCTGTAAGAAAAGTTCATAAAAAAGCTTGTTAAGTTTGCCTCCAGCTTTATTTGATGTGATAGTATAATCCAGTTACTACCAGTAGAAAGAAAATAAATATGGTGAATATTTATCTCAAATAAATTCTGCTTTAGTGTTGCAACACGGAGTCAGCCTGCGCCCAGAGTTTCCACTGAATCGGCATACTCTTGATTCTGACGAATGTATTCTTCTCTTAAGTTTCGAGGTAACACAATTAGACTTATCTGACTATTTATGACAAATAAAGGAGGGATTGTTTTGGTAAGTAATACAAAGGAACGTGGTTCACGCCAAAGAGCTAAAACTAAGAATCAGGTGATTGCCAAGCTGATTGGTAAAGTAGGTTTGAGATACCAATATCAGATATATACGGTTGGTACAACTTTGATTGTTGCTAGCCAAACAAGACCAGCACAAGCATTTGGTTTGTTTAACCCAGCACAAATAGCAATGACGTGTATGTTTGGTGGAGCATCGGCTCAAGGAAATGCATTAATAAATGGCTTACCAGGAGTGATAAACGCAGCGATAACAGTGATGTTATTCATTTATTTCGTGTCATCAGGAGTGAAGGTTGCCAATGCATTAGGTGATGGGCAAGAAGTAACGCAAATGGTTCAGCAACCAGTAGGGATATTTTTTATAACTCTGGTGTTATTCATTGCTCAAAACATTCTGTTTGCAAATGTGACAGCAGCTTGCAACTAAAACACAACAACTTCTGGAAGCTTCGAGCAGAAAGGGGTGCCAATTTCTGCTCATTTGTTTAATTTTAATAACTAATGATGAGTCATAGAGAAATCAAACAAGTGAATCAATCGTTAGGAAAGAGCGCACCGATTGGAATCTTTACAGGATTTCAGTTTGCTGTAGTGATTCCATTATTCGGTGTAGGTTTCTTTTTAGCTTTTGCATTGGGATTAAATCTAGCTTGGAGTATATTGATAGGTTGCTGGTTAAGTGCAACAGCATTAGCTTTATCAGGGAAAAAACCTCATTTATTTTGGTCAAAGATTTATCCAATTGTGCCTGTATGGTCGAGAGGGTATACGAGATACTTAACACCGCAACAAAAACAAAAGATTGGAGCTAAGAAAATTCGTAGTCCGTGGAAATGATGAAGATTAGTCGTTCTCAAACCAACACGAAAGTAAGTCCATTTGAGGACTGGCTAGATTTGACAACTTTTGTAAAACTCAAAAGGGGTGGCTATAGTATTGGTGCTTACTTACTTAGTAAAAAACTTCTCAGCGACACGAATAATACATTACAACTAGTATTTGGATATAGTTGCACAGGAATTCATCCATTATTTAATTCAAGTGAAGAAGTAGAAGCAATAGCCAAAGCTTTTGAGAATGGGTGCAAGGAGATACCCCAAGGTGAAAAGTTCACATTTAGATGGAGTTCATTCTGTGATGATAGTGATGCCAAAGAGTATTTATACAAGCGATTGCAAAATCCTGTATCAGATGAGAGCGAATTTCTGGACTGGGGGCAGTTAGGGAGAATTCAGGAATTGACACGTTTGCGTCAGAGAAAAAACATAACTCTGAGCGTCTATACGACTTTCACTATAGTACCAGGGGGAACAGAGGGCGGCGACCCGATAGACCGAGCATTGGTGAAGCTGGCAGATTTTCTGACAAGACGATTTACAGCAACAGGGGCGACGGAAGTTACGAAAAAGAACTTAAAAAGGATATTAGAAAAAGCGATAGATGTTTCACAAAGACATCTACAGATATTGACAGAGATGGGTTTCGCCCCAAAGCCAAAAAGTGCAGAGCAACTATGGAAAGAGTTAAGTAAGTCTGTGGGAGCAAAGATTGTAAAAATCCCGCATACTTTAGTATTTGATTCATTGGGACTAAGGGAGGAATTTAACGAAACCCCAGCAACAAATAAATCATATATAGATCAAGCTCATGCGACATCAGTATTGATGAATAATGGTATACCTTTCGCAGATCGAAAGTGGGTATGTCTGCCTGATGTTGAGGGCGGTAAAAAATATGTCGGCGTGATGGTTTTGTCGCAAAAACCAGAAGTATTTGCATCAACAGAAGCACAAATCCGATTTCTGTGGAATATATTTGCACGAGAGCCAATTTACGATGTGGAAGTGATTACCGAAATCAGTCCCGCCGACCAGAAACTAACCCGATTGGCGCAACAAATGATTACCCGGAGAGCGCGAAATGCAGAAATCAGCGCTCAAAAGAAAACAATTGATGTTGCCTCACAAATAAATGTTGAGTGGAGTGTAACAGCCCAAAAGCAATTGTACACAGGGGACACACCAGAAACATTAGGATTAGTAGTGTTAATTTATCGGGATACACCTGAAGAAATTGACGATACTTGTAGATTGATTTCTGGGTACATTAACCAACCAGCAGAGCTAATTCGAGAAACGCAATATGCTTGGCTGATTTGGCTACAAACATTGGGAGCCAAAATGGAACAGTTATTATCACGCCCTTATAATCGCCGATTAACATTTTTTGCGAGTGAAGTATTAGGGTTAGCTAGTACAGTGCAAATTGCCAAGGCTGATAATCAGGGTTTTGAATTAATTGCAGAACAAGGTCATTCGCCAGTACATCTAGACTTGTCGATAACCAAGAATATGATGATTCTAGGAACGACAGGCTCAGGAAAATCTGTTTTAGTTGCCACAATGATCGCAGAATGCTTGGCAATGGGAATGTCAGTTTTGATTATTGACTTACCCAATGATGATGGAACGGGGACATTTGGAGATTTCACCCCATACCACAACGGGTTTTACTTTAATATCGCCAAAGAATCAAATAATCTTGTCCAGCCAATAGATTTGTCAGCAATTCCAGAGTGGGATGTAGAGGGAAGAGAAGAAAGAATAAAGCTTCATAGAAATGATGTGAATCTGATTATCTTGCAGTTGGTTTTGGGTTCACAAAAATTTGATGGCTTTTTGGCACAAACAATCGAGTCGCTGATTCCACTAGGCACAAAAGCGTTTTATGAACATCCAGACATCCAACGTCGTTTTGAATTAGCACGAATCAGCCAAATTGGAACGCCAGAGTGGGATAATACCCCAACTCTAGTAGATATGGAGCAATTTTTCTCAACAGAATATATTAATTTGGGTTATGAAGATGAGAATGTTGAGAAAGCGCTTAATTACATTCGTTTGCGTTTGAAATACTGGAAAGCAAGCGCCATTGGGGATGCGATTTGCAAGCCTTCCACCTTCCAAACTGATTCTAAGTTAATTACTTTTGCACTAACCAACCTGCAATCAGATAAAGATGCAGAAGTTTTCGGGATGAGTGCATATATGGCAGCTTCTCGGCAATCACTTTCCTCACCAAAGAGTGTATTCTTCATGGATGAGTCAAGTGTGTTACTACGTTTCACTGCACTATCTCGGCTAGTTGGGCGGAAATGCGCCACCGCTCGCAAATCCGGCAGTCGAATAATCCTTGCTGCCCAGGATGTAATTTCCATTGCCAAATCTGAGGCGGGAGAACAGATTCTACAAAATATACCCACAAGATTGATTGGGCGGTTGGTTTCCGGGGCGGCGAAAAGCTTTACTGATATCCTTTCGATTCCGCACTCGATTATTGAGAAGAATGAGCTATTTCGGCCTAATCTTCAGCAAATGTACACAACATGGTTGCTGGATTACAACCGCACGTACATTCGTTGTCGTTATTATCCCTCCTACGTCATGCTGGCGCTAGTTGCCAACAGCAGAGAGGAACAGGCAAAGCGCAATCGCTTTCAAGCTCAATATCCGAACAAGTTTGAATGGGTGTCGGAGTTTTCTAAGTATTATGTGGAGTGCATCAAACAGGGACAGTCATTATGAAAAGTCTAATTGCTTTTGCAATTCAACAAAAAATTCTCTTGGTAATTTTAGGTATAGGAGTCACCAGCTTAAGTTTTCAAATGTGGAAGTATCAAGATGAGCAATATCAAAAATTATTGGCTAATCAAAAAGTCCTTTGTGAAAAATCTTTAAAAGATGCTGATGACTTGATTTTCAAAAGTCGAACTCTCTATTCAGCTTTCAATTCAGGAAATGGTCGTCATGCTATTCCTAAAGATAAAATTCAGCAGCCAGGGATTAACACACAGTTGCAAAAGAAATCTTATGTATTAATTAGAACTAAAAAGCATCCTTTGATTCCAAGTAATACTCCACATTATAAAAGTACTTACTTTGAAAGTTATTCCAAACCACCAGGAGGAGAAACAAATGTTGATGCAATTGTGACTGCCGAGCCTTTGAACGATTTTGAAGCTCTTGTTACTAGTCCCTGCTCACCAAAACCTTTTCCTGTATCTTTCGAGGATCTATATGAAATCACACAAAAGCATGATTTTACGCCCGATGGTAATTTATCTTGGCGTTAGTTCTCTCTTTACGACGATATTGATTGGCGATAGTTGTAATCAAGCTTGGGGATTAGAGTTACCCTTTTTGACTCAATTTCAGCAAGTTTATATGAGCCTAAAAAGCCGAATATCAAGCTATGAAACTGAGTTGAACCAAGCTTTAGGGCAAAGTTATGGAGAAATCAAGGGTGAAATAACTCGACAATTAAATCAGGCAGTTGATTCTACAATTGGGTCTTTGGGAATTCCAGACCCCCTAGAATCAGGGGAAAAAATCAAAGAAGTTATTCGCTCACAAAATCCAGATATAACTCAGCCCAATTCTAATACTCAAGCTGAGAATGCAGAGTTGTCATGGCATCGTCAATATACTCTAGGTCAATCTCAATCAACTTTAGGAGTTGATGGACAACGAGTACAGGCACAAGAGGCTGATTTGACTAATAATGCATTAAGTATTTCTTCAACTAACGCTGACAATGCACAGTCAGACATCGTAACTCAAGATATTCTCAAAAAAATGGCAACTCAAAATCTACAGAATGTTGTCATTTCCAAAGCAATACATGGAGAGACTCAAAAACAAACACGAGCCTTGGCAGCAGCTAATATAAATTTGGTTGACATCTCGAAAAATATTTCGTCACAATCTCGCAAAGAAGATGCACAAAGTAGAGCAGTGGCCATGCAATTGTTAGAAGCTGGCGCTTATAACGACGCTTTTTGGGAGAGACAGTAATGTATTTTTATCTAACTAATTTAATTCCTTTTATTATTGCTGAAACGACTGTTAATCAGACAGATAAAAACCTGCCGACTGATGCGGAGACTATTATCCAAGGTGCAATCAACGGTTCGGAAATTTTTGTTTCAGCATTTGATAATGACTGGAAACTATTTGCGAGTGGTCAAAACCCAGTTTATGTAGCTATTGTTAATATCTCGATGCTAGCGGCAGTAGTTTTAGTAAGTTTTTGGTCGTTGCAATGGTATGAGCAAATAATGTCAGAGGGCTTTTCGAGTGGAGTTGTCAAAGAGATGGCTTTCCCAATGATAGTAATTCTGATGCTCAACAATAATGGAGCAATGCTAGCTACAACTTCTCTAGCATTAAGAAATGTTTCAAATAAATTAAACTCTAGTGTATTGACTGTTACGAGAAATGGTATAACCCTCAAAGAAGCGATTCGGAGTGTTAATACAGATCAAACTTTTATTCTCGCTGCGAAGACGGCAATGGCAGAATGTGAAAAACTAACTGATGTAGAAATAGATAAAAATGGCAATCAAATTACTCCTAAGAAAGATTGTAAAAATAAGGTAGCTCAAGAAATTGACGCTCAATCACAAGAGTATAAACAAAAGAAAAGGATTCAAGTGCAAAATAATTGGAACCCTTTAGATGTCGCTGGAGGAGCAGTCAATACAATTGTTCAGGGACTATCTTATATAATTTTTAGTGGTCTATCGGCAGCTTTTCAGTTTCTCGTTCAGTTTTCTTTTCTTTTGACAGCTTATGTAGCACCGATATTCTTAGTATTGTCTATGCTGCCAATCGGAGCCAAGCCGATTTTTGCTTGGCTTTCGGGGTGGTTAGCATTAACATTAATCCTTATGTCTTACTCAATTATTGTTGGTGTAGCTGCTAGTTCTATAGTTAATTCTCCGTCAAACAATCCACTACTTCTACAGTTAATAGAGGCAATATTTTCACCCATACTTGCAGTAGCAATTGGAACGGGTGGAGGAATGGCTCTATTTTCTGGTTTTACCAGTGCAGCCAAGTTTGTGGTGATGCCAAGGAATAATTGAAGAAGTCGGAAGTCGGAAGTCAGAATTAAACCTACGAAATTTGTTAAAGGTATTGAGAAGATCCAAACATTTACCTAGTTCGCACACGGGAGAGTAGAGAAGGACTTTAATATATGCAACTACTGGAGAAAAAACAAATAAACTTAACTCCCATATTTCTGATGGGTAACGCAGTTTTACTTATTGTTCTACTTTTAATTCAAATAATTAATTTTGCTCGGCTCGGAAGAGTTGCAAATGACAAAACACCGACTCTAGTTGAACTAAATGATGGGTCTTCGATACGAGTCTCCCCCATTGCCAATGACGAACGATCGCCACAAGCGATTACCTATTTTGTGGGACAGACAATGACGGGGCTACTAAGCTGGACTGGAATTCCAAAGTCTGATGACTCCAACTCCGACCCAACTAAAAAAGCGGTACTAGATGCTGGTGTACAAGTGGGGGAGAAAAAAATCACGACGAATGTATGGGTTACAGGATTTGCATTATCTGAAGATTTTCGAGGTAATTTCTTAGAGGAATTAGGCAATCTGACACCAGTTGACGTTTTCAACGGCACGACGCAATCAGTTTTGGCCGTGCGGTATTTCTCGGAACCCCAGAAATTGGCACCGGGTCACTGGTCAATTGATATGGTAGCCAACCTCGTAGTCTTCCAGGGCAGCAATCAAGTTGGTCAAGCGATCGCATTTAATAAAACCGTATTTGTTAGAGCAATTGATACACCAAGTCCTCCGTCTAACTCATCCGACATTCAACGAATTGCATATAGCGTTCGCAAAGCGGAATTAGAAATTTATAAGATCCAAGATTTAGAAATCGGGAAGTAATCAAATGGCAGTCACAGATGTACTATCTATTGAAGAAAATGACGCAATAAATGCGTTAGAGGAATCAGTTTTGGCAACTCCCAAAGTCCCCCAGGATAAAAAAAGTTTTGCGGCGATGAATGGCGTAACTTTTGAAATTGAGTTCTCAGATAGAGAAGAAGCAAATGAACCTCAAACGCGCCCACAACCAGAAGAGATTGTAACCACTCGCGTCATTTCTCAGCATCCCTTACTCAAAGCTGGGGTAATCGGGAGTGGAATTTTTCTACTGATTGCAGTGGCAGGTGGGATGATTAATACTTCTATGGATGCTTTAAGCAATTCCACCACAGTCAAACCGGAAGCGAAAAAGCAAGAGGTATCTGGCAACGCTCAAGATTTAGAATCACAATCAGAAAATCCTGGCAAGATTAAGACGGCACTAGCGATTACTTCCCAAAAACCGGAATTAGAAAGTCTTCGTAATACTTCAAGAAGCAAAGCCCCAGTTAAGGAAGAAAACACCATTGTAAAAAGTAGTCCTGTAACTGCATCAACTAGTTCTCCACCAATAGTTTCACCACCAACCCAACGACAGTACGCCTCTATTAGTCCATCCCAACCAATAGTTATTCCTCCGAATCCCACTATATCTAGAGAACCTCTAGCAACAAAGTCTTTCTCCACCCTTTCGCCTAGACCGCAACCTCAATCCATAGCTTTAGTTTCATCATCAAGCAATAAACCAAACCTAGATCCAATGCAACAATGGTTAACTGTTTCTAATGTCGGTAGTTTCAGCGCTAATAATACTGATACTACGGCTGAAGAACCAATTAGTATCCAAGGGCTATCAGGTGGCACTGGTAGACCTAATGTGACAGTAAAAACTTCAAGTAATGAGTCACAAAACATTGATTATAATGCTAGACGTGTGATAGTAGGAACTCGGATACAGGGCAAAATAGAAACCCCAATTGCGATAAGTGCTGGCAATGCAAATCAAGTTCAGAAATATCTGATTAGACTAACCTCAGTATTAAAAGCATCAGATGGCAGTGAGGTTTTACCCGTAGATTCTTATCTGGTTGTTGTGCCGAATGGCTCAAATAGTGGCGAATATATTCAAATGTCTGCCATCGCAGCTTTAATTAATGTTGATGGTCAGACATTAGAAAAGACTATACCGGAGAATTCCATTATTATTCTCAATAAGAATGGAGAAACTCTCAGGGGGCAATCACGTCAAGGCAGTAGTTTGGGTAGCGATTTCATGACAGCATTAATCGCGGGGGTATCGAAAGCTGCTGAAGTAGAAAATAATCCCAACAGCCAAACTACTATAAGTTCATCTGGATTTTCGACTAGTACCGTGAGTAATGACAATAAAAATTTATTAGCTGGGTTTGCTCAAGGAAGTTTTAGCCAAGTACTACAATCAATCCAGTCATCAAATACTCAACAAATACAATCTTTACAGTCAGATAGCAAAGTGTTTGTAGTGCCAGCCCAGACAACTGTTCAAATATTCGTAAATCAAACGATTTCTCTATGAAAAGTAGCTTGCACTTACAAAGAAAAGGGTGTGGGGTGTAGGGTGTGGGGTATAGAAATAAAAAACTTTAGTTCTGGGTTATTGCCCAGTAAAAAAAAAGATGTATAACGAGTGGCGCAGCGCATCGCGTTTTGCGTCTCCCCTTGGGAGAAGAAATACTACGTCCCTATTGAATCCCCTAAATTTATTTATGGGGTTTCCCTTCTGCCTTCTGCCTCCTGCCTTCTGCCTTCTCAATTTATTAGTTCTGAGTCCGATTCAAGTTTTAGCTGGTAGTGGAGCTAGAATAGTTTATCAAAGAGAAGCCCAAGGGATTAATTCGGCAGGAATTGAGTTGAAAGTTTGGCGTGGATATGGCTTAACAATTAACTTCATTCCGACTGGTGAAACGATTAAACAAGTCTGGATTGGAGATCCCACTCGTATCTCTTTTACTTCAAATGGAAGCTTATGCCAAAAAACTGATAATTCTTCGTCAAATGATTCGACTTCTAACTGTGGTCAAGCCAATGCAACAGTTATTTTTCTACGTCAAATCAAACCAATAAGTTTCCCCAATATCACCAATAGCATTGATGGCAGTACCCAAATTACCGTGATTACTAGTGGTTCGGATGGGCAGAAACAATATCAGTTTAAATTAATTCCTGCAACAGGGCAACCATCATATACCAGTTTGGTGATTAAGCCGGACGTTCTGAGACCACTGTCGGTAATCAGAACTAAACCGCAAATCGTGCCAACAGTTAGAGAAAACAAAATGCCTGTGACAACTACAGCGCCACCGCAAGAAAGAGTGGCTGCTGTTACACCTGTAAAAACTATAAACTCTACAATATCCCCTGGTACTCCCCAAGCAAGAAATGATGCTAATGCCCTTGTTTACGGATTAGCGAACGCTGGGCGCAATGGTCAGATCAAGCCTGGAGATGCGACATGGAATAAAGTTCAAGATGCAATTAAATTGCTCCGACTTGGTAAGAGTAGAGAAATAGCTATCTCCCACTCTGGTATTTCAGAAGAAATTTTTAATCAGTTAATCGAGTGGGGACAGAGATAATGAACAAGTATAGGCATGAATCATATAGAAAAGGGCAAAAGTAATAGTTAATTGGAAGGTAAGTTAGATGAAATTTCTCAAATATTTGTTAATAGCTACAGCTTTAATTCCATTTACCTTATCTGCTCCATCTTCTGCTGATACTCCTACCATCACCTATTCGCAAGGTAAATATAAAACCCAAGCTCCTGATTGGTCACGTATCACTTGGGGGAATCTCCCACCTTTACAACAGGCAGGATATTTAAGCATTCCAGAGAATCTGCTCTCAGTATTTGGATACGATCCTTCACGCTCATGGTCAGCAGGTCAAAAGGTAGATTCTGTTGTCATGCTAGGGGATGCAGATGATGCATTCAAAATGTCTAATTTTAGCCTAAAATCGATAAGTGCGCTCGTAGTACCGACCAAAGAACTCACATTGAAAGATTTTGGATTAATGCAATGGCAGACTCCAGCATCATTAGTCAAAGCTATTCCTAATTTAGGAAATCTCAGTGTTAAGCAAGTCCCACCAATAGCTGCATTATTGTCTAGAAATGGGGTACAGAGTAGGCAAAGAATTTCTCAAATTTTACGGTCGAATCCTCAAGCGGCAAATTTGGCTTTGGGTAAGCTTGATTTAAGCAAGTATGCAATTGAATCTGTACCAGAATTAACAAAAACTCCATTGAATAAGTTCAAATCGTGGCAGCAGAGTTATATTTCTCAAGTACCAGGACTCAATCAAGTTCCTTTTAGCAAAATGCCCCAGCCGATTGATTCGGATCTTAGTGTGGTTGGTGTGGCATCAACAGTTTTTGGTTCATCAGAACATGGAGAGGCAAGAGTGGGAGCAAACTACTTTATCTCTGGAAGTGTGAAGCGCGGTGATACCACCACACCAGTAGCCTGTTCATCAGGTAAAGAATGCTCTTATCTGGAATTAGGAGATTTTGCAGGTTCAAAAGGTGCGTTATATGGAAAGCGTTGGGCATCTGGTTCATCTCAGCAGGTCAAAGGTGGTTACGGTTTCTTGGCTGCGGTAAACGGAGGTCTTGAACCAACAGGACGATTGGTTTATGGCAGTGGCTTCAAGGTTGCATTGACCGGAGTTAATGAGTCAACAGGTACAGCAGACTTTGGTTTATTCTTTAGAATCTGTGCCCGTCCCCCCTTTATGCCCAAGACCTGTACGCCCTACTTTATTGGCCCAGTGCCGTGGATTGGGGTGAAGGAGAATAATTTAGTAATTGTGGGGACTGGTCAATGACACCAACAAATTCTCAATCAGTTAACCCAAATCAATTGCTGCCATCAGGTATTGAGTCAGTGCTAATTTCTCCGGCAGGACTTGGATTACTCGCCTGTGGTGCAGTAATTGTAGTGGCTAAATATATTGATGCAAAAGCAGGTATTGCTAAATTGGCGACTGCAAGATGGGGTGGAGCAGCAGAGAAGACAGCAGCTCGTAAACTTGCTTGTAAACAAATCAATAAACGTAAACATAATCGTGTGTCGCTGTACGTTGGCACTCCCAAGAATACAAGCAGTGAAGTTGTGGGTGGAATCAGAAAAACAAAAATTCCTTCAGATTCTAAAACACTGTACTTACCAGATGCGCAACGGGGGATTTTCGTTTGTGGTGGGCCTGGTTGTGGAAAGTCATTTTCAATGATTAACCCTCTGCTGCGTTCAGCAATAGATCAGGGGTTCCCCTTAGCACTTTACGATTTCAAGTACGCAGAGCAAGAATCAGCTTATTCTCCATCTAAAGGACAAGCGCCAGTACTAGCAGGATATGCACTCTTACGTGGTTATCAAGTCACCGTCTTAGCCCCAGGTTTTGCAGAATCGGCAGTTGCTAATCCAATAGACTTTCTTCGCAATAATGAAGACTCGGAAATGGCGCGGCAGCTTGCGATCACTCTCAACCGCAACTTTCAACTAGGTGAAAAAGATTCAGGAAACAGCTTCTTCACGAATGCCGGAGATCAGCTAGTACAAGCTGTTTTCATGTTGGCGAAGGGAACACAATACCCAGATATCATGATGTGCCAAGCCCTATTGGGATTGCCAAAGCTAGTTAAGCGCATGGAACAAGCAGAAAATCTTAATTTCATGGTTAGGGAAGCTTTCGCACAGTTTGTATCTGTTGCTGGTAGCCCAGAAACAGCGGCTAGCATCGTGGGTACAGCTAGTGGATTGTTCAGCCGATTCATGGTTCCGGCAGCATTGGCAGCTTTCTGCGGAAAAACCAATATTCCACTGGACTTGAAAGGGCGACAGATGGTGATATTTGGGATGAACAAAGAAAAGCGTGATGTAATTGCACCGCTGCTTGTCTCCATCCTGCATTTAATAATAAGCAGAAATGTCGCCTATAAACGCACTTGTCCTCTGGTGCTTGGGATTGATGAATTACCGACATTATATTTACCAGCCCTGGTGGATTGGTTAAACCAAAATCGGGAAGATGGGCTAATTTCAATATTAGGTTTACAAAATCTCTCAATGCTGATTGAGGCTTATGGAGAAAATACAACGAATGCCATATTTGGGGGATGCGCTACCAAAGCATTCTTTAATCCCCAAGATGATGTAGCGGCAGAACGTTTTAGTAAGTTTTTAGGTGATGAAGAGATTAAGTATAAACAGCGTTCCCGCTCATCAGGCGGAAAGGGTGGTGCAAGTATTTCCAACTCCGACCAAAACAGTACTCGCAAGTTATTTGATATTAATCAATTTAATACATTACCAGAAGGAAAAGCCGTAATTATTAGTCCAGGGTTTCGTTCTCGTGGACAGATAAGTATACCAATATTACAAAATATTCATATTCCTCAACATGAAATTGACTCAGAGGCAACGAGTGTGGGAGCTTGGTACAAGTTTCAAAAGTCATCGGCATCTAAATCAATTTTGAAACCTCCAGCAGATCAAGAAATGAAAATTCGTCGGCAAGCTGCTTTGGAATTATTGCCTTTAATAGAAAACCAAGAGCAGTTATCAGAATATGCTAGTTTGATTTAAAATCAGATAGTTCACTCAAGTTACTATTAAATAAATCAGGGAGAGAAACTATGGCAGATAATTCTTACCGCATCTCAGAAACAGACAGAAAAAGAATTTTAAGGCTTCCTTCTGATATAGCAGCCTTAGCCGATAGATATCCTTCAGAACTAGTAAATATTTCTGATAGTTGGGACGAAAAACCTTTTCCTGAAGGATATATCCCTCGGACTATCGAAGTTTATACTGCTGAGATTGAAGATGCCGTAATTTCTATCACAGATAATGTTTTAGTTGGTTATATACCTTGCCCAACCGAAGCCAATCCCTCGTCTGTAACCGTAGTAGTTGATGGAGACTTTGCTTACATTGAAATTGAAGGCAGAGAGATAATTAATCATATTGGCGGTGCTATTCTTCCAAAAATCAATACTAATATAACCGAATTACTTCAAACAATAATAACGGGTAAAAATGATGATTAATGATGGAGATGCTAAGGAAGTTAAACGTGATTATCTAGACATACTTGAATACATTTTTAAGCAGAAAAATAACAAGGATAAAGAGAAAAACAATACTCCAGAACAAAGTAATTCACTTCGTCCACGCCCAAAGGAGCATTTATCAGTATACATATCAGGTAAAAAGGTTTACGAAGCTGACAGAGGAGAACAACCATCTGTTAATTATTTAGATTCTCAAAATACGGAGATTTTAAATAAATCGCTCTCTGATCCTCAAAGCTTTAACGGTACTATCCTAATCAAGATTGATAACGAGAAAGTCTTTCATAGTAAGAATGGAGAAGTATTGCTCGACAGTTTAGGACTAGTTGATCCGGCAATTGCAAAACAGAAGAAAGCACCGCAACAACGAACCTACAGCGTAGAATCTTTACAAAAGCAAGTGCAAGTGTTGCAGAAGAAACTTAGTGAACAGCAAAAACTTGTTGATAGCATTAAATCAAACCAGAATTCACCTGAATCTTTGTCACAACTAGCTGCTCAAGTTGCCGAAATGAGTAAATCCTTGGAGAAGCAGCAACAGTTAATTGAGAATACCCAAAAAGCATTGTCCCAGGCAAATGAAGGATTTTTGCCACAAGTTCAAAATACGGTTCTTCAAAACTGGGTTGGTTCAGTTGAACGTCAGGTAAAGAAAACAGCTAGAAATGCATTTGAGCGTCTTAAGGATGCTCTGACCCCTGAAGTCACGAAGCTAAGGAAAGAAATTGCACAGATGAAAGCTCACATAGAGCAACAAGTTACTAACCGACTAGATGAAGTCAGAGAAAACACAGATAGCGTCAGGAATGAAATCAATCAACAAGTTGATAACTTAACTCAAGAGTTGCGTACACAGGTAGACGGTGTTAAAAACACGGTTGATGAAAGCCTTATGGGTGTTAAGTCAGCCATTGACAATACTCGAACTGAACTGCGGGCTGCTGTTGAGGATGCCAAGGGCCAAGCTATCGAGCAAAGTGTTAAAGCCCTGCTTAACATTTTGGGCAAAGATAACCCTGATGGTTCTAAGAGTTTTAAAAGTACAAATTTTGATTTTGAACGTCTTGACGATAATGTAATTGTCCGTGCTAAAAACGGTGAGGCTGTATTCGCTGATGGAGTTTTATCACCTAACGTAAGTGAGAAACAGTTACAGGCACTTGATAAGGTTCAATCTGCTGTTGATATGCATCATCAAATTCAGCAGGATTCTCAACAAGAATCACAATTTAGAAGTATGCACAGATAAAGCAGAGGGAGCGTAAAAATGATACTAATCCTAACCATTGGTTTGTTGTTTGCAGTGGGTGGAATAATTTTTCTAGCTTGGCTGTTTGTGTTATTTCCACCTTCAATGCTAAAGCCAAAGTATCGCTCCCAAGGTTTTAAGCAATCGCCATTACCACCTAAGAGTACGAAATCGTCTGACATTTCACCTCAAAATTTTGTACGACGAAGCCCAGCACCAACGCAAAAGGCTTTCTTAGCTAAAAATTTTAAGAAGCAATTACTACCAAGCCCAGCGCGAACACCAAGGGTTAGATTATCTAAAAATCTTAAGAAACACTTGAATAATATTGAGTACGCTAGTCAAGTATTACTTGAGCTTCGTAGCATAATTCCTATAGCCAAATTGCCAGTAGTAATCGCCACACTGCGTAGGATATCACCCTACGTTTTTGAGGAATTGGTACTCACTTGCTGCAAAAAACAGGGCTGGCAAATTCAACGCAACTTTCGGTACACCGGTGACGGCGGGATAGATGGTCGCGTGTTGATTTTGGGAAAGCTTTATGTAATCCAGGTTAAGCGTTACGCTGATTACATTAGCCCAGAACACATCAAAGATTTCCTGTCCTGTATTGAAAGTGAAAGAGCTAGTGGTGGATTCTTCGTGCATACTGGCATAACTGGACAGTTATCAAAACAGTTGATTCGTCGCTCCGACAAAATAATCTTAGTGAGCGGTCAGAAACTGGTAAATTTTGTTTTAGGTGAGCAGTTGAAGATAATAGGGATAACAATACCAGTTAAGTCAGTGAACAGTTATCAGTGAACAGTTATCAATTATCAATTATCAATTATCAATTATCAGGTATCAGATATCTGATATTCCCATCAATTCATTGATGGGTTAGTTGTTCACTATTCACTATTCACTGATAACTGATAAGTTAGCGCCGGAACCTTAGATGCTCCTCGTTGTCATCTGGCGATGGCGAGTTGATTCCCAATCTTTTCATAATCGATGGTTTGTCATCTTTAATCAGTTGCCTAACGATGTTCATTTTCTGCTCAAAATTCAAAGCTTTGGCATCAGTTGTAAAACTCGTAAATAACTCGCTGACCTTTGCTTCTGTTACCTTTTCACCTTTGACATATTTTCCTACTTCCATAACTACTTCTGCCAATTTTTCAATATCTAAACCCTGAATTATCTGTTTGAGATGCAACTTTAATTCTGCTAGTAATGTTTTAGCTAAGGTTGACTCAGTAGTTGATTGCTCAACAGAGTTAGAGGTGGACAAAATAGCTCTCTTCTCTACATGAGATTGCAACTCAGCCGTCAAGGCTGTTTCCAAGTCATTAAATGCAGTTTGATCTTCAACTAACTGCTGATGAGATTGAGAAAGTTGTTCTGTCAATTTTAATACTGCTTGGGTTAAAGCAGACTCGATAGCTGATTGCTCAACATAATCAGAGATTGACAGAATAGCTTTATTTTCTGCATGAGATTGCAACTCAGCCGTCAATGCTGTTTCAAACTCATTGAATGTACTTTTAGCAATAACAAGTTGTTGATGAGATTGAGAAATTTGTTCTGTTAGCCCTAATACTGTTTGGGTTAAAGCAGACTCGATAGCTGATTGCTCAACATAATCAGAGATTGATAAAATAGCTCCTTTTTCTGCATGAGGTTTTAACTCTTGAGTCAAGGCTGTTTCAAAGTCATTGAATGTACTTTTAGCAATAACAAGTTGTTGATGAGATTGA
Organism: Nostoc sp. DedQUE04; assembly: GCF_034530995.1. Lineage (NCBI taxonomy): Bacteria > Bacillati > Cyanobacteriota > Cyanophyceae > Nostocales > Nostocaceae > Nostoc > Nostoc sp. DedQUE04. Next base: position 104,700 of record NZ_JAVRCA010000012.1, on the reverse strand, counting down.
GAAAGTTGCTCTGTCAATCCTAATACTGCTTGGTTTAAAGCAGACTCGATAACTGATTGCTCAATATAATCAGAGATTGATAAAATAGCCCTCTTTTCTGCATGGGATTGCAACTCAGCCGTCAATACTTCCTCAAAGTCATTAAATGCAGTTTGATCTTTAACTAACTGCTGATGAGATCGAGAAAATTGCTCTGTTAATCCTAATACTGTTTGGGCTAAAGCAGATTCAATACTTGATTGCTCAATATAATCAAAAATTGACAAAATAGCTTTTTTCTCTGCATGAGATTGTAACTCAGCCGTCAATGCTGTTTCCAAGTTATTAAATGTACTTTTAGCAGCAACGAGTTGCTCTTTGTATTGAGAAAGTTGTTCTGTCAATTCTAATACTGCTTGGTTTAAAGCAGACTCGATAGCTGATTGCTCAACATAATCAGAGATTGACAGAATAGCTTTATTTTCTGCATGAGATTGCAACTCAGCCGTCAATGCTGTTTCAAACTCATTGAATGTACTTTTAGCAATAACAAGTTGTTGATGAGATTGAGAAATTTGTTCTGTTAGCCCTAATACTGTTTGGGTTAAAGCAGACTCAATAGCTGATTGCTCAATATAATCAGAGATTGTATTTAAGAGTTGTCTGGTGGCTGGTTGTGAAGAATGGACATAATTTGCTTCTCTATTAAAAATTGTTGAATTTTGTCCGTTAACTTGTCTTGAGAGTTTCTCTGTTCGTTGACCTCGAAGCCCATCATCTGTAGAGCTTTGGTTAATTCCTGCAATATCGTCTCCATGCTCGAAGACTTTTTCGAGTTCAGCATCTCGGTTAATTGCTGCAAGAAGTTCGACTGATTCGCGCTTATTTCGATTAGGTTCTCGGCTTGGCTCGTTTCTAAGAACTCGATTTTCTGGGTCAATTGCTGGCTGTTGGTTTGTAACTGCTCGATTTTCTGGGTCAATTGCTCTATCTTCTCGGTTAGCAACTGTATCTGTGTTGGGTTGTTGTCGTTGGTTAAAGTCATGGGTTTGTACCTGTGGTTTATTTTGTAAAAGATAGGGAACAGGCAATGGGGAACAGGCAACAGTTTTTTCTATTTCCTCTTCCCTGTGTGTTGGTAAGAGATCCAATTTGTCATTCCCTGTTGCCCGTTCCCTGTTGCCTGTTCCCTCAAGTTGTATAGAACGTTGTTCTGGTGTCAGATGAGGCAGTGGTGGAAAAGCCGCACTCAAGAAGCGTTGATTCTGCTGTTGCCAGTCTCTTAAACGCTTTGCTTCATGACTCAATTTCTCGTAAGCTAGTGGCCCAGTTGCGACTATGAAATCATCAACACCTTTAGAAGGCCCTGGCAACCTGACAACTTTGACTTTGGCTCCTGATTTTTGTAACAATCTTCCAGTTACGGAAATATCTCGTTCGATATGGAGTTTTGTTTCGGGCTTGGTTTCATAGTCAAAGCAGAATTTGATTTCTCGAGAAGGTGTGGCGAAAACTGCTAACTCTTCATGCAGGTAAGACTTGCCAATTTTCTTGCCAAACTCATCTTTGGGAGTTCGGTATCCCGCCGAAATCCCAGGTAGACCAATGGCAGCATGACCCTGACTCAACAGACTAGCTGCTTTTTTCGCGCCTTCTGCTAGAGCACAGGGGATATTATGTTTCCAGACACAGTACCAAAATCCTGATTGGCGATCGCTATCACTGGGGTTCACCTTGTGTTTGGAGTAAATGCGTTCGGCAATATCGTCAGGGACATCTAGCAAGAAGATACTTAATTCAACTTTTGGGGGATGCTCATATTTAATGAATTTCCCTTCAATTATTTGCCCAGACTCATCTTTTTTGGGTCTAGGTGTGTTCGGCTTGTAACATCCCCATCTTTTAATCGCAGGTTTATCACCTGGTGTTAAATCAGCAAATGAACGCGCATCAACTCCAGCATCACACCACCAACCGCCAGCATCAAGATGAGAATATGCTCTAATTAATCCCTCCGTTAACCTCCCGGTATTTGTACGATTAAGTTTTTCACTAACCATGAGTCTTTCCCAAGCCTCATGCTCACCACCTGCATAGTTGAACTGAAGACTTTCAAAGTTTTTTGCCGCAATGTCCGGGTGAATGGCGCTATTTTCAAACTCTTGCCAGTGCTTTGGCTCAATAAAATTGGGTACTTCTTCTGATTTTTGAGGTATCCAAAATGCTTCTGTTGGGGCAGCAGTCTTTAATACTGGTTTTTCAAAAACAGGAGACTTTCTATCATCTCTATGTTTCTCTTTGAGAGTGGGTTTGGCTACAGTTTCTAAACTCGTTGTAACTAATGGAACTGGCCGACTAACTGGTAAGGAGACTTGTTCTGTGACTGGCGGTTGAGCTTTCAGTACAGGCTCTGCTATTGCTACTTCAAGTTTTACTACTGGCTGATTAGCTCTTGGACTGACCGAGGCAGTTATCGCTTCTGATTGTGATTTTTGCTGTAGTTCCACTTTTAAGGAATTCATCAGCAATTCTAAGGCGTTATCTTTGGCTTTAGACTCTTGCGCCAGTTCTAGTAATTCTAATTTATCTTTGGTATACAGCTTGACGTTATGCCTAGCTCGGCTAATTGCCACATAAAAACTTTCTTGTCCAATTGTGTAATCTGCTGCAATCAACGCTAAATCAGTAGTTTTCCCTTGGCTGCTGTAGATTGTGCTGACAAGCGCATAGTCTAAGTTTTGCGCCTGTTTGAGGTTGATAGTCTCAGTAATTTTGGTGTCTTTGTACTCAATTTGGGCAGAGTCTCCCTCAATCGCCGTGACTACAAATTCTTGACCATTGCGCCTTTGTAATTGGCGGTCATTTTTCTTCCATTGCAAGCGATCGCCTACAGCAATCTCAATTTCATCACACTGGTAAACCGCTTTGTCAAAATTGGTATCTACTTCTAAATGTGTCCCCGCAGAGGTTCTTAATGTTAGTCGGTCAAGATCCTTGTTGACGACTTCATAGATTTGACCTTTCTCTAAACCCCGGCGCTTATAGTTGCGCGTCGGCATCACCACATCACCCAGTTCAAAGTTATGGGTGTAGCGCATCTGAACTAAAGTGAGATTTTTTGCTTGTAACTGGCTGATGTTTGCAGTCGCCCCTAAACTTCCTTCCTCTTTTAACTTGCCTCGAATTGCCTGGGTAAGTGCTAATTTTTCAACATTTGTGCCAGCGAGTACTAGCGTTCTTGCTCGTTGTTCTTTCGCTAATGCTATATAGTCAGCAGCAATTGTCTCTAACTTCGTATCAGGTGATACCTCTAAAATACTCCCAATTGTCTCTAACTGCTTAAATCCCGCTTCTACTCTCCCGTCTGCCAAAAGGTCTACTGCGATCTTTAACTCTGGGTTTCGCTGCCTGTTCGACTGTGTTAAGTGCGCGGTCTGAATGCCAGCTTGTTGCAGAGATTTGAACGGGTTTCCCGCTTCTACAGCTGATAATTGCTTGGTATCGCCAACTAGTAATAGTCTTGCTCCAAGAAGTGTAGCTCTTTCTAAGAGGGCATGAGCATCTTTGGCACTAAGTAAACCTGCCTCATCTACAATCCAAATCTGGTTTGCTTCTACAACTTTAGCTGGTTCTCCTACCAATAAGCTGGCTACAGTCTCAGAATGTATGCCCAGTTCCTCACTCAGTACCTTTGCTGCCATTGATGAAGGGGCAAAAGCTTTGACTGTATAGCCTTGGAAGAGTGCGATCGCGTTTAATTCTTTGAGGGCAAAAGTCTTACCCGCCCCGGCTACCCCTTGCCAGGCAATGAATTGGTCTGTTGTGGTTGCAGCTAGACTAACTGCTTGCCTCTGCCCAAGGTTTAGTGAGGTTTTCTCTAACTGCCTTTCAATTACTTCCTTTGAGCAGATAGGGTTTACTTTACTTTGTCCCGACTGCATCAATTCAATCGTTGCTAGTTCTCGCTTTACTGCCGCCCATGTTGTGTATTGCAGCTGCATTCCAGGCAGAGCAATTAACTCTTGATGTTGCTTGATCAATGGCTCAATTGCAGTCACATCAGTAAAAAGTCTTTCTCTTAGAATGAATTTCTCTAAATCCTCCTGCTTGAAGGCTACATTCCTCTCACTACAATGTGCGATTGCATTATCTAGAGCATCTTCTAGAGTTTGTTGTGAAAAAGAATCTTGTACAAAACTATTTGGCTCAGAAGGTTGAACAAAACTAATGCCTAGCGCCGCAGCTTCTTCATGCCACAGTGACTTGAGTTCCGATTCTGTTACCTTTTGCTTGCGCTGCCGAGTAGTATCCCAGACTTTTTCGCGTTCTGCCCATGTAGTTGATGCACCCGCCGTCGCAATGATTTGCTGTCGCCGTTTTGAGAACGCCTCCAAATCCTGTTCCTTGAACCCTTTGATCTCAAATTGTCCATGTTGACGTGGCTCGACTTCATACCCTAGTTTCTGCACTTCTGTTGCCAGATAACTTTGGTATGCCATGCCCAGGAATTTCTTGTTGGCGAATATCTCACTATTGACCAAACTCATCCACTTGCCTGAAGCCTCAGTTGTGTTCATGACTAAGCAGTGGGTATGCAGATGTGGATCTAAAGAACGGCTCTCAATGTGGTCGAACTCTGCAACCACCAAGTTAGCTGTGTTTACCCTGTGGCGAGAATCTCCTTGTGTCACTCTCGTTATGGCATAACGTTGTTCCATCAACGCTGATGATGCGCGGCAATTAATCTCTCATCTCCACCTACCAACGCCATTAGGCTCACACTCTTAGGCGCAGAGAATGTACAGTCTAACGCTGCCCTGCGTTCATTGGGCTTCAGTACCTTAGCATTAAGCTGCTCACGACCATCGGGCGATCGCCCAGAGATTACATTTTTAAAAGCTTGCTGATTTTCAACTGCCCCTGATAAACCCAATTTCTCAGCACCCTTACCACTCCAGCGAGACTTGCCTTGGTGATAGTAGTTCTTGATGAAGTAGTTCACTGCCATTTCTGATGACACGTTAGCAGATGTTAGCATCGCTCACCTCTGCGATGAGATTTACATAACTTAACTCGACTCCTATTGGACAACTCCCAAAAAATATTGAAGTCATTGCTGATCACCGTCATCAAACTCACTTTGGTTTGATGCCGAGTTACAAATTTTTGATGAGACTTTGACTGCAACAAATTTTTTATTCACCAACTCTCATGCACTTAAATATAGCAAATTATCGTCTAAAACTTTCTGCCAAATTTGGCGTACTGTGCGTAAGGTTTTGCTATTATTGCTTTGTCGAAAGAATAATATCATTGTAATAGTATATATTTCGGAAACGGTTGTATTTAGAGGGATTACGCCAAAGTTGTGCCAGAGTTGTGCCATTTTTTTGAGAAAAAAGTACTTGATTATCAATAAAATTAAATTGTTGATAAATACTATTTAAGATTTCAGATTTATGCTAGAATTGTGCCAGAGTTGTGCCGGATTTATATGAGTTTGAGCCTGTTTTTATCAAATTCCATAAATTTGCCATAATTGCGCTATTAACGACTTATGATTTGATGAAATGGTTGAGTAATTTTTGTTGAAAGTAGATGGCAGATTTAATAATCTCATTCGATCCGGGAGCATCGTTGAGTAGAGTTTTTTTTACTCTAGATTCAAGTAAGCCGGAGTTGCTTTTGATGGAACCCTACACAGCATTAATCCCGAAACAAAGCCTTTTAAGTTATGAGGAGGATGCGATTGGTGTATCTTCTCCAGAGAATTCAGCTTGGATTGAATACAATCAGCAATGCTGGGGTGTAGGATTAATTTGTCAGAGGTTTTTTGCAAATTTGAAGTTAGAGCAGCCAAAATTTGAGCTAGCGATTTATAAAACCTTGGCTGTTGTAGGTGCGATCGCCCAAAAGAAGTCGTTAGCCAACGGTGCAAGTATTCGTCTGGGCATCTTGTTTCCTTACGGAGAATACTCGGATCGTAAATTATTTGAGATATCGATTACAGGCGCTCTGCTCAACTTTAAATGGAGAGGTGAAAAACGCTCTTTCAAGCTAGTGGAGTTTGTTTGCCGCCCTGAAGGATTTGGATTACTCTCACGAGGACGTACAACTACTCATAACTTGCGTTCACGCAAAATAGCGGTAGTGATGATTGGCTATCGCAATGCCTCTATTTTGATTATGGATAAGGGTGCGATGACAAATGGAGTTACAGAAGATTTAGGGTTTCAGAAGTTAGTATCATCAGTACAGCGTCGGGTAGCTGGACAGAAATCTCTGACTCTTGCGGCTGCGATTAGTGCTGCTGGTTCCAAAATAAATCTCAAAGCCTTATTACCTTTAGTTCGAGTCGAAGATACTTTGCTACAAGAATTAGAAATTCAATCAATTAAATCAGCAATCAATATTGCTCGTGAAGAATATTGGGGAGTGCTTTCAAGTTATTTGCATCGTTATATTCCATCAGATATTGATGAGATTATCTTTGCTGGTGGAACTGCCCACTATTTCAAGAGTGAATTGAATCGATTATTTCCACGTCCTGAAAAAATTTCCTGTGATGCCTTGGAATATTTAGTACAGCAAGAATTTTTATCTGACAGACCTAAATCAGATTTATCCTTTCGCTTAACTGATAACTACGGTTTTTTCTCCTATCTTTGTAAAAATTCTCAACAGGTCGTAAATCATGCCTGAACAAGTTGATTTTCGTTTTCAGTTCAGTACTTCATCTCCTTATCTTCCCCTCTTAAAATATCTGAGTCCCAAAAATAAAACTCTTGAATTTCCGAGACAAAACATGATTATCTGGGCAATCGCTGCCTTTTGGCACCCGATAGCTTGTCGGTGGTTAGGAGGGTTCTCAGAATCAGATTTAAAATCAAAGGCAAGAATTTCAATTTACCAACTGCAACAACAAATTATTTATTTAGCTCAAACTTTTAACTTGGAGCAAGAACTGGAGAGCCATCTAATCGTTGCAAACCCTACCGACAAGGTTGATACACATTTTGGATCTTCACCTACTCACGAGGATGATGATTGTTTACTAGAAAATGCATTTAACTAGGAATAAATTTATGCCTTATACCAAAGAACTGCTACAACAAACATATTCGCTCTCTGTAGAAGATGTTGATGCCACGTTGACAGCAAGTAATTTACCTATTGACCAAGCTGATTACAGTGATGAAGAAATTCAGTCCCGTTTTGATGTGATCCGAGCGTCAATTCAACAGGGTAAAACCTATAAGCAAGCGGCAGCACACTTCCAACGACAAGAGAAAAAACGTGCTGATAAAACTGAATTTCCACCAATGAACATCCTACAGATGTTAACTCACATCAAATCAGAGTACGGCATTGAGCTAGAACTAACTGAAGCAATTGAGATTATCACCGCTTGTGGACTATCTCCAAATCAGAAGGAATATCGTCAGTTGGAGTGTGAGCGCTTTCTCGAAGCTTGCGACCTAATTAAAGAGCAAAATAAAACATATTTTGATGTAGCTACTCACTTTGGTATAGTCCAACCCCAAGATGAGAGCCAGTTAATTGCTGAGTTTTTTGGTGAAGAAGCATCTGTTTCTGAAGAGGAATTGGTCAATTTAGTGGATAGTATTACCCGAAAACGCGCTCAAAATATTCCCGGGCTAGTCAACCAAATGTATCTTAAGAATGTACTCCGCGCACTTTCGGAAAACAAACAGGATATTAAGAATTTCTATTCTGGACTAGAACAACGTATATTGGAGCGCATTGAGGGAAAGTCCCCATTGAAAACTCTAATGGCGAATCACTATCCGATGAGGGATTTTCCGCTTTCTTCGCCCACGCCGATGCTATCGCCCAACGTGTCCGAGAATGGAACGAGTACCGATTAGAACAAGAAATAAACAGTGTCAAGTCTACCATTGATGTCCAAATTGAAAAAGTATCCAATACTAAAGCTGTTGAAAAGTTGAAGAAGTCCCAAGCATGGATAAAACTTCGACAAGAAGGTTTTGAACAAATCAAAGGATTTCTTTTTTGGTTTGGTGGCTGGGTCGGTTCCGGTCGCTCTGGGATGGTTACTTATTCGATTACCATTTCCGCAGTTGCTCTTGGTTCTGTGATGATTGGAATTAATACCCCCAATACTATCCCTTGTCCTGATAAGAAAAGCTACTGTTACCAATTGCGGATTGACAAAAAACAGGTGATTCTCCCTGAACAAGCAAAGCAATTATTGATAGAGTACGAACGCTCTAAAAATAAACCTCATCGCCACCGTCACTAATTTAGTAAGTAAGCATTGAGAAATTTCTCTAATTACAACATCTGAATCATATTATGTCCGAACAACAACAAATCAAACTTTGGGATGATTGGGACGATATTAATTTGTCTACTCCTGAACGTCGCATTGAGCGCTTAGAAATTCTGCTGTGCCAAAAAGTACACAAAGGCGAGGACATATCTGAATGTCTGCAAGTTTTAGAGTATTTGAAAAATTGCACGACTCACCAGAAGTTGGAGTCTGTTTTCTTTAGGCGAGTTCATTCTAAAATGACTTTCAACTCCTGGCAAATAATTGGTCAGGCTACCTTAATCTCTCTAGTTGCTATTTCTTGCTGTTTTGCTATGTATAAAATAGCTACTTCATCAATAATATCTAGTAATTCTCCGTCGGAATTATCTCTTGGCAAACAATTATCAAAAACCACCCCACCACACGGTAAAAAACATCATAAATAAATCTAGTCGCAGTGCGGTATATTTCTTGACCGCACTGCAATTACTGATTGAAGTAAAAAGGCAGTTTTTGAATATTTACTTTCGTGTCTGTCGTTGGCGATCGCTTTCTTTCACATATTCAGATAAAATCACTGCATTTGATGGATAAAACGGAGTTACGGCGTAAACTCACCTACTTTAATAGGAGGTGTTTTTATCAAAAGGCAAGCTATCTTCCGGCTCAAAGTTCCGCAAGTCCTGTTCCATTTGGCGGAGGCGTTGGGCGTAAGTTCTGCTGTCTTCAATCCTTTCTTTCATCCGTTCTTCACCAAAGTTAATACCTTGTTCTGCATGATCGGCAGACACAGCATTATAATTCTCGACTTCGTTTTTCTTACGCCACTCAAGCTGTTCCAGGGCACTTTCACTGATGCCAATTTGCCGAGCGTAGTCTACATATTCAGGTCTGAGAGAGCCGTCAGGGTTAAACTCTCTTTTCTCTTGTTCGCTGAAAAAATCGTAAGCTGTATACACTGGCCACGGCTCTGGATCAGTCTCGTCCAGGTGCTTCCACTCGTCGTACTCTTCTTTTAATCTACGAGCATAATCATCGATTGCTTCTGGATGTGCGCCACGAGATAACTTTTGTTGTCTTACTTCATCTTTTAAAGTTCCATCTGCATTGAACTCTTCTTTATTCATATTTATCCAACGCTTAATTCTTGACATAAAACCCCCTAAAATATTAACCAATTTTCATCAATTTCTTAAAATCATGACTCTGGAATTGAAGCATTTTGATCCCCGGCTCAATCAATGGATTTATACAGATAAGCGTAAAACTATTTTAACCGAAAAGCTCAGTAATACTTTACTAGAATTTTACTTTCCTGATAAAGAATTCTCGTTTGGACATTCAGATGAATACAGTACAGACGAAGAATTAAGGAATCATCCAGACGGACACATCTTATTATTATCTTCTAAAACTCGCTTACTTTATGGAGAAAAAGAATGTTTAGAAACGATTCAAAAGATTTGTCCAGATAGTAAAGATCGTGGAGCTTATGGTTCGATATTTCTTGGGGCTTGTAAAAATGCGATTCACGAAAAGCTAAACATTCTAGTAGTAGATGATTCTACTAATAATCCCGGTCAAAATGGAGGGATATTATCAAATGATTTAGCATATAAACTAGTTGGCGATTGTTATGGACAAATTTCAACACAACTTTATGACAAGCTCACTTCAAGAGAATCACAACAAGATAAAAGCTACCGTGTTATCCAGCATCGATTCGGCTGGAGGGAAGGAAACGGAGAAGATACTAGCAAATACCGCTTTGGTAAAGGAACACTTCGACCATACAAACTAGATAAAATAGAATATGCAGAGCCAAATAACAAACCAAAAATAGACATAATTCTCCCCATAAGTAGTTTTAAGGGAACAGATAAGGATAGACCAACAGGGGCGACTAAACCTCAAATTAAGCCAGGTTTGTATCAGCAAGATATTTGGTTAGCCGAAAAAGGACAATCTCAGCAAGGTCAGATGTCTATCTCCCAACTATTGGCATCTTTCCCCCAAGGAATTAAAGATTTTGCCGAAGAATTAGAGCTACAAGCTGAAAAACTAGCCTCTATTCAAGATGACCCTAGAATTGTTGCTGCTTACTATTGTGAAAAATACGAAAAACGCAAAGAATTATTGAACCAAAGTAAATTAAAAATAGGAGAGGTCACAAACCTTGAACCAGATGTTAAAAACTTAGGGACAAATGACGATTTAGATACAGATGAGGAATTAGATGACGAGAGTACTAAAGATGACTTGTTCATGTACAAACTCATCAAAACTGACTTACTTGGTCATCAACAACTTTTAGAAACGGAAAAAGTTAAACAGGAATTAAGTCGGTTTTTACAGAGCCAATGGCGAGATATCGCTCTGGGGAAAACGCTTACTTTTGACCGAGGGATGATTATTCCATCCAAGGAACTTAAAAATGGTGAAATTTGTGTTTCATGGGAAAAGAATGAAGATAAAATTCTTAACTTCCGTTCTCCTTTTCTGAATTCTAACGGATTGTGTGTGTCTGCTAACAAGCACGTTAAAGATCGACTCGGCCCAGATGGTAAAGACCTCAAAGGCATAATTGTAGTCAATGACGAAGACCACAAGCGCATACAAGCCAGAATTACAGAGTTAGAAGCGCAAGGGATTGATGTTGAAGAAATAGACCCAGCAGAAACCGAATCAGAACGCCAAGCACGAGACTACGATGGTGACTGCATAGGTATAGCAAGAGCTAGCTTATATCCCAATTTAACAGCAGAGGCAGAGCGAAGAAATCTTCCCCAAAACGCCTATTCGCCCACGGTTAAGCTCAAAAAACAATCATTTTATTTGGAAGATGGAAGCCAGCCCCCATTTGAAAAAATCGCTATCCACATGAGCGATAGCATCAGCGTGGGCATAATCAACAATCAAGTTACTGCACTGGAAGCATTAGAATCGGAAATTGAGGTACTTAAAACTTATGGGACTATCGAACAACAATCAACTTATTTAGACCAAGTATCTAGCCATTATCAAAGTTTATTTGAACAGGAACATGACGAAAAGCCCAAACCAATTAGAGCAGAGTACAAACCCTTCATCCAATCTGTTGTAGTTCTAGCAGAGAATCCTAACAGAACGCCAGAGATTATTCATCAGGCGATGGATGTTAACCGCCTGATGTACCGATAAATGATTGGTGAGGGATGTTATCAAAACCAAATAGCGGTTGATTTATTCAAAAGTGCAAAAAAACCTGAGATGAATAAAATCCGGGAAAACAGCCGCTATTTGTATCGTGATGTTAATTATATTAAAGATAAGAAATCTTCGTCAGTTTATTTAAACACGGGGATAACACCAAAGGGCTACTCACCAGTAGAATTATTGATTAGCCAAACCAATAAATATTTCCAAGAATCACAGTTAGAATCGCGCCCCATAGTCCAGTTTAAAGACTTGTTTCAAGGAGTAGAATTTACACCACAGCAAAAATTTGCAGCGATCGCCGCCAAGTACGAGTTTGATCTGAAATTCAACGCTGCGGTTCGTGCCTCAAGGCGGCGAGAAACAGAGTCTGGCCCTAGCGCAATTATTCAAACGGATTCAGGAACGCAACTCGAAATTACCAACCTCACCCGCTACGGGCATCCCCTAATATGGAAAGCCCAGACACTTAATATTCGCCTAGATGAGATTAAATTCACAAACAGTGAACGCCCCCATAAATTATTAGCAGTTGCACAGATAGATGGCGAGGTTGGATCAGATGGAAAACCCGCTTACCGCAACCTGGGGACAGTTAGCCAGCAATCTGTAACTGACCACAACCTCAAGGCGGGGATGTCCATGCAGGGAGCTAAACTCTTAGAACTAAAACCAGAACTTACTAGAAGCCAAACTAAATTACTTTTCGACAAGGCACTAGAGGCGGCTCTCGCATTTTATGCGAAGATCCCAGAGTCAGAAAAACTTGCTCTATCTGCCGCCGCCTGGAACATCTGTGCATCCCGCCAGGATGAACTGGAAGTTGCAAGAAAAGAAAACGCAAACCCCCAGGCGATCGCTAAAAAAGTTTCCAATTTCGCCTTCGCTGCTTTCCCCAATGAGATTATTTCTCGCTTAGATAAATTGCAATTTACTGAGCCGAAGTTAGTCACATTAAATAATGAAGCGAATCATTTTTTGGGTCGAGAATGGAATCCAACCGAAAAACATCCTATAGAAATCAGAGCTTCTCACCACCTAGTCGGACATGAGCGCCATGTTTCCAGGCTAATGTTTGTCCAGGATAGTGACGGCAAATATAAGGAATTCGCCATGCTTGAAACCAGAACTGCACAGCTTCCCATTGGTACGAAAGCGCTCTCTTGTATGGTTGGGGTAGAACCTGCCACTGCCAAAGCAACTATTGGACTACCAGGAAACGAGCCGGTTGAAATTACTATCCGTGAACTCAAGAACTTCTCTTATGCAGGACTTGTTTTTAACGCCGAACCGGTCAACTTAGAATTTGGTACTGTGCTGATTCCTGACAAAACAGTAAAAATCAAACTTGATGGGAAAACTCTGGGTGAGTTAGACAGTGATTCTGCCCAACAGTTAAAAGAAATTAATTATCTCAAAAATGGTAATCCTCTAAAGTTAAAACTTACTTCTATCTCCGAAACTGGAGATCAAGCTTTTGTTCTGGGTGAATCTCCCAATGGGAATCTTCTCAAAATTAATAAAATTAACTTTTATGATTTTTCTGGTCAGACATTCAATGATCAAGATTACCGAAAACTGACTATCGAAACCTCAGCTTCTAAAACTAGAGATGCTGTATTTTTGAATGGTGAACCCTTGGGAGTATTGCACTTCAAAAAAGACAAAGACGCGCTCAGACAACTTGGATTGCTCAAAACCGGAAAACTTACCCCAGTCCCCGCTATTATTCAAAGTAATTTCTCTGTGATTTGCGCTCAAATTGACCCTAATACCGTTGAATATCCTACTATTTGGACGAAGGAATTTCAGGCTTTTGGGACTCAATCGGTTAACCCTCAACAACTGTATATGATTGATAGTAGTGCAAAAATTCTACATCATATTAAAGAGCGTCCAACTTTCTTATTTTCTACCCAATCAAACAAAAAACTTGGAGTCATGGGCTTGGCTGTTGACAACCAGAAAGCTGATACTGTGACTAAATGGTTAACTGCTCAAAAAGTTGAATGGCAGCAAGTACCAACAGAAGATGTTATCAGGGAAACTAAAAAAGGTCTAGCAGTATTTCACTTAGTCAGCAGTTCAATTCCCTCCAAAACTTTGGAGAACATGACCAAGAAATTTGGGTCAATTATTGAATCGGATAGTGACTATCAACAAAGAGTTAATTCCCTCGCCACACGACCACAGTTTTTGAAACCTCCATCTCAATCAGCATTGTCCCCGCCTCAACAAAGCGCTCAATTCCACCCCAACCAAGAGGTTCAAAATCTCGCCGTCGCCTCTCCTGTCATCAAAGGCAAACCGATTCCGATGAACTACCCTTTAATGATGCATGGTGACACCAATCTTTTACCCGTGGATACTTGCATTGATGCGATGAGAGGATATGGTCGAACTCACACCACTAGAGCTTATCAACCTTACAAACAGTATGGGTTTAAGGAAGGCGATATTGCTCTGGCGACAGGCATTGATAAACAAGTCGCCTTTCGAGTCGGTAAGCAGTATCAAATCACACCTGATATGATTGCTGACCCTGTTTATCAACAGCAATGGGCTGACATGGAAAAGCACTCACCCAAAGCATTACCAGAATTATTCACCGGCAAAGGGCAGGTCTGGGGACTACATCTTGAACCCTTGGGGGATTATGTGGAGGGTTTTATAATCCCGTTTCCTCAACCACAAAACAAAGCCATACCCAACCAAAAAGTCCAACCTCAATCAGTCACTATTGATGACTTGAGAAATTGGTACAATGCGGCCGAGAAGTTAGGGAAGTCCGATAATTACAAAAAACGCATTGTAGAAGTGGCTAATGGGTTTAAAGCTGGTGAGCAATTATCAGCCGAAGCGTTGACAGTAATGAATCAAGATACATTTGAGCTTGAAGCCATCAGTCGGCTGACTCAAATTGCTCAAAAAATTGGCATGGTTTTGGGACAATCTCGGCAAGATGGTTTCACTGAAGTTAAAGGCAAGGTTTATGACCTCAGCTTTAACACTGAGCGCAAAGATTTGACTATCCAACAGAAAAATGGAGATATAGTTTTAGGTGTTGAATCAGGCAAAGTGCATATCTCACAAGTCACGCCTGAAATCATAAAAACTTTTGAAGGAGCTAACTCTCTTCTTGACAAGACTTACTTTTCTTCTCAATCTCAGTCAAGAGAAATTCACAGATAATATAGGAACAACGCGATTTTGTGAGAATTATGCGTTCTAGGCAGTTCTTACAGTAGGAGTAAAAATAAATCCAGTAAGTTTTATGAATCAAACACAATCGGAACTAAAGCTACTGACCTTCGATGAATTTATCGAATGGTATCCAGAAAACTCAGAAGTACGTTACGAATTACATGATGGGGTGATTGTGGAGATGCCAAAGCCTAAAGGGGAGCATTCTGATTTGGCTGGTTTTTTGATTGAAGAATTACTGTTCACAATTAGAGAGATGGGTAAACGCGGTATCTGGACTATACCAAAAGAATCCATTATTAAACCATACCGAGACAAATCAGGGTACGAACCGGATATTATTGTTTTAAATCAAGAAACTATCGATACTGAAACGCGCTGGAAGAAAGAATCAGTTATCCATAATGCTAGTTCGGTCAAACTAATAGTTGAAGTAGTGTCAACCAACTGGCAGGATGATTATTACGATAAGCTTCGTGACTATGAAGCTATGGGTATACCTGAATATTGGATTGTGGATTATGCAGCTTTGGGTGGACGTGTATTTATTGGTAGTCCCAAAGTTCCGACTATTTTTGTCTGTGAACTTATTGATGGTGAATATCAAATGACACCCTTTAGAGAAACAAACCTTATAGTGTCTCCTACTTTTTTGCAGTTGAATCTAACCGCACAACAAGTTTTTGACTCGGTGATTTAAACTTTTTAGAGTTCAAAAAATTGTCAATGCAAGATTTTTAATGTTAAAAGACTTCTCTGATGTATTAAATTTCCTCACAAACGCTTATGAGCATCTGTCGTAACCAGCAATGGGCTTGATCCTGCTCTGTAAGCTTGCTCCATAGCATTGAAATCATCCACGGTTGAGTTTGTACTGGAAGTTCAAAAATTTCTAATGCATCTTGATATGCCAAGGGTGCTAGCAATCGTGATGGAACAGCAGCAATTAAATCAGTTGATGAAATGATTGCTGGTAGCACTAGTAAGTGAGGAGTTGTCAAAGCAACTCGACGCTGGAGGTTATACTGGGCGAGCGCATTATCGATTTCACCAACTTCATCTTGCCTAAGAGTAAAAAGAGCATGAAGAAAATTAGCGAAGATTTCTGGTGTGATAACGTCCTCCAAAAGAATGGGATGTCCAAGACGACAGATGCCGACAAAGTGTTCTGGAAATAATGGCATTTGTATTGTTTGTCTGGGTGGGTCTTGAAAAACACCCAAAGCTAGATCAATCTCTCGTCGCTCTAATAGTTCTCCGACAAAGTTTTTTGCAAAACTAATTAATCGAAAATTAATGCTTGGTGCAATTCGACGACAAACTTCAAGAAGCTTGGGCATAACAACATAGCTAGTGTAATCTGAACTGCCAATTGTAAAAGTACTTTTAGAAGTAGTAGAGTCAAATGTTTGGCTCGTTTCCAATGTCTGTCGAATTTGTTGTAAAGCAGCTTTTATACCTTGAGCAACTTCCAGAGCTTTTGCCGTGGGTTGCATTTGCCTGCCAATTCGGATAAATAATTCATCTTGGAATAGAATGCGTAACCTAGCGAGTGCCGCACTCATTGCTGGTTGGCCTAAATACAATCGTGTTGCTGCTGCTGTTACACTCCTTTCTTCAAAAAGTGCTTCAAAGGCGACTAGAAGGTTCAGATCAATGGCAGACAAGTCTATTAATCGCATCGATTAAATATATTATTTCAATCAATTTGATTAATTTAAAACATTTCAGTAAAGTAAAACTGAAAGTTGCGAAAATTTATTAAGATGACAAACCAGAAAAAGATTGCTGTAGTAACAGGTAGCAATCGTGGGTTAGGATATGCCATAGCTCGGAAATTGTCCCAAATTGGCATCCATGTTGTTCTAACAAGCCGTAACCAAACAGATGGTCTTGCTGTTAAAGAACAATTATCTAATGAAGGACTTGATGTAAACTATCACACACTGGACGTTACGAGTGATTTGAATGTGGCAGAGTTTGTTCAATGGCTAAGAGAAACCTACGGCAGGGTAGATATTTTGGTGAACAATGCCGGCATCAATCCTACAACCAAGCCAGAGGAATCTAGTTTATTGACAGTTCAACTAGAAACGATGCGCTCTACATTTGACACCAATGTTCTAGCGCTCCTGAGAATTTCTCAAGCATTAATTCCGTTGATGAAGGTTCACAACTACGGTCGCATTGTCAATGTCTCAACCGAAATGGCATCTTTGGCTGCAATTACTAGTGACTACTACCCAATAGCACCTTCCTATCGACTATCCAAAATAGGGGTGAACGGTCTAACTGTTCTTTTAGCAAAAGAACTCCTTGGCGCTAATATTCTCGTTAATGCTTATTCTCCAGGTTGGATGAAAACTGATATGGGAGGAGAGAATGCGCCGTTTACAGCAGAGCAAGGAGCCGAAACTGCTGTTTATTTAGCAACACTTCCAGATGAAGGAGCGCAAGGACAGTTTTTTGCAGAGATGCGTCAGTTTGGCGGTCCCATAAAATTACAGTGGTAAATCTAGATGAAAAATAGTGCTTTTATTTCCATTGAACTGTATTAGGGAGAAATAGCAATGAAGGTCAGCTTTATCGGTTATGGCAGCATGGCAGAGTCTTTAAGCTCACGTTGGGTAGGAAAACACGAGCTATTTGTTGCAGGTCGAGATTCTAGCAAAGCACAGAGTTTGGCAAGTAGGCTTGCTCAGGGGACAAAAGCTGGTTCCCCTCAAGAGGCAGCAGAGTTTGGTGAAGTCATTGTTTTAGCGACTCCTCACCAAGCAGTATTTGAAGCTATGGAAGCAGCTGGAGGAAGTGAAGCTTTTGCAAACAAGATTCTATTAGACATAAATAATCCTGTTGACCCCTCTAACGGTAATTACTTAACGCAAACTTATGATGGAGTATCACTATCAGAAGCGATCGCTGCTTATTCTCCCAAGGCTAAGGTAGTGAAAGCGTTCAATATGTGTCAGGCAAAAGTTTGGCAGATGGAGCAGCCTAATTTCGATGGTCGGCGGTTAGTAACGCTCTATTGCGGCGACGATACTGATGCGAAACGTCAAGTGGCTTCGCTGATTGAAGATGTTGGGAGTGAGCCAGTCGATTTGGGGGAGTTGAAGTATGCTCGATTGTTAGAGTCTGCGGCAGCAATTGTGATTAAGCTGCTATTTTCTGGTCGCGATCCTTACACTGTTCTTAACCTGATTCAACCAGAAGTCAAACCGATTTCTTGAAAAAGCATACATAATTGCATGAAAGCATACACTTGCTGCGATATTTACCTACTTTTTGGGGCTGTTGAGTGACGCACTCCGACAATAGCCTAATTACAACAAGCTACTGGGGTTGAATGGTACGCTTGAAAAGCGCAAATCCTTAATGTTGCAGGATGAGAGGGTGTAGGAGTTGCACGGTCAAGAATTAAAATCAAAGTTAAACATTTACTGATAAGTGTTTGACCATGCCAAATACGTGCAACTACTGTTCCTACATCCCATGTTCTCCAATCTATCCGTCAGATGTCAGGGGGTCAGCAACTGAGCAAATACTTGCAACTTATCGTGTTTCAGATTGTTTTCTTTCAGAATCAGGTTAGGCATATCTTGCCAACTTGCCAACAGTGGCGGCATACGACGACAGGCAAAATCTTAAAACCCTTCTGCCTTCTGCCTTAAAGCGCGTAACCTTTGATCATCACCAAAAGTTGCCAAGAACCGATAATATTGCCAATTTGAATTAGAAGCATAAGCACGTAAAAACAGCAATATTATGGTTCCACCGACAATAGCGTTTTCAGCCGTTGCATGGCGGCTCATAGCAGCTTCGCTACTTTCTCCCCTATTACTCATTAATTAAAGAAATTACTCACTACTTAAAGAACGCGAAAAATAACTTTTCCCACTGCAAATTTTACTCAGCCAGGAAAGAAAAGGATTGTGCATTAATTTTTAACCCCTGAAAAGGTATGATTATGGAAGTTTGAAGTTTGCTTGTATTGAGCGCAGGAAAAATCTCAGATGCTTTTTAATCGCTACAAAAATCTCCATCTGATTCAGCAGCTCGATCCTGTGATAGCTCATTGCCAAATTTACTCTATAATGATTGGCTATGATTTTTCATGGGAAATGACAAGAGCGCTGGAAGTGGCTTTGATGCGAACTTATTGTGTTCCTAGCATTTCTAAATTATTGGATAAAACAGGGGAATTTTATCAGCATTCACAAAAACGCTACGACGATACAGGTATAATTATAGGGGAAATTGGTAAGTGGGGTTACGATAGCGATCGCGGCAAAGAAGCGATGCAACGCATGAATGCCATCCACGGACGCTTTAAGATTAATAATGCCGATTTTTTGTATGTACTCTCTACCTTTATTTACGATCCAATTCGCTGGAATGCAAGTTTTGGTTGGCGCTTGATGTGCGAACAAGAAAAATTAGCAGCTTTTTACTTCTGGCGGGAAGTGGGTAAGCGAATGCATATCCAGAATATCCCTGAAACTTACGCAGAATTTGAACGCTATAACCGTGATTACGAGCAAGCAAACTTTCGTTATTCAGATACCAATAGACGTGTGGGAGAAGCAACGCGAAATTTATTTTTGAGTTGGTTTCCCGGCTGGATGAGTTTTGCTTTAAAACCTTTGGTATATGCCTTACTTGATGATGTCATGCTCGATGCCTTTGGGTTTGAACATCCTTCCCCTTTTTTGCGATCGCTCCTAGCAAATATCCTCAAAATTAGGGCGCGATTATTACGTTACTTTCCTCCACGAAATCAGCCATACTACTTTATCGATCATGCTATTCGCAGTTATCCAGATGGTTATAAAATAGCTAATGTAGGCCCAGCAGAAAATAGTAAGATTTGACATCGACCTCTTGAAGAAGGCAGCTATGCTGAGGGCAGAGGGCAGAAGGAACAATTGGATGGGGATTCAGACCCCAACCAATACATCTCAGTTGAAATCACTAGCTGCAATTGATGTCTTCAAGGAATTACAGAAGTTACAAGAAAGGCAGAGGGCAGAAGGCAGAAGGCAGAAGGAAAGAAGTATTAATAAAAACTTTAGTTCTGGGTTATTGCCCAGTTAAAAAAAAGAATTGTATCGATAGCGCAGCGTTAGCGAGATAGGGAGACGTTAAAAAACCCGGCTTCAACAAAGTAAGCCGAGGTAAGCACTTATAAAAAATGACAGTTAAACCTTAGCCGTGAATGACAGGGGCATTGAAAGCTATTGGTGCTGCTTCACCCGCAGCCAAATCTAGAGGGAAGTTGTGAGCATTACGCTCATGCATTACTTCCATACCCAAATTGGCACGGTTAATCACATCTGCCCAAGTGTTAATTACGCGTCCTTGGGAGTCGATGACAGACTGGTTGAAGTTGAATCCGTTCAAATTAAATGCCATCGTGCTGATACCCAAAGCAGTAAACCAGATACCAATCACAGGTAAAGCTGCTAAGACAAAGTGCAGCCATCGGGAGTTTTGGAAGCTGACATATTGCCAAAATAGCCGTCCGAGATAGCCATGAGCCGCAACGATGTTGTAGGTTTCTTGTTCTTGACCGAACTTATAGCCGTAGTTTGCAGATTCGGTTTCGCTAGTTTCACGAACTAAGGTAGAAGTCACCAAAGAACCGTGCATCGCAGAAATTAAAGCACCACCAAATACACCAATAACACCTAACTGATGAAATGGATGCATCAGGATATTGTGTTCAGCTTGGAAGACCAACATAAAGTTGAAGGTTCCAGAAATACCCAAAGGCATACCATCAGAGAAAGAGCCTTGACCAATGGGATAAATTAAGAAGACAGCAGTCGCAGAAGCCAGGGGAGCGCTATAAGCTACACAGATCCAGGGACGCATTCCCAAGCGGTAACTCAACTCCCATTGCCGTCCCATGTAGCAAGCGCAACCAATTAAGAAGTGGAAAATTACTAGCTGGTAGGGGCCACCGTTGTAAAGCCACTCATCAAGGGAAGCTGCTTCCCAAATGGGGTAGAAATGTAAGCCGATCGCATTTGAAGAAGGAACAACCGCACCAGAGATAATATTGTTGCCATAAATCAAAGAACCAGCAACAGGCTCACGGATACCATCGATATCTACGGGGGGTGCAGCAATAAAGGCGATGATGAAGCAAGTGGTAGCTGTTAGCAGGGTGGGAATCATCAGGACACCGAACCAACCGATGTATAGACGATTATCGGTGCTGGCGATCCACTCACAGAAGCGCTCCCAGACATTGGCGCTAGAGCGTCTTTGTAAGGTAGTAGTCATAGTTTAGAATAATTTCAAGGATTTTGTTGATGATTTAAAGTTGTTGTTCGCCCTGAATCAACAACTGATAGCATCTTAAAAAAGTTGTTAAATCTTTGCAGTAACTAATAGTTATTCAAAGTTACAAGTTGAAGTTAACTTTAGTAAGCAACCTCTGGATAAATGACCGTCGAAGAAGCCTTAGCCATTGTTGAAATAATTCTGGGAAAAACATCTCTAAATGACTTGCAAGAGATTATTTTTCGACAGTCATGGGAACAGAAAACGTATCCAGAGATTGCGGAAAAGTTTGGTTATGATGCCGACTACATCAAAATTGTTGGCTTTCGACTCTGGAAAATGCTTTCCCATGCGATGGGTGAGAAAGTTACTAAAGATAACCTCCATTCGTCTTTGAGAAGATGGTGTTATCGTCAGAAGAATACTGGAGAAATCAAGCCTGATAATCCCATAAAAACTTATCAAGACTGGGGTGAAGCGCTCGACGTTTCGATTTTTTACGGACGTTTCCAAGAAATTGCCACCTTAGAGCAGTGGATTAATCAAGACCGTTGTCGATTAGTGGCACTATTGGGGATTGGGGGAATTGGTAAAACTTCTTTATCTGTGAAGTTGAGTGAGAAACTTCAGGGATTTGAGTATGTTATTTGGCGATCGCTCTATAATGCCCCCACTATTGAAGCGTTACTGACTAGCTTGATTCAAGTTCTCTCTCACCAACAGCAGGGGGATTTATCCGAATCTGTCAGCGATCGCATTTCTCGACTGCTTAACTATCTCCAAAAACATCGCTGTCTGCTAATTCTCGATAATGCAGAGACAATCTTAAGCAGCAATGAGGGTCGAACAGGTCAATATCGCTCTGGTTACGAAGGATATGGTGAGCTTTTTAAGCGAATTGGTGAGTTTCGCCACCAAAGTTGTTTAGTGCTGACGAGTCGAGAAAAGCCTAAAGAGGTGGCAGTACTTGAGGGCGAAAAGTTGCCTGTTAGAACTATGCAATTATCTGGTTTATCAATCGCTGATGGACAAGCAATTTTTAGCTGTAAAGGTAGCTTTATTGGATCGACTGATGAATGGCAAACTCTAATTCAATCCTATGCAGGTAATCCACTGGCACTGAAGATTGTGGCAACCACCATCCGGGATTTATTTGATAGTAATATTTCTAATTTTCTTGCTCAAGGTACTGTTGTATTCGGTGATATTCAAGATTTGCTCGAACAACAGTTTCAACGCTTATCAGCTTTAGAGAAATCAGTCATGTATTGGTTGGCAATCAACCGCGAACCTGTAAATTTTCCCGAAATACAGGCTGATTTATTATCCTTGATTGCGTCTTCTCAACTCCTAGAAGCATTGTCAGCTTTAGAAAGACGCAGCCTGATTGAAAAAGGTAGTGGTTTATTCACACTACAGCCTGTGTTGATGGAGTACATTACCATTTGTTTGATTCAAGAGGTTTGTGTTGAAGTTGAAACTCAAAATATTTCTCTCTTCAAAACCCATGCACTGATCAAAGCGACTGCGAAAGATTATATCAAAGAAATTCAGCTTTACTTAATTCTCAACCCTGTGATTAAAAAATTGCTTTCTTTGTTCGGAACGGCAAATCGGATTGAAGCTCAACTGATGACAATTCTGGCACCACTTCGTGGCAAAAAGCCAATGGATGCTGGTTATGTGGGTGGAAACACGATTAATTTACTTCGTCAGCTGCAAGTGGATTTAAGCGATCGCAACTTTTCTAGTTTGACGATTTGGCAAGCTGATTTAAAAGGTGTGAATTTACACCAAACCAATTTCGCCTACTCAGATTTAACTAAATCTACTTTTACGGCAAATCTCAGCTATACCTTTACGCTAGCAGTTAGTCCAAATGGCAATCTTCTGGCAATCGGGGATACCCTTGGTCAAATTTCCCTATGGCAAACAACAGATGGACAGCAATGCTTAACCTGGGAAGCACACACAGGTTGGGTGCGTTCTATTGTATTTAGTGCTGACGGACAAACTTTATTTAGTGGCAGTGATGACCAAACTGTTAAACAATGGGATCTCACAGGTCGATGCTTACAAGTATTCAGGATGCACACAGGCTTTGTTTGGTCTGTAGCCCAGGCTCGGCAAGAAAACTATTCAGTCCTTGCCAGTGGTGGTATGGATCAAACGGTTAAATTATGGGACATTCAGACAGGGGAATGTCTGAAAAGTCTTGAAGGACACACAGATTGGATCTGGGCGATCGCTTTGAGTAAAGATGGTAAAATTTTAGCAAGTGGTAGCGCCGACCATACGATCAAACTTTGGTATCTCAATACAGGTGAGTGCCAGAAAACACTACAAGGACACATGGGTATTGTGTGGTCTGTAGCATTTAATGCTGATGATAAAATGCTGGTAAGTGGTAGCGCTGATGGCTCTGTGAGGATTTGGGATTTAGAAGCAATGCAGTGTTTGCAAACTCTCCAAGGTCATACAGGCCATGTCTGGTGTGTAGGTTGTAGTACTGATGGTCAAACGCTAGCAAGTGGCAGTGCTGATACAACAATTCGCTTGTGGGATATTCACACTGGAGAATGTGTGAAAACTTTGTCAGGGCACACCCACACAGTGCGATCGCTGACATTCACTCCAGATGGAAAAACCTTGATTGCCAGTGATGACAACCAAACTGTTAAGTTCTGGAATATTCATACAGGACAGTGTTTCCGAACTTTTCGCGGACATGGTAGCGGTGTGTGGGCATTAGCGACTTCTCCATTTGATGATTCAGACCGCAGCCAAGTCTTAGCCAGTGGTGAAGACCAAACAGTTAAATTATGGGATATTCATACTGGTAAGTGTATCAAAACCTTTACTGGTCATACTAATTGGGTACGAACCGTAGCTTTTCATCCCCAAGGTAATACCATTGCCAGTGGCGGTGCAGATGAAACAGTGAGAATTTGGGACATAGAGACAGGAGAATGTCTACAAGTCTTACGAGGTCATAGAAACTGGCTACTTTCAGTTACCTACAGTCCCAATGGACAAACCTTAGCCAGTAGTGGTAGCGACAAGCAAGTACGGATTTGGGATGTCAAAACAGGTGTTTGCTTGGGTGTGTTATGTAATCACACTAATATTGTCTCATCACTTGTTTATAGTCCTGATGGCAAAATGCTAATTAGTTGCTGTGCAGATTCGCTAATTCGAGCTTGGGATGTTGCTACAGGGGAATGCTTGAAAATTTTTCGTGGGCACACAAACGGTGTGTGGTCAGCTAAATTTAGTCCAGATGGGCAAACTTTGTATAGTAGCAGTCAAGATGCAACCATCAAAATTTGGGATTTCAAGACTTGCCAATGTCTAAGAACCTTGGAAGGACATACTGATGCTGCGATCAGTGCTGCCAGTCCCGATGGTTATCTGCTGGCAAGCGGAGGAACCGACCAAACCGTGAGAATTTGGGATATGAAAACTGGGAAGTGCTTAAGAGTATTGATTGGACACACACGATGGATTTTTGCGATCGCATTTGTCCATTCTCCGGTTAAAAGTCCAATTCTTGCTAGCAGCAGTGAAGACCAGACCATCCGCTTATGGAATGTCGAAACAGGTGAATGTCTGAAAATTCTCAGAACTCCTAGACCTTATGAAGGCATGAATATTACAGGGGTCGTTGGTTTGACAGAATCTGTGCGATCGTCACTTTTGGCACTAGGAGCTATAACGGAAGGTTCTTAAATAAATTAAATATGCATAATGCAGATCAATTTGATTCTTTAATCCAATTTACTGTGCAAAAACAGGAAGATCCATTAATGATGGCTGTAATTCGGGAATTACTGCGTTTTTTAAAGGTTAACACTCAATACTTTTCGGTTAAGGGGAAAGGGGGAAAGGGAAAGGGTTTGAATTTACCTTTCCCCTTTGCCCTTTAACCTTTTCCCAGACCAAAAGAGAAGTCGAGCATAATATTTAACCTGCTCCCACCAATAATCACTGAGTTCTGGATCTGTGTCCATACCCCCCCGATTATTATCTCCATCTTCATTAATGGGGGGTGTGGACGGAGCATTAATCCCATATTGAGATTGCATTCTAGCAGCATAAGTAGCTTGAAGCTCAAGTGATTCTTGCCGCTTCCTTTCCCTGTCCTCCCTCTGCCGTTGACGATACTCCAATACCTTTTGGGCAAACTCGACATCAGAAGTATTGAGCCGATAATACCGAACCCTCTGCCCATCCTCCATTGGTCGCCGCGACTCAGTAGACAAACCCAGTTGCGAGAGGAATTGTCCTAAAATCCACAAAGCAGACTCCGATAGCGGTATGGTCAGATTGAGAATACCCTTAACGTGAGAGGCATTGCGTTTGGAGAACTCTGCCAAAGCCTGAATCATCGCCTCGTCGCCTTTAATCTCAACCCCAGCCATCAGATCGATCAAGACTGCCCTGAGTCCGAGCCGATGACGCATTAACCACGCGGTAGAATGATTGCTCCAGTCCGTGCAAATAGCTAATCGCTCCCGTTCCGATTTATGACGTTCGGCAACAACAGTCGGTGGTGGAACAAGGATGTGTTGCAATCATTAATTGAATTGGTATAATGTCGCGTGGTTTCACTAATGATGCGACAATACCTACATAGATGAAAAAGTCCCAGAAACGTTGGTTGCGTAATCAACTCAAAATCGGCTTGGTTTGGGTGTTAGTACTGGGGCTGTCGCTAGTTGGATTTACTGTTGATACTGTGCGCCAATCTTTTCCTGTAGAAAGTGGCACGATTGTGCTGTCTGGACTGACATCTGAAGTTAGAGTTCAGCGAGACAACTGGGGAATTCCCCATATTTGGGCTGCTAACTCTCATGATTTATTCATGGCGCAAGGTTATACCCATGCTCAAGACCGTTTTTGGCAAATGGACTTTTGGCGACACATCGGTTCAGGGCGACTAGCAGAAATGTTTGGTTTATCTCAAGTAGAAACTGACAGATATCTGCGGACAATGGGTTGGGCAAGAGTAGCACAGCAAGAAATCCAGCAAATGGATGCCCAAATG
Source organism: Nostoc sp. DedQUE04 (assembly GCF_034530995.1). Lineage (NCBI taxonomy): Bacteria > Bacillati > Cyanobacteriota > Cyanophyceae > Nostocales > Nostocaceae > Nostoc > Nostoc sp. DedQUE04. The sequence goes on along the minus strand of NZ_JAVRCA010000012.1, from coordinate 78,691 downwards.
AAGGCAGATTTGCAAGCTTATGCTGATGGTGTTAATGCTTATCTAGCACAACATCAAGGCAGCGCCCTCAGTTTAGAATATGCTGTCTTAAAATTATTAAATTCCGGGTATAAACCAGAGCCTTGGCAACCGTTACATTCCCTCACTTGGGGCAAAGTGATGGCTTACGACTTGGGCAGAAACTTTCAGAGCGAAGTTGAGCGTACCATCTTGCTTAAAACCCTCACACTTGCTCAGGTAGACGAGCTTTTTCCACCATATCCTCAAGACTTGCCTGTAATTTTACCTGAATTTCAAGCAGGTATTGGCACAGGGGAGGAAATTAATCATTCAACGTTACCCTTACAGTCCTCTACTCTAGATGTTTTGGTAGCAGAAGCTGTAGCCCCCACTTTCGAGACAATTACTCAGCCAATGATGGCTTTAGAGAAACTCATCGGGCCTACAGGAATAGGCATTGGTTCTAACAACTGGGTCATATCTGGTAAACGCACGACTACAGGTAAGCCAATGATGGCAAATGACCCCCACTTGGGTGTGCAAATACCTTCTATCTGGTATGAGGTTGGTTTACACTGCACGCCTAAAGGTGCAGAATGTCCTTACAACGTGACTGGCTTTTCCTTTGCTGGGATGCTGGGGGTGATAGTTGGTCATAGCGATCGCATTGCTTGGGGTGTAACTAATGTACAATCCGATGTCATGGATTTATACATTGAAAAAATCAACCCCAACAACGCCAATCAGTACGAAGTCAATGGTAAATGGGTGGATATGCAACTTGTGCCAGAGACAATTCAAGTTGCTGGGAGTCAACCAATTGTGCAAACAGTACGCTACACCCGACACGGGCCAATTCTCTCGGATGTTTCACGCAACTTACAGCAGTTCAACTCAAGTAGAGCGATAAAACTAACACAAAGTTATGCTGTTGCCCTGCGTTGGACAGCTTTAGAACCATCCAGGCTTGTGTATTCAGTTCCCCAAATAAATCGCGCCCAAAACTGGCAAGAGTTTCGCACGGCTGCAAGTAACTTTGATGTACCTGCCCAGAACTTGGTTTACGCTGACATTGAAGGTAATATTGGCTATCAAATGCCAGGGAAATTCCCGATTCGTAAGCAGGGAGATGGACGCTATCCGATTCCCGGTTAGACAGATGAATATGAGTGGCAAGGCTATATTGACTTTGAGCAATTACCTAAAAGTTTCAATCCATCACAAGGTTATATTGCTACCGCCAATAATTTAGTCGCCAATGATTATCCTTACCTGATTACCAAAGATTGGGTTTATGGTTATCGGGCACAGCGCATTATTGAAATGATTACACAGCAAAAAGAGCCAATTTCCATCACTGATGTGCAGCGCATACAGGGCGACAATCGCAATTTGAATGCCCAGACCTTAGTGCCATTACTACAAGCGATCTCTTTTGATACTCCCCAGTTGCAAACAGCCCAAAAACTCCTGCGAGATTGGAACTTACAGCTAGGAATGACATCGCCGACAGCTGCTTTATTTGAAGTATTCTGGAAACATTTGCTAGCAGATACCTTTGATGACCAGTTGCCTAAAGAATATTTTCCTGATGGTGGCGATCGCTGGTATGCTGTAATCCAAAATCTCGTTAAACAGCCAGATAGTTACTGGTGGGACAACCGCAGTACCTTAAAAGTAGAGAACCGCGACCAAATTCTGCGACTTGCTTTTACCGAAGCTGTAGAAGAATTAGAAAATATTCAAGGCAAAGACTCAAAAAATTGGAACTGGGGTAAACTGCATACCATTACTTTTGGCAATGCTACCTTGGGCAAATCTGGAGTTGCACCTATTGAGGCTTTGTTTAATCGTGGTTCCTTCGCCACTGCTGGTAATGGGGAAACCGTGAATGCTAATCGTTGGAGAGCAAACAAATCCTTTGAAGTGACTGATATTCCTTCTTTGCGGATGATTGTAGATTTAGGAAATCTCGGTAATTCACTAGCTATTCATACCCCCGGACAATCAGGTCATGCCTTCCATAGCCACTACAACGACATGGTTGACCCCTGGCGCAAGATTGAATATCACCCGATGCTGTGGGAACACAATCAGGTAACAGCTAAAACTGCTAATACACTCAGACTAATCCCAAAATTGGCAGCAAGTTGAGATTAGTGTCGAAGGACACTAGTACCGCAAGGCGGAATTCCAAATTCCAAATTAATACAGCGCAAGCATTTCACTGATTGTGAATAGGTGGTTTGGTTTATTTCCGCCGTGTTGTACTAGACATTTAACGACAAAATTGATATTTCCATCTCTTCTTTTTAGCGATCGCCAGCCGCAAGCAGAGGCGAAAAATGCTTTTAAAAACCTCTTAGTAAGAAACTTTAAAACTGAGGTTTTTACTTGGGTTGCCACAATGGAGTGATATCAAGGTTTTCAGTAGCAGATTACTTTAAGCGACGGACAAGACATGAGTGTATCTTGAGTTGCCAAGGATGTGATAGCATACCTTCAACAAATTTAAGTAGCATACCCAATCCATGAATCAAGTTCGACTCCCCAAAGTTAGCGTCGCCGTGATTGGTTTGGTAGTTGCAAGCATATTTCATGCTACTCCTGTGCTGGGAGCGATTCTAACTAGACAAGAATTTTCAGGTGATTTTACCTTAGTCAATGCTACTAGCCCATTCCTTACGAACTCTTTGCCATTCAAGAGCGAATATTCTGGATTCGTGGTTTATTCAGAGTCTGGGACTTTGAGCGATTGGGAGCTATCCGTCAACAATCTAGACCTGAATTTGAAGAGAGGATCTACTAATGGCGGTAACTTAACCCCAGATGTCGATTTTGAGCTTGATTCTAGGTCGAATTGGAATTTAGTAGTTGATTTTGGCATTGCTTTTGATGCTCCAAGATATACCTTAGAAAAAACTTCAAGCTCTGAAATTACCTTAACGGGTGAAGTGGGACGGGCAGGAACATACATCTATCAAGATTCTGCTGCCAATATTACCCTGAGTTCTTCATCTACATCAGTACCAGAACCTGCTTCCCTACTAGGTCTATTGTTTGGAGTTGGTGCAATTGCTGTCTCTAAAAAAACTGGTAAGATGAAATAGTAAAGCATGAATTACTCAACTCTTTATCAAAGCTTTCTCGCTCTACACCACGACCACCCAATCGCAAACCACAGACCTACACTCGTCTGCAAACTTAGCCCAAAGGAGCCACTGCCCCAGGTATGCGTTCTGTGTAAGGCTCATCATCGGGTAGAACTTCCACAACAGCAGACAGCGCAACAGACTTTTGCTCTTGGAATACTTCTAATAGACATCTGGGATGGTGTCAGTATGACCTTTAGTCACTTCCACCCCAAGTCCAGGCAGGATTGCCATTCTTGAAACTGTTGTTTAGCACGACTAGAGGATAATTATTTGGATCGGAGCCACCAGCTAAATCTAAGATGAAGTAAACCTTACCTTTAACGAAGTGCATCCGTAAATAATTAAGGTGAAGAGAGTAGGCTTGTCCATCAACCTTAGTCATTCCAGCAGAAGCAAAGCATTTAGCATATCTCGGCTTGAGTGTACCAACCCATGTAACGCTAAAGCTATTACTGGCTTGAACAGAGATATTACTGGCGTAGGCACTCAGGTTAACAGAGCCATCTGTTGCAAAACTGCCTTCTTGATAAGGATGGGGTCTTTCAGTGACAATTACTTTGTCTGGACAGCTTTGTTTTTGCTCGTTTTCACTATAAACTTTTAGCTCAATGTTTTGTGATTGATTTTGTGCAAGGACGTGCCAGTTGGACAACAGAGGCAGTAAACCAATATTTATGCCTATAATCAATATCATTGGTCTAAACGAAATCATACTCATAACCGAACAAATATTGAATTTGATGTAGTATTAGATTTTACTAATTAATCGGCGAAATTCAAGCCAGTGTAATTACTGAGAAAGAGAAAAGGGAAATGTTGAAGAAAAAACTTTTCCCCACAATGCCTTGAAGTGAAGAAGTCTATTTTTTACTAACCCAAGCAAGATCGGAAAATCTCGAAAAAATTGCGTTAGATATTACTCTGATTAAGGCTGACCAAGAAAGTCTCCTTTGCCAAGTTCTACACCACAGTGCCTAAGAATGTCATACGCTGTTGTGACATGGAAATAAAGGTTTGGTAAAACAAAATATAGGAGAAATGGCATTCCTTGAAAAGAGAGAGTGTTGTCACGCATTTGTAGAGTAATTTCTTTCTCTTCTGAACCGTCAATTTGCTCAGGTTTAAAAGTATTTAAATTAGAAATAGTTTTTTGAATGCGGTCAATAAGTTGACAAAATGTAGTTTCATTGTCCTCGAATTTAGGTGGTTCTATTCCTGCTAACCGTGCAGCACCTCTATTTACTATGTCAGAGGCAATTTGCACTTGTTTTGATAATGGAAACATATCTGGGGATAGACGACTATTAATCAAGACATTCGGATCTATTTTTTTAGTTTCAGCATAAGCAGCACCTTTTTCAAGAATGTTTATAAGATTATTCAGTGCGCGAATAGATACGGGTATTAAAGCTTGGTACATTGAAATGGTCATTAAGATTTCTCCAGAAAAATTCAAACGACTTTGAGCCGCCCCATCTAATATTAGGGGGTATTGACTGTGATATTGTGTCAAAGAATATGGAACCTAATTTAGTCACAGATCCAAAGATACTAAATGTTTTGAACGAACTTAGACAACGGGAACCGATTTTTCATCGTCCAGAGTTGGGGACGACACGTGCCGACTTTCCTTTTAGCGATCGCTTTCTGTGCCCAACTCGATCGCGCCATCCACTCAGTCTAATGCGGCGTATCTGTCACCAGTTGGAGCAAATTTGTCAGGTCTTGCGTCTTCAAATTCCAGCGTCACTCCGCAACGCTCATCAATCGTTAGGATACTGAGTAATTCTTTAACAAGGTTTCCCCCAAACTCAAACACAAGGGTGTGTTTCTCAGCAATACGAGTAGCCAAGAAGTTAGGTGATTTGTCACAAAATTGCTCCTCAAACCTAGCCCCTATTTTTTTTTGCTGTCACCTCTATCTCAATCCGCATTCTCGGATCTGAAAGCCCTGCAACAATCATTGTTGCTGCCGGTTTGACATCTCCTAAATATCTACGAATTACTGGGCAGCTTTGTTCAAAGTCTTCTCGAATGGGTAAAATGTAACGAACTCGCACTATATCCTGCATTACCAGTCCTGCCTCTGTTAGTGCAGCATTAATATTTTTAAAACACTGCTCTGTTTGTTTTACAACATCATCAGATATGGTCATCGAACTGTAATCAAAACCTGTGGTACCAGAAACAAAAACCCAGTCTCCATCAATAACGGCTCTAGAATAACCAATTTCTTGCTCAAAGATAGAACCCGAAGATATGAATTGACGACTCATTTAATTGTGGAAGCTCCTTCCAAATATATCTACAATTAAACCACTATCAACCAATCACACAGTACAGACTTACATCCCGAAGCAAAGTTAACAGCAATCTGCCACTGCCCCAGATACCCATTCCAAAACGGCTCCCCATCAGCCACTCCAATAGCATTGCCGATTGTGGAGACTAACTGATTGTAGAACGAGCCAGCGTTGTCCAAGCCTTGCTGCAATTTCAGCTTCAGCCCTTTCCAGGTTTGTCCTTGGGGACTTTCCACTACCTCTTCTAATATTTGGGAGGTTGTGTCAGTTACTGGTGTAGTTGTACTTATATTATTCGTGACTGACACCGACTCACTAAGAAACAGTTCATCCCGATTTAACCACTGGCGGAAAATCGAATCACGCCGATCATCAGGTGCAACAAACTGGTAAACGCACTCCCGGTTTTCACGCTTACCCAACCGACCGACGTAATCCAGTTTCAAATCAATCTTGGCAAGTAACTTCTGTGCGATCGCTATGGAAGTAAGTTTTTCTGAGATACTGACATTCAAGTAATTCTTGATAACGTGCCGATGCGTTACAGCCAGTGCCTTAAACTCCAGCATCTTCTCGTCGCTGCCACGCAGCTGAACGTCTGGCGTGAGAAACTGCAACAGATTCAGATTTTCAAGTAACAACACAGCAGGTAATAACTGCCCCTTGTTAAAATCCGGCTTCCAGATAGCATTATTCTCAGCTTCGGCTTGTGCCTTAGCCCGTTTAGCATCACGGTTGGTCAGAAATTCCCGCCCCAGCGTCAAATAGTAGTGCATTCTCAGTTGAGGATACCAGCCGTCGTCATCTTTCTCGACCAAATCAGGGGTTACGTCAATTTCGTAGCGACGGGACAATTCCGCCTTACGCTGGTGGTATCGTTCGGTCTTGGTTTTCGCCCTTGTGTCAAGGAGCTTCTTGAGTTCGGCATCAGAGATGGTTGGAGAATCCGCGATCGCTTTACACTCCGCAGCATACAATTCTTGACTTGCCGCTTTAACCGACTCGATTACTGCCCCACTCTCATCATCATCAGCATCGGCTGCATCAATAATGGTGTAGCCATCCTCGACTAATCCCGCAAGTACAGATTCTCGATAGCGCCGCATCTCAACGTTAATCACAGAACCACGCTTGCCCCAAGTCTGCAAAGATTCGGGCTGAAAATTCTGGTCAATGTAACTCAAATCATCATTATCCGCTGCCGACAACAACGCAATGTTCGCTTGTGTTGCGACGTGTTGGCTTCTCAATAATCCACCTATAGATGTAGAGCCATTCCCAACAACCGACATCCCCCACTCTCTGACCCAGATGTGGCGGTCAACAGTTTCCCTAACCCGTGCCAACATCTGCCGCACCGAGTTAACCGGCTGCACTCCCTGAAAAATTCCCCAAACACTATCAAAATGTCCTCGAATATCGATGCTGACCCCAGTTTCCAAACTTGGAGATGCGATAACCAAATCATACTGGGTAAGAATTTCGTTCAAGTGAGCGATACAACCGAAAGCCGTATGAGAAGGGTCAGCAACAGATTCACTGTCAATTCTCAGGATTCGCAGGTGAGGGAACTTGCGGCGAAAACGTTCCTCCAATGCTTGCGTCCCCCATTTGGATTTTGCCTTTTGAGCAGAGCAGCAGAGTAAATAATGCCCCCCTTTGGTAATAGCTTTGTCGAGTGCAGCGATGAGGTTTTTCGGGTTACTCCCAGAATAGTTGTAACAGTTGCCAGCACTATCCTGATAATTGTTGACAATGACGAATGGATTAACTCGATATTCTCCCGCAAGAGAAAGAACGTATTTCACATCTGTGTCGGAAACATCGGCACTAGACAGGTAAATCTTTCCCTGGCTGCTGCCCAAAACATTCTGTACCAGTTGTTTGAGGTTTTTGAGAACGGATACCCGACGCTTTTGCACTTCCGTACCAGAGTTGAGTAAATGCCAGAATACTTGGTCGCACTCGTCAATAATAATGACATCATTCACCCAGTCGTTAGGGTTGAATCGCGCCTGACTCTCTTGATGCAATGAATCAACACACACCCCGTATCCCAATAATGTGCCTGTTCCCGAAGTGCGGACTTCAGTAACATAGTTCACACCAAACCGATTACAGAGTGCCTCCCCTAATTGAATACGGTGGGTGATGATTAATACTCTCTGCCCTTGGTCATGCGCTTTTGTCACCTCAGTTGCCAGCCATTCGGTTTTACCAGTACCTTTGGGGGCTTTGAGGATAATTAGTTTTTCACCTTCGGGGACGAAAAGCTGGCCCAAGAAACGTTGATTGAGTGCGATGGACGGAGGGTAAGTCAGCAGAGTGAACAGCTTAATCTCCCACAACTCCAGTGCAACGGCAGTGTTGTAGAGTGCATCAAATGCCGGTTGACCGTGAGCAACGATAAAATCATCAACCCCTTTCTCTGTACCTAACGGTAAATCAATCACTCGCAAGGAACAGCCCTCATTTACCAGCAGCCGTCCCATGCGACTGATAGCGGTTCTCACTCGTTGGACTGTCTCAGGTTTGTTGTCCTGGTCAAAGCAGATATTAACCTGTCTCCCCTGTGTTGCAAAATGTTTCAAGTCTGGGATGAGGTATGGTTTGCCATTAGCTGTACCGTATTCATCATGGGGTGTGCGGTATCCAGCGTTAACACCGGGGATAGCGATCGCTGCATAACCAGCAGTCAGTAATGCCCCCGCTTTCTTGACTCCTTCTACAATTGTGACTGGTACATTATGTCTGACAACCCAGTGCCAGAACCCACCAGGATGCTGCAAGTCTTCTTCTGTGATGGGGATACCAGAGCGATTTGAGACTTTTACCCAGATGCGATTCGGTACTATGAGGAAGAAAGCGCGTGTTTCTTCTCTGTAGGGGTGTTCGTACTTGATGAGTTTGTGGATCTTTTGGCGGTCGCGTCGGGGATGGTCGGGTTTGAAGCAGCCCCACATCATTAATTTGTAATCGTTGAGGGGGTCAACGCCATTGCACCACCAGCCGCCTAATTCAATGTGCTGGTATTTCTTTAAGTCCCTGTCTCTGAGCCGCCCATCATTGCGACGAGAGATTTTGGGACTGTAGAGCAGATATTCGTAGGGTGTTGTCCCGTATAGCGATGCCTGCGGCAACCCTGGAAGGGAACGCACATTTAGGGCAATGATTTCTTCGTCAACGCCACTGTTGAGCCATTCTTGTAGATGTTTAGCTTGAGAATCAGATTCGATTGTACGCATATTTCCTCTATTTTTTGACGCATGGAAATGGAGCGGCACTTGAGTCTGTGCCGCCAGTTCAAACTTTTTGCGATGCTTATAGCTGGCTATGAAGTCGTCATTAAGCCAGCTATAGCGTTATCTCTCGCCTCCGGTGTGCGGTCGAAACGTGAGATTAATTCGCGTGCTAACAACTTTATTGGTTTTAGGAACCTGATGCAGATGAGTAGATTGACAGCCAGGGTGCATCACAAGTAAACTCCCATGTTCCAGCCAGAAGTCAGTAGGTTTGCCATTTCTCGGTTTGATTTGGAATTTGCGACATGACCCCAGGCTTACCGATGCGATTGCAGGGTTAGATCCCATCAATGGTTCATTGTCAGCGTGCCAGCCGATACTGTCTTGTCCACTGCGGTACTGGTTGCCGATGACGATACGGAACTTGTAGCCAGTTAGCGCAGTTATGCGATCGCGCATTACTTGCAGAGCCTCTGTCCACCATAGTGGTTTCAAAAACACGCTGTTCGAGTAAAGGTAATCACATCCGGCATCACCATAAATACACTCCAGGCGGGGAACGGGCATTGTTTTACCCGCAATCCTGATTTGATTTTGCTGCCATTCCAGTTTCAAGCAGTGTTGGTAGAGTTGATTGGCTTGTTCAAGACTCAAGAAATCGGGGTAGTAGATGGCTGGTAAAAGTGGTACAGATTCAGAGAAAAGTGTGAGTTGTTGCATGGTAGTTCTCTCAAATTTTGAAACTGCTATTAGTTCTGTTCAGCTTTAAAAACCTCAACCAAAATGCTTTCTGGATACAAACCAACTTTCCCAAAACGTGGGTCATGAATGCGTTCTATTTCTATTCCTTGTTTCCGACACAATGCACTGGCTTTTCGACCTTTAGTACCCGCTTCCTTTACAGATATTTCTAACCCTTGAAGATTAGCGAATCCAACAACACTATATTTGTGACCGCATGGGGTGTTTACTCTGTCTTGCTCAACTTCAACCGCTTTTAGTCGGTGCAAAATTTCGGTCTGTTGCTGTTGTTGTTGAAGTAAATGCTGTTCTTGCTCTGCCAATTGTTGTGCTAGAGCAGCGAGTAACTGTACTTGAGTCATTGATTGCTGCTGTACAGGCTCTTGACTCATCATCACTTTCATTAAGGTTCTGTTAGCCCAGATGCGGAACTCGACAGAAACCCACTGAGCTAAATCAATTGCGATTTCTGGATGAATCCAAGTCCCTTGAGAACTGCCATAGCCCTCAACTTCGATGACAAGAGACGATATCGGGATTCCGATGTCGTTTGAAAGTGCCATCCAGTAAGCTTTTGTGGACTTCCGTTCTTTGTAATGCCCCCAAGACTTATTATTTGCATGGCACATCTGAGTTGCATTCACGTAGCCTTTGGGTATGCTGTATTTGCCTAGCTGCCCAACTTCTGGCATTTGGTTGATATATGAGTCACGCCATTTGTGTATCAACATAATTAACTCCTTGGTTATTGTTCAAAGAATGAAGAAAGAGGAATTGCAATCTAAGAAATTCAAGCATTTACCCGCACCAAACTTTTTTCACCAACCAGTGAGAAACGATTAGATATAGTTGGTGTCTTAATTAACGTTGGCGACATCAATTCAACAAGGTAAAACCAAGAATCATGCACCAGCGCAATCCCCAAAATCAGCCGTTGTTTTGTTCCTTTATCGTGAGAACAGAGGATTACTCTTTCACCCAGAACAAAAGCAGGTTTTTGTACTTTGATGGCTTCTAATTCTCCCGTCCCGATGATTTGGTTCTGTGTAGCGTGGAGTATTTCTTTTCCACAATCAATTGAATAAACCCAACATTCGTGTTTCCATTGCATACCGCAGCAATAGCCGAATGTTCTTGTTGTGCGTAGGAAAACTCTCTCCAGTAAATTAACTGCAACAGGTGGAATTGTTTGCCCCCAAGGTGGGGAGAGATACCAACTTGTTTGAAGTGCGTTAACCCTTCGACTACGCTCAGAGTAAATATGGTCAATCATGAGTTTTTCTGTTGTTGCTTAAAAATTGTTTTCAATCGTTCAAAAATTAGTGCAGCGCATTGGGGAACAATGGCATTGCCCAGAGCCATTAACTGTTGCTTGTGTTGTCTTCTGATGCTTTGGTATTCTGCATAGAGTTGGCGATATTCCTTCTGGCAATCTGGTGTAAGCGCTGCAATTTCATTACAATTGAGCCGATTAAAGCTGGGGATTGAGGCAGCACTAAGCCATCCATCAACGTCTGGCTGTCGCATGAGATATCTGTCCAGTTGCTTGGATAGCCCATCATACTGTTGACGAAAAGTGGATTGAGAGAACGATATTTCGTACTGCCCAATTCGTAACCTTGGTTTGTGTCCCCTTTTGTTGGTTTCCTGTAATTGTTGTTGGCATCTATCTTGGTTGGCGTGGGTATGACAGCCGCCGACAGATGCAGCGTTTGTCCGCTCTTGTGTTTCTGAATACCAGGATGTATGCCGTCTTGAGCTTTGGGAGTGGGCAATAATCCAAACTCTTTCACGCTTATGAATGGCCCCCACTTGGTTCGCCGAAAGCACTCCCCATTCAATATCGAACCCCAACGAGGCAAACTCCCATAGTACAGCGCGGAAAAATTGACCGCCTTCAGCAGTGAGCAATCCGGGTACGTTTTCCACAATTGCCCACTGTGGTCGAACCTCGCAAATGATTCTAAAGAACTCTCCGAACAGGTTGCGCGAGTCTTGGGAAGCAAGGCGTTTCCCCGCGAGGCTGAATGGAGGGCAGGGAAGTCCGGCGATGATACCGTCAACTTCTCCAACTCCGATTCTTGCCAAAGACTCAGTTGTAATGTCATGGATATCTGGAATAATTGGAATATGTGGGAAGCGCAGATTTAGAACTTGTTGGCAGTACTGATTAATCTCGCAAAATGCCACAGTTTCAAAACCACCACTAATCAAGTGACCGAGGGTGAAGCCACCAATACCAGAGCAGAGGTCAAGAACTTTTTGAGTTTTGAGGGGAGTGATTTTTTCTGTCATGCTTTTCTCCCTAACAAGTAATTAATTGCTTCTGGATCAAGAGAGGTGATACGTTTTTTAATTGATTGTGGCGGGTTATCAAAACAATTCGCAATTTGCAGTTCGCAATTCGCAATTAAGACACAATTTGATAACTAATTCACTTTGCATATAAATCCCTCAACCTATTGATCATAAAAAACCACAATCAATATACAAGTCTCTAACTTTAGACATGAGGTGTGAAATTGCGAATTGCGAATTGCGAATTGTAAAAGAATGTTCTGAGATAATTTGAGCGCTAAGAGATTCAAATTCCACTTGACAAAGATTCAAATCAATCAGCATCTCACCACTGTTGTAGAGGTCTGTAATGTGCTGCTTGATTGCCGACTCATCGAGTCCATCAGGAATATTTAGGTGCGCTTCACTTGTGATTTTATCGACTACTGTAACGATGACTTTCATGGCTTAATTCCTGTGTGATTAATTGAGGATTCAGAATATTTTTACTTCTGAATCTTGACTTCTGATTTACACTGCCCCAGTCTTTACCCCTTGCACCTGTTGCATCCATGCGCTGATTGCTGTTAGCTCATCCATTCCGCTAGCAACAGCATCAACAACCTGCTTTTGATACGAAGATTCGGCATGATTGGAATGGTCACACTTGTTTGCCGCCCAAGCCAAACATATGGTTTTGATTAGTTCATTAATCTGGTTAATATCAAGTAAACTTGGGCGGTCAACATCCTGAAATTGCAACCACTCTTTGACTAAATCAAGGGGATAATCAAGCAAAGTGCGAATATTTTTTACTCGTAAGTCTTGAGAATGTACTGGTTGAGGAACTACACTAAGTTTTGGTGGAGTCAGTGGGGGTTCGGGAATCGAGTTTGAAGTTGCACCCAATAAAGATTGGATATCACGAATGATAGTTGTCCAATTCAAATCTCTACTCCATTCCCCGTAAATCTTGGTCTTGGTTGCAGCATCGTAAAGATTGCAGAAAACTGTGTTTTCGTCGCCAGCATTAGCAACGATAATCAGTGGCTTGTCAAAATCTTGAATTAATGAGGCAGCTAAAAGGAAGCTTTTGGCAAAATTGGTTTCAATGCCAGTTCTCACTACATAAAGTTCATCGGCACTCACAATAATATCGAGTTTAAGGTTGTCCTTACCTTTGAACTCCTTAGTGGTCAATCGCAGTTCTGACAAGTACCCAGTTAACGCTCTTTGGGGAACTGGGATTTTCTTGTCTTGGTTGATATTGAACTTGTACCAAACGTAAGATTCGCCATCTACTTCCCCCTGATTGACAAATAAATAGACGGGTTCAGGAGGGTTACATAAACCTAGTTTAATTTCAGCAACCATATTTTGTTGACCTATGCAATAATTAGTGGTTTGTAGCGTAAACTTTCAGTGCCTTACGATTGCTTGAAGAAAAGCTGATATTCAAGCAATCGCTTCTTTACTAAACAGAAGGCTGTTGATTCCGGTCTAACTCCCATTCCAGATAGGTCAGTCCAGTTTGAGCATCGGCAATGTTTAAATCAGGTTGATATCCCAAGTCCAACAGTTGTCTGTAGTGTGGGTGTATAGCAATTTCTGATATCAGAGCTTGAGCTTGTTCAACTAAGCGATGAAGAGGTGGGTTAGACATCTCGATACCCAATCTGAAACATAAATCTTCTGCCTTGACACCAAAAGTTACTGGTTCAATTTCCGTCTCTAACTCTTCTAGTAGAGATTGAAAGGTTGGATGTTTATCGTTGATTTCAACCTCAAATAAATCTGCGCTCTTTGTAACTACAGTTGCCCAATTGGGTAAAGTTTGTGCAATGGTCTTGGCATAAAGTTTCATGATTTTCTCCCCTGGGATTAATAACCTAAAAATCCTCGGCAATCTCCAACAAAAAACCGCGTCCCGTATTCTGTATTTGCACCAGTTCTTTATCCAGCAGAGTTTGAATGACTGAATCCAAGAATTGGAATTGTAAACGATGCAATGGAACACAACCACCACAAAGTTGAATCGAACGCAGTAAATGATTGGCTCTACGGTCAAAGTCGTTGTTTGCTTCCTTAACCATTGTTTGCACCCTTAGTTAATACAGTTAACTGCCGGTTGAGAATGTTTCTCTGTTGTTGATAAAAGTCAATCTCTGCGGTAATTTGCTGAAATAATTCTTCTGGTGTGAGCGGTTGGATTTGATTCTCTTGCAAGTACGATATCTCGTCAGAATTCTTATTAGGCATCAATACATAACGCCATCCTTCATCAAATTGTTCAGCCAGTTCTGTACCAGAGGGATAGTAGTAAAGTCCTAGAATCGTGCCTCGTTCAGTACGCTGATCCAAAGCAAAGCGAGGGTAGCCCCAGTGTTGGGGGATTGAGATCGTGGGTTGCATTGATTTAATGGGGGATTGGTGAATAAATAATTAGGGAAAGGGGGAAAGGGCAAGGGAATGAAGAAATTTACCTTTCCCCCTTACCCCTTACCCTTTAACCTTTTCCCAAGCGAAGCCCAAGACTTACGCCGTGACTAACTCCGCTTTCTCCAGCAGCCGTTGCAATTTATTGCCAGTTAGCTGTTCTAAGGGTTGGTCTAAAAAATATTCATCAAAAATGGATTTGCCATCAGTAGACACGTCCACCATTGACAATGAACGCACTGCATCATAGACCGAGTTAGAATACTGCTGCTGGACTGAATAACGCCTCTTCACCCACCAGTTACCATCAGTGCATCCGACTTGCCCCAGTTTCACGCCGTTGTGGTAAATGCCATCGTCGAGAATTTCAAACCCGTAATTTTGGCACTCGTTGAAGATATGCGCCATGATTTGGTTTTCGGAGGTGCATGGGGTTTCTGTTTGGGCGGGTTCGTTGAGTGTAGTGTCCTGGTGATGCCAAGTAATGAAGCGATAGCATCTAGCCCATGTATTAGCGCGGAATTTTTCTACACCTTCTACCACTACTACCCAAGGTTGGGTTAGGTCATCATCATGGGTAATGCTGGCTATCAGTTCGTCGCCGCAGTAAATTTCGTGATCGTAGAAGGATATTTCTCTTGTTGTCAGTTCTTCAGGGGTAACGGCTTGGGCTTGGTCAGCGATGTAGTTGTCGAGTTCGGCTTGGGCGAGGGCTTGTTCATCGGGGGCAGCAGGGGCGAGTTTCTGAATCTTGCTTGACTGATATTCAGCGATCGCAGTAATCCAGGCATCCTTACAGCGTTTGTCGCTTACTTCGACTGTGCAGGCGATTTCGCTGTAGATTTGCTTGAGTCGACCAATAGATTTCAGTTGCAGCTGTTGTTGGCTGTAGATTTGGTATGTCATGATTGATTAAGTTCCTAACGGGACGGAAAGCGCTTTAGATTGGCAGTCGGGGCGCTTTCTTTATATTTATACTGTATCCTCTCACTAGACATTTTGTCAAGTGTCACTCTACAATTTACATAGAATCTACGAAATGATTGAATAGAGAGGATTGTTCATGTCTATAGATGTGCAAATAGAACGGGTTATACGGGTTGATGCCCCTGGCATCGGAGCAAGAATTAAAGAAGCCAGAGAGCGAGATCCACGATCAGTAGAAGAATTGGCAAAAGCGGCCGATATGACTCGTGCTAATTGGTATCGGATTGAACGTGAAGAAAATGATGTTTTACCAGAACCAACCCTTCGTAAAATTGAAGAAGTTTTAGGCGTGGATTTTGGAGTGCGTTTTGATGATTAAGCCGACCAGTGTCATTCCTCTTGCTTTACCTTTAGTCTTTCTTCACAAGCGATCACAGTTGTCGAGCGATGTCTACGACGGGCTTCTCTACGAGAGGCTACGCCAACGCCTACGCCGATGGGGGGTGCGATCGCCTTTCTGTTTAAGTCAAGCGATCGCAGTCCAACTAGATCGCCTACCTCTGGTTTCTTACTTCAATCCAGACTGTGATTTATCTTTGAGCTTGTCATGCTCAAAAATGACGGTGATTTTAGAGCCATCAGGATTTTCCCAGACAAAGGTTGCTATTGTTGCAGAGCTGTTAACCTCAGTACCTTGATATAAGATTGACCGCACATCCGTTAATGACATTCCTATTTTCAACTGTTCATACTCTGCATGACCAAAGGGGCGAAGTTGAACTTGGGCAGATTGTTCAAGCTGCTGAGGATGAGAAGCAGCTTGAAAACTATAGACTAAAAAACTAAGCATTACTCCTGCTGGAATAATGATATTTAGCTTTACGCTTACCAGTAATCGGGCAAGAGTATTATTAGATTGTGCAGGGTTAGTTTTAACCATTGTAAGTTCCTTATTAAATAGGTTTTGTGATGCTGGTCTGGTAGTTTCTGAGGCCGTTAGACTAGCTTTAACTGTCATACCTGTTCGTAATGGGCATGGGGCATTAATTATTCTCGCCGCTCCCCTGCTCCCTTATATTCGACTAACAAAAAAGCCCGAAACCTTTGAAGAGTTCCGGGCGCGTTCTGATTCATCGGCATGACGCTATTTACCCGGAACTTACTCTGGGCCAAAAGTAAAAGCCATAAAACCAGCTACTCAAATAAGTCATGACTATGAAATTCTCAGATTAGTTGCTAAATTATTATTTTTCTCAAAAAGATTCGTAAAAACTGCCGTAAAAATAGAATGAAATAGCCCTGGAAAGGAAATGAAGAAATTTACCTTTCCCCCTTCCCCTTTAATCTTTTCCCAAGCGAAGCCTAAGACTACGCTGTGACTAACTCTGCTCTCTCCAGCAGGTGTTGCAATTTATTGCCAGTTAGCTGTTCTAACGGTTGCTCTAAAAAATATTCATCAAAAATGGATCTACTATCAGTAGACACATCCACCATCGACAATGAGCGCACAGAATCAAACACAGAGTTAGAATACTTCTGCTGGACTGAATAACGCCTCTTCACCCACCAGTTCCCGTTAGTGCATCCGACTTGCCCCAGTTTCACGCCGTTGTTGTTGTAAATGCCATCATTGAGAATTTCAAACCCATAATTCTGGCACTCGTTGAAGATATGCGCCATGATTTGGTTTTCAGTAGAAGCGGAAGGCATGGGCGCAGAGGAGCGGAGGGGCAGAGGAGAAAGCTGTTGTAAGTTTTTTCCCTCTGCACCCCTGCTCCCTTGCACCTCTGCTTCTTGCACTGGCAGTGTGCCATCTTTGTAGTGAGTGCAGATGAAGCGATCGCAACGCACCTAAAACAATTGTCAATTCGCAATTCGCAATTCGCAATTTCCTAGCCAAATTCCAATTGGATAATTGTAAATTAGTGGGTAGCCTAGCCCCTACTAGAAAGTAACTGCGAATTGGTAATTGCGAATTGGTTTGGCTACCCAGCGTTGCGTTAAGTGGTTGTCGTCATGGCTGATGCTGGCTACCAGTTTGTCATCAGCGTAATATTCGTGATGGTCAAACGAGATTTCGGCTATTGTGAGGGGTTCGGGAGCTATGGCTTGGGCTTGGTCAGCGATGTAGCTGTCGAGTTCGGCTTGGGCGAGGGCTTGGTTGTCGGGGGCAACAGGGACAAGCTTCTGAATCTTGCTTGACTGATATTCAGCGATCGCAGTAATCCATGCATCCTTGCGTTTGTCGCTTACTTCGACTGTGCAGGCGATCTCGCTGTAGATTTGCTTAACACGGGCAATGGATTTCAGTTGCAGCTGTTGTGTAGATAATGTGGGTCATAATTGGAAGGCTCTTTAAATTTAGGGCAAAAGAAGCGCTTCAGATTCGCAGTCATGGGCGCTTCTCTTATGTATCTATAATTCGCTAGTTAACTGCGCTTGTCAACCATGTTAACTAACTGATATTTTATTGGTAGTACTATTCTGTTATGGATATGAAGGAGTTAAGGGAAAAAGCAGGGTTACGAACAGTAGATGTGGCATCTAAATTGGGAATTGCCGAGTCAACTGTTCGCAACTGGGATATTGGACGGCACACTCCCAGGTTGCCAATTGAGGACATTCCTAAATTTTTAGAAGTGTACCAATGCACTTTAGAAGAAATAGTTGAAGCAGCAAAGGAAAGCAAAAGAAAGTTTGATGCTTTCCATAGCTAATGAGACTTGAACCATTTTGCAGGTAGGGAAGACTTTAATGAAGTCGCAGGCATTTAAAAAATACTGAGTTATACTAGTGTCCAAATATTCTCTGTCATAGCTATTAATCTTTCATGTCTATTCAGCAAGAACTTTTATCTCTTTTTTTATCTCTTATTGAGCGTCAAGAAAGCGAGATTCTTGACTTTAAAAAGGATGCTTATAATCTTTCAAATGAAGAAAAAAAGCTAGAATTTGTGAAAGATATAGTATGTATGTATAATACTCCCCGTAAAGAAAATTCACATATTATTCTGGGTATCAAAAAGTCTTCTAGGGGAACTTATACTCTTGCTGGTTTAGATGCGAATACTAATTCTCAACATTTAGATTTATCAGACCTTCAAGCATTATTTTTAGAGAAATTTCGCACTGAGCCTTTTCCAGAGTTTAAAATTGATATTTTAAATTATGAGGGAATGGATTTTGGAATTATTACAATCCCTCCAAAAAAGATTGGCCCTTGTAAATTTGTCAAGAGTCATGGTGAAAAAATTAAAATAGGTAATCATATTTATTTTCGACGAGGTTCTTCTAATGACCTAACAAGGACACCAGAAGAAACTTATAATATTATGCGTTGGTTTCAAGAAGATATAAATTATCCTGTTTTATCTCAAATAAGATCAGCGTGGGATAATTTTTTAGAAACGACTTATATTAACACTTCTTCTGGCTTTGACTTATGCCGAAAATACATTATGGTTGTAAGTCCACTTAGAGAAGAAAATATAGATTACTTATCTGTGTTAGGTGAAATTCCTAGTTCATTAGTACTAGACTTTGATCCTCAAAGTGATGTAAGTGGCTTACTAAAAAAGGTTAAAAGTGTACTTAAAAAAAGCTTACATACCTTAGTTAAGAAAGATCGTATAACTATTAATCCAGAGGGGACAACATATTGGTTTTTTACTCGTGGGCTAGAAGGTAGAGAAGGCACTGTAGAGACTGGAGAGTATAAAACTTGGCAAAAAAGTTACAAAGGTGAAATGGATGAACAGCTAAAAAATTTTGCAAGAGCTATAAGTCCGGCTCCTATTACCTGTATTATTTTTTGGTATCAGGAACCACAGCTAGTTCGTCATTTACAATCAACCCTTGGCTCAATACAAGTAGCATTTGAAAATGCTGTTGAGTTTGTCATAGCTACCAAGTATCCTGGTGAACTCCAGCAAGTAATGGATGAAGTTGATGTAGAAATAATTAATATTGACCTTCACCAATTATGCTCAGGCTTAAGCGCCTTAATTTCTAATAGAGTTAGAATGGAGACTGAGGATTTTTTACTACCTTCTAGTTCTAATGCACCTATACCTCTAAATTCTGATGACCGGAAATGGTTAGAAGAAGAAATGGAAATTGTTCACCTTAATACAGGCATAACGATACCAGATTTAAATGAACCAATTGGTCGTCGCTTTTTGTGTGGAGCAGAAATTACTTGGCATGAATTAAGCTTGCATTGTGATGTTGACCGAGATAAAGCTGATAAAATTAAACGGCAGATAGAAGCTGAACTATCAAGCAGACGTGCATGGAGAGTGAATCTTTATCATGAAGCAGGAGCAGGTGGAACTACTGTTGCTAGACGTATTATTTGGGATTTACATACTAAATATCCATGTGTAGTTCTTAAACGAAGTAAACCTCTTGAAACTTCTGATAGACTTTTTAAATTAGCATCATTAGCTGGACAGCCAATATTACTTTTGGTAGATAATGCTCAAGTTCCTGAAAGACAAGTTGATGAACTCTATATCTCCCTTCGCAGTAGACAAATTTCGGTTGTTATTTTGCATGTTCAACGCCGTCTTAGACCACAAACTGAGAGGGAAAGAGTTACTTATTTGGAAGCTATATTGTCAAATAAAGAATCTTGGCAATTTGTAGAAAAATTTTCACAATTTAAGCCCGGAAAGCGCCTAGAATTAGAAAGATTAGTTTCGAGTCAGGAACAGAAGGTAAAAACTGCTTTTTATTTTGGATTACAAACTTTTGAACGTGAATTTCTTGGTTTAGAAAGATATGTGGCTAATAGATTAAAAAAATTAAGTTCTGATCAAAAAAATATTTTAGTTTTCTTATCACTTGCACATTATTATGCTCAACATCCAATAAAAGCACAAGCTTTTTCGGAGTTCTTGAGTATTCCCTCAACTCAAAAGGTTAATCTTAATGATGCTTTCTCTTTGAATAAGGAAGTGCTTGACCTTTTGATTGAATTGGAAGGGAATGTTTGGCGCACAACGCACCATTTAGTAGCGCAAGAAGTGTTAGAACAAGGGTTAATAGCTGCTAGTGCAGATAGGCGAACATGGAAGCAAAGTTTGTCAATCTTGGCAAAAAGTTTTGCAGAGTTCTGCCGTGGCAGTAGCTTGATACCTAGTGAGGAAATGTTAGAGTTAGTCAGACGTGCATTTATTTATCGTAATAATTATGATGTGCTGGGAACTGAAAAAATGATAGCACCAGCACTTCAAAGCTTTTCACAATTGTTACAAGATATTCCATCGCCTGAAGGCAGGCTTGAGACACTACGGCAATTAACTCAACTTTATCCAGAAGAAGCTCATTTTTGGGCGCATCTGGGACGTTTTTATGCTTCTCAGTTGAAAAATTATACACAAGCTCTTGAATGTGCTGAACGAGCAATATTACTAACTAATGGAACAGATCATGTTCTTCATCATATGAAGGGTATGGTTATACGTTATCAAATCAATAACCTTATTGAAGAAAAAAGTGATTTACAAGCCATTGTAGCTCTTGCAAAAATTGCCAGCAGTTCTTTTGAAGATGCAAGAAAAGAAAGCCCAGATGATGAACATGGACACATTAGTGAAGTACAATTGCTTGCTAAGATTTTAGATTATGTAGGTACAAAACATCAGAATGGAGTTCTTGGCTACCTTTCAACTCCCGGTATAGATCCTTTCTTGCTAAATAGTCTTGAACGTGCTGAATATCTTTTGGAGCAGGTTAGGCGTAATCGTGAAGGGCAAGGGGAACCAAGCCCATTAGAATTAGAATGTCGAGGCAAACTTGATGCTTTATATGGAAGGCATGAACTTGCTTTACAAACTTGGGATAGTTTATTAAATCGCAAAGATAGTTATCATCCTCCACTCCGTCGTCAAATTATTTGGACTCATCTTGCACGACATGAACGTTCATGGAATCAATTACCTGCACATGATTTACAAAAGATTGCATCTCTTTTAGAAGCAAATCTACAAGAAGAGCCTAGTAATGATAAAGACCTTAGATTATGGATACAAGCAATACGTTGGTCTAAGTCTCCGTACAGTCTTGAATTTATTATTGAACGGGTCAGTTATTGGAAAACTAACTCTGGAACACTTGACTCGGTTTATTATTTATATTTACTTTATGTGCTTTCAGCATTACAAGGATCTGCACAGGCTAAAGACAATGCAGAACGTTATATAGAAGAGTGTCGCCAAATGGCACGGTTCCGTAGAAATCGAACTAATAGTTTTGAGTGGCTTGGCTCTGGTGCTGGGATGAATAGTCTTATTCATCATTCAGAATTAGGGCAGTGGAAAACAAATATTGAGTTTTGGGAAAGAACTGATAGGTTAGTGCGAGTTCAAGGTCGTATAAGTAAAGTTGAAGCACCACAACAGGGTTATATCGAAATAAAAGGAGGTTTGTTAGCCTTTTATGTTCCAGCACGCAGTCATCACAGTCGTGGTCGATCAGAAAATCAACCTGTTGATTTTTATTTGGGCTTTAGTTATGACGGTTTAAGAGCATGGGAAGTTAAGGATATTTAGAACACTCTTGAAATAAATTTGATTGTAAAGTTTGATGATTAACCCTCAGACTATAAATCCGTTTTTTCTACCTTCTGTAACATTAGAAAAGCGATCGCAATTACCAGTTACTTCTGGTATTTATTTTGTAATTGATATACAAAACAAAGTTCGGTATATAGGTAAAGCTATTAACCTTCGGGAAAGGTGGAGAAATCACAAAGTTTTAAACAGTGGGTTATTACAATCCAAAATTGCTTGGTTTGATTTATTAAAAGAGCAACTAGACATCTTTGAAAGTAAGTTAATCTGTAAGTATGCGCAACAAAACCACCTCTACCGCATCCAGTGACGACACGCCACCAGATAACCTGACCCAAGAAGAAAACCCAGCTACAGCAACAATTACTGTTACTGCTGTTGAAATTCCCGAATTAACCGAGCAGGAAATTAGCGATCGCTTGCATCTTGAACGGAAGGTAGAACGGGCGTTTTTTGAAGCGGGGAAGGCGCTGGCGGAATTACGCGACCGCAAATTTTACCGTTCAACTCACAAAACCTTTGAAGAATATTGCAAGCAAAGGTTTGGTTACACGCGGATAGCAGCCAGCTACAAGATTGCCGCAGCGACAGTCATGGACAATTTGTTAACCAATGGTTTACAAAAAGAGGAAATAGCCACTGAATTACCTGGAATCGGAATGTCAGCAGATGCAGCTCCTTTGCGATCGCATTCGTAGGTTACTTAGTAGTGGCAACTGGAAGCACCAGCAGAGGCAGTTTTGAAGTGTTTGGAGGGAACTGAGGCGACCGTATTTGACTGCGTTGAGGAAAAGCTTTTGAGTTTTTTGGAGAACAAATGTATATCGGTAAGTAGTTTTTGAGTTTTCGTTATGAAAGACAACAACTCTACTACGAAACGCCCTACCTCTTCATGCTCTTATTTTGGCAACCGTATTGATTTAATGGCCAGCTTTTGCTGAAAAAATTGTCGATATAACCGAAAACTAGGTATGGCTAGGTTATTATCTAATTTAATAAGCCCCATACTGCTTAACTTGTTAGCAATTATAGGTTCTAATTGTATTGGTTGAGTAGAATTTATCACAGTAGCAAGAGAAATAGCTAATTCAGGCTGCTCTTGCAAGGTTGTCCAATGACGTTGCAAGTGATTTGAATAAATTTTGCTAGCAGTGGGAGCAGTTTCTACCAGTTGCGACAGAGTTAGCTCGTTTCGACTCAGATGATAGAGAGCTAAATCTACTAGTGCCGGATGTCCCCCGACCATTGCTATTAATTTTCTAGCTTCTTCTCCATCTGTCCAATTGAGTCCATAGCATTGAGCTAACTGCTGTACTTCTTCTTGGCTAAAGTTGTCTAACTGAATCGGTAACCCTACATTGAAAGGAGACTGATTAAGTTCAAGAGGAACATAAATATCTGTTGAATGAACCACGACTAGACGAAGCTTTTGCCAAATGGGCAGTCTTTTCGCTTCTTCGTACCAAGAACGCAACAGAGGTAGAAAATCCTTAGCTACTTGGGGATGCTCGAAAATATGGTTTACTTCATCCAACGCCAAGATCAGGGGAGTATTAATTGACTCTAGTAGATATTCTTGAAAGTAGACGGTGCAGCTAACTTTACTTCCCAAATCTTCATCCCAATACTCGTCTAACATTGGTTTAAGCTGAAGCTGGCGAGCAATATTGGCACACAACCAGCGCAAAAGTTGATTCAAGTCGCTCAGAATTGTCTGCTCGACTTGTTCTAGATTCAAGCTGATAGTACAGTAACCCTGGTGCTTGGCATAGTCAAGAATCCTCAGCAGCAGTGAAGTTTTGCCCATTTCTCTGGGAGCTTTGATCCTGATTAACGCTCCTGGTTTCTTAATTTCTTGATAGATTTGTTCCTCAAGGTAAGAACGTTTGAGGTAAAAGGGAGAGGCGAGAGGAACTGAGCCACTGGGGTAGCTTGGTGATGTATCCTGATTAACTGTGGGAGGAAATTGCGTCAGGTCTTGTTTCAAAAGTTTTGTATTTGGAGCTGCTTCAACAATGGCATAAGATTCCAGCAGCACTTGACAGTTTTTCTTCGTCACGCGCTGGCCAATGACCTTAGAGAGTCGCCCAAACAACTCTGGGGCAACAACATTGGTAAAGTAGCCAGGACTATAACCTGCCTCTATAGCTATTTGGTTATAAGTTTTATACTGCCAAATCCCACGCAGAATCAGATTTTCTGTGGAATTAAGGGGGCGATTGTGGCTCTCAATTAGTAGGCGGTCAACAATCTCAAACAGACTATCAAGGGTAATTATTTTAGAGGGTAAAGTTCTATCGCCCTTATAAATTTCTTCTTTTTTTATTGGAAAATCTAGATTTATCCCAGCAATTTCTATTTGAGAATCTTGTCCAGATAAACTTTTAAATTGAAGTTTTGCCTCTTCTAAATTGCCACGAGCAAAACTTTCCATCCCCTGACAGTAAACTAACAACTGCTTAAAACCAGCCTCTACCAAAGGTTGTGCAAGAATTTTCACTAACGAAGCCAACCTTAATAACTCCTGTATATCTTTTTGCTGCACTCGCTTACTTAAACTCTGCGCCAACTTCTGTGCTGCTACATCCGGCTTAGTATACACCAACGCTGTCCACTCTTGTGCTTCTCGCAGATCCCTTGTATCTGTGTCATCATCAATCAATCGCTGTGCTACGTAATCTAGTAAAAACTCTCCTAAATCATTAAAGCGTTCCTGTCCCAGAGCTTCCTTAAGTTCCCTCAACAATAAATTTCGATCAGCGATATCCATCTCAAACATCTCATAACCCACTTGCCGACACAAACGCGACAGTAGCACATGAGTAACGGCCGTCCAAGGGGCTTCAGGGACAAAGTTTGCCCAAATTTGGTAAAGTAAATCGGGTGTCAGCACCAATGGAAACGCCGCATTACGAGCCAAGTTCCGGTGTGCTTCTCCAAATTGCTGGGCAAACCCTTCAATACGCCGCTGGGAAATTCTCATTGCGCGGTTTTGATTAATGTCGGCGCTCACATCAGCCATGAGTACGCAACCTCCCCACTAACATACCGACTTCGCAATAGATTAATTGCTGCATTCATTCCCTGCGGACTCATCTCAAACATAGGTACAAAACGAGCTATTTCTCCAGCAGTAGTTTGCCGCCAGCATTCACTAGGCATCGGATTCAACCAAGCGAAATAACGTACCGACTTTTGTAACTGCTCAATCCATACCTTAGTACTATCAATCCGTTCTTGGTCAAAATTCCCCCGTGCTGCTCCGGCATCGCTAATAATTAATACTGCCGCTCGTTCGCCAATTTCCTCCAACACTTCAGAAACAGCCTTGGCATCAAGCATTGCTGGATGACGGTATAAGTATTCATCTGGGTAGTCGTGAAAATAAAATACATTAGTTGTTCTCAATTGTCCTCCCCTTTCTGCTGTTTCCACCAACTGCCGCGATAAATCGTGAAATGGCACCATTGAACCTTCCTGGTCAATTAGTAGAACCAAATCTGTGCGATTGGTACACGGTGGCATCATCACAGGTTGCAGTAAAATACCCTCACGTCCAATTTTTGCTACCGTCGCCTCAACATCTAACTCTGTGGGTACTCCTTGGCTCACCGGACGGCGCAGATAACGCCAGCATTGCTTCATTTGTCGCTTGGTAACGGGAAAATATTCTGTCAAAAGCATATAGCGCGGTCGTTTCATCTGTCTATCACCGCGACTGCTCCGCACAGCTTGGACAGCTTGCACTGGTTCTGGGGTAATAGTGGGAGTTGTCTCTAAATCAGGTAACGATTCATCAATTGAAGATGCTTTAGATATTGATGTTTCTATTGAAGAAGATTCAGAAATTTTTCGTGTAGAGAAATCTGAATTGACTGAGTGCGATTCAATTTGCTTCCACAGATGGTCAAATAACCGACGAATCAGGCGATTTTCCTCCTCAGATTTTGCCCATAGCATACAACAAAGCTGTTCTAATTCTTGACGATCACTAATTCCGAAACCACCTTCTAAACTACGCATAAGTACTAAATATTCTTCAACCTCCAACGGCAAACCATGTCGCTGCAAGCTGTTAAAAATATCTAGCAGTGGTAGTTCTTTAAGCTTCATACTTCAAATACCGTAAATGGTCTTCCCATTTCTTTAACAGAACTTCAGGAAAAGGTATTTCTCCTTTTAACTGCTTTAGCATTTCATCTTCAGGGAATTGCCGCAACACGGTAAACCAATCTAGTAACTCACTTGTAGTAACTTTTTTCCCAGCTTTTCCTTTTTCCATTTTCTGTCGCAGTTCACTAAAACGCTGTACCGCAGCTTCTACTAAATCAGGAGAGGATGCCGAAAAATGTGATTGAACAATGTTAGCTAACTGTGAATATGGAAACTCAATATAATAAAACAAACACCGACGCAAAAATGCATCTGGTAAATCTTTTTCATCGTTGCTAGTAACAAAGACAATGGGAGGATAAATTGCTTTTATTTCTTCCCCTGTTTCTTCAATTGTGAATCTCTGCTCGTCTAGTTCTCGCAACAAATCATTAGGGAAGTCAATATCTGCTTTATCAATTTCATCAATTAAAACGACAGTACGCTTTTCATTTTTAAAAGCACGTCCCAAAGGCCCAAGCTTGATATAATTATCTAAATTCTTGACTTTGTAATTATTTGTTTCACCTATTTGAGTAAGTTGACCATCGTGCAAACGACCAACTGCGTCATAAGTGTAAAGCCCATCCCTTGCTCTAGTTGTTGATTTGATATACCAAGATTCGTAGGGTAAACCTAATTCGTAAGCAACTGCTTGCGCTAAGGTGGTTTTACCACACCCTGGTTCACCTTTAAGCAATAACGGGCGTTTCTCTAAGAAAATTGCGAGATTAACAGCTTTGATTAATTCTTTTGATGCGATATATGGGGCTAATCCATACTTTTGGCCATCTTCGGGTGAGATTGGCTTACCTGCATAATACTGCTTGCCATTAGCAGTTAGTACACTTGCTAAATCAGCCATTTTGCTAACCCTCCCTCCCAACTGTGACCGCAATGACAACAAATTTCTTCATAAACAAATTCTGGGATTCCATTTTCGGTTTTTTCTAACAATATTTTGGCTGTTAACCCAGTAGGTATGTTTAGGCTTTCCATAGCTGTAACCATATCAATCCAATCATCTAAAATATCCAATGGAAAAGGACTAGCAGGTGGTAAATACAGTGGGATACGTGGATACTCTGATTCATCGAATTGCTTTGATAACAGAATATTTGATTGACAAACACTGCCGCTATTATCTACTAAAAACATTAATAAATGTGTATTTTCTTGATTAGCAAAAGAACTGACTTCAACTTGTGTTACCAGTGGTTGCCAAAATTCTTGCAGCCATGCTAATAGCACTTTTGGCAGCATATAATCCACAGTGGAAAATATCAAAATAACATCTTGAGTACAAAGCCGTTCACAAATTCTATGAGTAATTTCTTTTGATTCTACGTCTTTCGGTAAACGAAACCAAGATGCTAGCTGCCGCCATAGGTGAAGAGTACTTCTGCCTGCTCCGTTGTGGCTGACATCGATTTTAATTGGCGAAATATTTTTCCACTCTGGCTTCAATCGCAACAATCGATTTACTAAAAGTTGTTGTCCGCAATAAGGCTCACCGTGAATTAAAAAGGCAGCTGTCCGGTGTAACTCCATAACTTTTTTAACTAACCGTGCCTGCGATTTAAAGTCAATTTGTAATAGCAAATCAAACAGTAAATCTGGTGGTGTTTGAAAACCTCGAAACTCTCTAACAATTTCATCAATCTTTATCTGGATATCTACTCCGACATCTTGACGAATCTCTGCTAATAATGCACAAATAGCAGGCTTTCCAAGACTAATTTCTCCAAACTCATGGAGTTTTTTAAGCATATCAGTAATAAAAATATCCACGGACATATCCCACTCTAAGCGATTTAAAACAGGTGCATTAATTAATGCTCTACTCAAATATGCTCGACGCTCTTTTTTATCTTCCATTAAGGGTCGGAGTAGAGGCAATAACTTGTGGATAATATCGCTACTGATCGCCATCGCCTAACTATCTCGATAAACATTTATAAATCTCTAGTGCATTTTTCTGAAGGTCATTCAACAAAGCGATCGCACTTGTTCCCGCATTGCGTAGATATCGGCGTTGAGTATTAGGTTCTGGAAGCATCCCTCCGCTATGGTGTATACCAACTACTTGAAAAGTATCATCAAACACAGGTGAACCAGATGATCCTGGTTCTGTACTGGTAGTGTATTGTAATACGCTATTATCGGCGTAAGCAACAAAATTATTCTGAATCGAAATTTTCTTTAAATGACCGCCAGGA
The DNA here is from genome assembly GCF_034530995.1 of Nostoc sp. DedQUE04. Classification (NCBI taxonomy): domain Bacteria; kingdom Bacillati; phylum Cyanobacteriota; class Cyanophyceae; order Nostocales; family Nostocaceae; genus Nostoc; species Nostoc sp. DedQUE04. Next base: position 50,665 of record NZ_JAVRCA010000012.1, on the reverse strand, counting down.
TGTTGAATAATTGCCACACGCTCATCTCGCCGCATCGACTTACTTTTGAAGATTAAAGGCTTGCCGAAGTCTGGTACGTCTTGCAGGGTTACTACTGTATAATCCAATTCTTCATTAGTATAAAAAGCACCTCCAGCTAAAGCCCCAATAATCTGTGTTGGGCATTCTTGCGCGTTGATATCCAGTTGATAGTTAAAACTAAAATCACTTTTCTCTCCTACTTCTTGACTATTAATAACGTGATTGTTCGTCATTAGTAAATCAGGCGCAATCATAAATCCTGTGCCTAAACTGTCTGGAGTGGCGATCCGAACCACGGCTTTTGAAGCTTCCAGAGCCAAGTTTAAAATGTATATATCGCGTAATGTATTTTCCCCAATAATCTTTTCTTTGATATCAGCTGTACTATCTACTCCCTTCCACTTGCCAATTCCACGGCTAGGACTGACTGGAACATCAAGCGGGTAGTTCCGAAATAGTTCTACGATAAAGTCTTTATCTTCATCCCCAGTGTAAGGCTGAATACAATTGAGGAAGACAGCGAGGGCTTCTTTATCGTAAGCGACTCGTCCAAATTGAGCTAAAAATCGCACTACTTCCACAGAAACACCCATCGGCGTACCATCCAAATCTAAACGCGCCAGCATGACATCTGCTTGGGCTACACCTTGCAATGCACCTGCCACTAGACGGCGGCGATCGCGTACATTAGCAAAGTCGGGTAAATTTTGAATAATGCGGGTAAGGCGTTGGAAGTCAGTTGTGGATAATTGTACGGTCACGATTACTGTATCCTATAAAACTTATTACTAAACTTTTAATTTAAAGCAAACATTTTGTGGTCGAGCAACGGTTAAAGCTTTGTATTTGAAACCGTTATGGTGTTGTTAATCTACACCATCTGCATCTACGAAATAAAGTAGAAGATGATGAGTAGCGTTCATTTTTCATGTTTGCACTTTTCGATTTCGGCGATGGGTAGAAACAATTTTTCCTCAATTTGCTCTCTCACATTGTCACTCATCGCAATAACTTTATTTAGACAATCCACTAACAAATTATTTGCATTATAATACTGTTTAAATAATTCTTTTTCCTCATTATTTAATTGCCAATTTTGACATATTTGACAATAACTATTCATATTCATTATCAATTCTTCTATCCAAGCTTTGCTGTGTTCATTCCAGAATTATTCATATTTTATTCTTTCCTGTCCATTGGGTAATTTATTTTTGAGTTTAATTAATTCTTCTTTTAGTTGTGGTTGGAGGTTAAGCGAGTCTTTAAGAAGTTCATCAAGAAAGATTTCAAAATCTAAATATGTGGTTGTTATACAAATTATAGACATACAGAATGAACTGCTTGAGCCAGAACTGTAGAGCAGTCGGCTAAAATCTGGGCTGCGAGAGTGAAAGACGCAACGGTACAATAAATGATCTACTTGTAAGGAACGAGATATACCAGGATTAAATGAAGGTATGATAAGACGCGATAGATGGTCGTCAAATGAGTTTTGTACTTCAATGGACAGATAAAAAGCTCTAATTGCGGCTGATTTACAAACTTTATCGACTAAAGTAGATTTTTGATTTGCCCAGGCAAGAATGTTTTGTAATTTTTCATCAGCAGCAACTATTGCATCAACTTTTTGTTTCATTAATAAAATAAAACTATCTACGTTCGTCTGCATCTCTGTTGATAGCAAAAATACTTCTCGCCACTGTTTATCAGTAATATGACTAACCAAATTTTTCCAGTTAGAACGTTCGATAAACCATTTAGCTGCAAAATATTCCTGAAATGTCAAGTGAGAAAAAGAGTAAATTCGCTGTGCCCGTTCTACTATTAAACCATGCTGTGCTTCTATTGACTCAAGTAGTGTTTGACTATCATCTAGCGAAATATCAAGATACTCAGCTATGTAACTTTGAATTTCATCTTGTTCAAACAACATATATTGTTCTTGTTCAAATTTACGAGCAGCTAAATAAGTTAATAGTTTCCGCTTTTGTTCGATAGATAAATTTTGGTAAACTGAATAACGCTTAATTCTCCTAGAATCATCCCACTTTGACAGTAGGATTTCTAATCCTTGTTCATAAAGTTCAGATTGTTTCGAGTAAAATTTACCTTTGTCATCAAATACTCTACAGGTTAAACTTAGCAAAATGGGGATAACTGCTAATTCTTTAATTTTTTGGTTTTCTGGCAAGTTAAATAGCTCTATTAACTTTGATGATTTTGCTTCGGCTTCCTGTAATCCATTCCGAGAATTAGCAGCAAACCATTTGTGACCAAATTTTACTATTTGTTCAGAATTAAAATCAGCAACTTCGACATAGTTAAAACGCTTGAGTCTGTATTTTTGCGCTTGAACTCGGCAGGTAATAATAAAGTTATTTTGGTCATAGTTATCTAGAAAAAACTCAATCTCATCTACCACTGCATCACTGTTTTCTTCCGGAACTTCGTCAAGTCCATCCAGTAGCAATAAAAACTTACCTGCTGAAAGTAGCGCTGTCACTTCTTGTTGAGAAGCAACTTCCCGCAAGTAGGAACTTATATGAGAATCGAAACTAAAATTACTTACTCTTTTGGCTTGTCTTACAAAATCCCTAAGCCGAATTAAAATTGGTATACGGTCAGCTAGCAAATAGCCCTGATTACATTCAATAACAACGTGCTGCAAAAAGGTAGTTTTCCCCGATCCCGGTTTTCCTAATATCATTAATTTTGCATATTTCTTCACTGATTGAAGTCCCGTGACTCGCTCGCGCACTTTAGATAAACCAAAACGATTAAAATCTTCTCTTTGGTCACGACCCCTTAATAACTCATCAATTTCTAAACGAGAGTAACTACAGGGTTCCTCAAGAATATTGACATCAACATAAAGACGGTCAATTTCTACTGGATGGGCAATATCTAATAATTGTATGGTTCCATACAAGTTTTGGATTCTATCATATAGACGAATGGCACTAAGAAAAGCTCTAAGCTATACAGGATAAGCGCTACAGATTTTGAAGCTATTAATAAACAGTGTCGGGATGGGGCAGGCGATTGTCCTTGATGAAGTGTTGCGATCGCTAATGAAGTTTGCTCCTGGTGTAACCAGGAGCCTTGTTGGGATGCCTGTGGCGGTAAACTACGCTATGCCTAACTCTAGACAGTGCAAAGATGTACAGGTTGTCTAAAAAATTTTTAGGTAGGAAAAGCTTACTCGTTCATGAAATACTTTCTTTCAAGACGAGCAAGCCAACATCATAAATACTACTGTGACACTACGAGTACAAATCCTCAAGGATAAATTCAATTCATCTCTGGGATTACCTTTTAAAGAACTGTTGCCAGCTTCTGTAATTGAGCAAGCCCTTTCAGAACTAAAAGTTAGATACTATAAACGATTATTTGATCCAGTAGTAACATTATGGGCATTTTTATCTCAAGTTTTAGATACTGATAAGAGTTGCCATAATGCAGTGAGTAAAATAATTGCACAACTGGCAGGTGAAGGAGTAGAACTTCCATCAACTGATACAAGCGCTTATTGCCAAGCTAGGGTAAAATTACCAGAGAAATTATTAGAACAACTTTTTGGCAAAGCTGCACAAAGTCTAGAAGATAAACTGACAATAGAATATTTATGGCGTGGTCGAAATGTCAAAGTAATAGACGGTTCAACTGTCTCAATGCCTGACACTGTAGAGAACCAGAAAGCATACCCTCAAACAAGTAGCCAAAAGCCTGGATGTGGATTCCCAATTGCGAAAATTGGTGTGATATTCAGTTTAGTAACAGGAGCAGCTGTTGCTCTATGTATCGATGTTATGAACACCCACGATATTAAACTAGCTCGCCAACTATATCAGTTTCTTAATCCCTTAGATATTCTTTTAGGGGATAGAGCTTTTTGCACTTACGCCGATATAGTCGCTTTGTTAAAACTTAATTGTGATGCAGTCTTCCGTAAACATCAAGCTCGAACAACATCCATGCGTAAAGGCAAAATTATTGGAGCCTGTGACAAGTTGGTAACTTGGTATAAACCTAAAAAATGCCCAACAGGATTGAGTAAAGATGAATTTGATGCTCTACCTCCCACTATAACTGTGCGAGAAATTTACTATTACATTGTTATTCCTGGTTTTCGTACAGAAAGAGTTAGCTTAATCACTACTTTGTTAGAGAAAGTAACTTATTCAACTCTGGATATTGTTGGGCTTTACGGTCAGCGCTGGGACGTTGAATTAGATTTAAGACATCTCAAAACTACATTAGGAATGGATGTTTTGCGCTGTAAAACTCCTTCAATGGTACGCAAAGAAATTTATATTTATTTACTTGCTTACAATCTACTGCGTGGTTTGATGTGGTCGGCAGGTACTACTTACGGTACTCCTCCGTTGCGCTTATCACTCCAAGGCACTCGCCATCATTTAAATAACTTTATTCCTGAATTGTTAGCTGCTCATTCAACAAAACGTCTTCAAATTTATTGTACTTTACTTAAAGTTATCGCTCACAAGGCTGTTCCCGCACGTCCTGCTAGAAATGAACCACGAGTCCGTAAACGTCGCCCAAAAGCTTACCCCTTGATGACGAAACCCCGGCATGAATTACGAAAGCAGTTGCAAACTGCCTAACCCGCGGGTGTTTCAGCTTTTCTTAGTGCCATTCATCATATAGACCTTTTCTTACTTTTTGCACAAGCCCATCAAGATCGTTTGTTGTAGAAGCTGGTAAATTAACTTGACGAATAAGTTTATCGATACGTTGTTGTACATCTACACCTACTTGCGGCCGCACATATTCCAATAATGTCCATAGTGCTTGTTTTCCTGGTGCTACTTCACCATAATCAGCAAGCTTACACAACATATCTGGAATAAAACTTGCCACAGCACCACTCCAATTAATATGTTGCAATACAGGTGCATCATTACCTAAAGCTAAAACTAAAAAAGGGCGACGGCTTCTCTCATCTTCCAAAAAAGGACGCAATAAATTCACCAACTCATTGAGAGTGTTAGGTTTTAATTTGAGATTTTGAATATTTTTAAGATTGGACTGCCCAAAGTGAATATTGTAGACATTATTCCCAATTTGCCCAGCGTTTACTGTGTCAGCATTAATCAAACTACCATCAAACTGGGCATTTCGTAAGTCATTTTTATTAACTTGCTTTGGGTTTTCTGAGTCCGACATGGGTTAGCTTGAGCAGTTTTAAAGGTTGTTGTTATAAATATTACAAAAATTCACTGTAGAAAGACAGTTATCTAATCTGTTACTCCACTCAGTGGTTATAAAAGCGCTTTAAATTCTTAGTTAACTTTATACTACAATTACTCTATAATAGTGTTAACTACTTTGCAATAACAGTTAATTGTGAATATATCAGTGGCAATCTAAGGTATGCCCATGAGAAATCGGATTAAGGAATTTGTTGACAGCAAAGGGATGAGCGTTTATCAGTTTTGGCAAGAAACTGGTATTAGCCGGACTACTGCGTATAGCTTGTACAACAATTCCGCTCAGTATCTTGGCAGAGATGTCATGGACGCGATTTGTAGTCGATACAACATACAACCAGATAGTTTACTGAAATGGATACCAGCCCAGGAGTTGAACAATGGCGATTAATCCTGCCACTATCGATCCTCTTGCCTTACCTTCAGTATTTCTTCACGAGCGATCGCAGTTACCGACTACGCCTTGTATTTACTTTGCTATCGATTCTCAAGGTGTAGTGCAATACATCGGACAAACTAAAAATCCTCGAAAACGATGGCTTTCCCATCACAAGGGAATTGAAATAGCAATGATGCATGGAATTAAGATTTCATATTTGCATTGTGATGCAGATTTACTTCCTATAGTAGAGAATGCTTTGATTGCTTGGTTTAATCCTCCTTTGAACCGAGGAGCAAAAAGACGAGGTAGGCTTGGCACAACCAAAATTATTATTGAAGTGGAGTTTACTGGTATCGGAACTGCTTTGAAAAAGGCAAGAGAAGCTGCGGGGATGAGTTTAACCGTAGCTGGTGATTACGCCGGAATGAGCGGGGCAAATTTTAATAGAATTGAGAACGAGGATACAAAGGGTGTACCTTTAGACACCCTCATCAGAGCAGCCAATGCTGTAGGGCTGGATTTGAAAGAGTGCTTAGGTGAATGGATTCAGCATATTCCTGGGGTTAACTTAACAGAAAGTTCTAATGGCGATTAACCTTCAGACTATTAATCCTCTTGCCTTACCTTTAGCTTTTCCAAAGAAGCGATGCCTGTGGTGGGCTATGCCGGAGCAGTTATTAACTACTTCTAAAATTTACGTTGCAGTTGACTCTGAGAAAATCTTATTGAACTAGAAAGGTGGAATTATGCCTAAACCACCTTCTAGACGCAACAAAGCCACCTCTGCCGCATCTACCGATTCAACTTCAGCAGCTAACTCTGCAAACGAGGATATCTCCCAGCAAGTAGACCCAGGTTCAGCAACAATTAACGTTACTGCTGTTGAAATTCCAGAGTTAACCGAGCAGGAAATTAGCGATCGCCTGCATCTAGAGCGCAAAGTAGAACGTGCATTTTTTGAAGCTGGCAAGGCACTGGCCCAATTACGCGATCGCAGACTGTATCGATCCACGCACAAAACTTTTGAAGAATATTGCCGTGATAGGTTTGGTCACAGCCGTCGCCAGTCTTATCTTTTAATGGATGCGGCGGTTGTTTTCGATAATTTGATGGAAAAATGTGATCAATTTGATCACATTTTGCCGACAGCAGAGGGACAAGTCAGACCGATGACAAAGCTTGAACCTCAAGAACAGCAGGAAGTGTGGCTAAAAGCGGTGGAGCAGGCAGGGGGTAAAGTGCCACCAGCTAGAATCGTTAAAAACGTAGTGCAGCAAATAATGGAACGCACCCAAGTACCGAGCACCTACCAATTGGGGGAGGTGTGCCAAATACTTGCAAAGGACAACCCCGAACTCAGAGGCAAGGGTGGCTGTTGGGGCATAATCAACCATGTGGGTCAATTCAGTTGCACTGTCAGAACCTGGGATGGCGAATACACAGTTGGGTTGCAGCACCTGAAGTCGCTCAATTACTTGCCTGCCGAGTGTGAGCAGATGCGGGTGATTTGCGATCGCATCAGTCGGGTGTATTCGGGTGAGTTGGAGGAGTCGGTGCAGAGGTTTTTGGAATCGTTGGGGAAGCTGAAGCGTGGTTATTTGACGGATTTGGAAGAGAAAGTGTTGAGTCTTCTGGAGTTGGAAATCATACCATAATGCTGCAAGTGATTAAGTTTGGGATTCAAGGGATTCTACAAAGTAGAATTTTGACTTGTGCATTTATTTATACAGGTAGGGGTGAGATTTTGGTACTGATTATTAGGGAAAGAGCAACTCTCGAACAAGTGGAGTTAATGCTGCAAACTTTGCGAGTTTACATTAAAGTGGCAGTAGATATAGAAAGAGGGATTTTAGCTGGAGGAGGAGAGAAACACGCTTTCTGTGAAGCAGCATTGCTCGAAGACGGTAGTAAACAGCGATATATCTGGGGTGCGGATTGGACTCCCTTTAACCAATCAATCGCCTATGAATCGATTATTAACATACGTCCAAGCCAAAATAATCGCTCAATGGTAATTCAAGATCCAGCGATTCAAGAACGTGTTAAAAAAATAACTCAGGAGTTAATTGGTGGATATGAACCAGAATTTAGATGAAAAACAAGCACGGTTTCAAGGCGAAAATACATCACATCGCTTAGGTCATATAGCTTCTAATTTAGCTAGGCTGAGAACATTTTGTGACACTTCTTACCCTGAAGCGGTCAAAAATGTTGCAGATGAAACTATGTGTTTTATCGAATGGACGGCAGCAGAAATTGAACCTGAATATGCTGAAGAACTGGTTAACATTCAAGTTCAACTGGCACGATGGAGATTAACTTTTGATAGTATTTGGTCTGATGATACTGAACGGAAAAAAATGTCTGAACAATCTAGTGCTTGGTCAGAACGGATATTAGATATGTCAGGATTGCTGTCTGAATCAATAGCGTAGTAACTACATCTGGGTATGCTGGAATTTTAGATAGAACTTTGATGGCTAATTAATTTATATTAAGTACGATTTCCCAGTTTAAAAAGATTACGAATTTTCAACATAAATGATGTTGGATTATCCGAATTTTTAGCATCTTTGTTTGAATCTAGTAACTGCTTTTTTAATGGCTCTACAAAATGTGTGATGGAAGCATTAATTTGATTAGATGTTGTTTTTGATTTGATTCAATATCAGAAATTATATTTTGGGTTAAATCGGGAACAGGAGCATTGATTTGATGTAAGGATTCAGGTGGCAGGGTGTTGACAAAAGGGACACTTGAGGGGGAATATCGCAAATATGAACCAAAACCTGCCTCAAGAATTAGAGCGAGAAAGCTTGAACCAGTTATCAAAAGAAGAACTGGTGGATATCATTATTGAGTAGAGTAAGGTAATACGTGATTTACAGAAAATAATCTTAGAACTACACCAAGAAGTAGAACAGTTAAAAGTCAGCAGAGATTTGGACAGCAAGACTTCATCGAAACCACCATCTAGGGACATTCTGAAAAAAAGCGAAAACAAAAAAGCTCCCCCCCCAAGAGGAATCAAATTATCCCAAAAGAAAACCAGGCGGGCAGCCAGGACATCAGGCAAAAACGCGTAAAGGTTTTGGGAAAGTACTCTGTCTGTCCCATCCCTGCTTCCTAAATATTAGACCTGAATCCTTACATTACTTACAAGTATAATATGTCCGTATTAAACCCCATCGAGGACTATCCTTTAAAAATAGCCTAAATAGTATTACTGAGGTAGCCTTGTCTTAATTACAGTTAAATTATTAAATGTATAATTTAAGCATAAGCAGAAAATAGTGTAAGTTTTGCCTAAGTGATCAGTAAATAAAATTGCAAACGATCTGATACCTAATCAAGCGTAAACTTTTTCTAAAGTTGCATATTTATACAATAAACTTTTTTATCGGTGATTTAAGCATGAGTAAGAAGAATCGGGAATTTTTAAAGCCAGTTGGGTTAGTAGTGGCAGCTTTACTTAGCACAACTCCTTTACAAGCAAATGCGACTTCTAACATACATTTGAGTAATCTGCTTAGTAAAGTAAGCGTAACTAACACACAAGTTAGTGAAAGTGATAACTTGCATGAACCCCTTTTGATTGCACCATCAACAGGAATAAATAAGGAACAGTTAATAGCAAGACATTATTCACACCGTTCTCATAGTTCTCATCGTTCTCATAGTTCTCACTATTCCAGCAGTAGGTAAGTATAATGCTAATAGAATTTATTTAGAACAATCGGTGTTGCTGATTGACAATTATGAACTTTTTACGTAGATATGCGAAATTGCGAAAAATAATTCATCTTTGAATTCAGCAACATCGAAAAATGGCGTTGCTAAGTTATGGGATGATTTCGCTCAATTTGGAACGAGTTTTCAATGCTTTTAAGCGCCTATTCATCCCGCATTTATGCAATGCCCGAAACATTAGTACTTGCTAAGATTTGCAAATATAAATACTTTGCCTTGACAGCAAGGTAATTTATGGTTTATTGCTCAAATTAATTATAAATCAGACTGGACTCCTTATTCTGCCGCAAAGTTACTACTGCTAAGTGATATCACTGAGGACGAATAAGTTTTTGGTAGTTAGGCTTATTGGCTAGCTAATAGCAACATATTACTCCCACAGTTTGCATAGTTCTCATAGCTCTTACCCTTCTTACTATTCTAGTCCTTAATAAATATGTCGTTATCAGACAAAAGTTTTATTTTAGAAGACAATCAGGCAAAACTATTTATCAATCTTGAGTTGTACAGCCTCAATGCTGTTAAAAAGACGGCCTATAAGTTTGCCTCTCAATGTTCTATCCTTTTAGAAGGAAAAGATGAACAAAAACTATGTATTTTATTTACTTTTCTTGAACCTACAGTTTCAGATAAGATACAGCAGGTTGTTGCTGATTTCTGTGATGAGCTAATAGATCAAGACTTGCGAGAAATCATTGCTAAAGAAACCGAGGCAGCACGCAACTTGATATTGGCTCAAGCTTTTTCTAAAACTTCATTAATAAATTAAAAAATATAAAATGGGAGTACCCGTTTCGCAACGCTTTAACCCTCTAGATTTTTACAATCAGAGCTTAGTATTAGGGTATCAACTCTTACCATTTCGCTTCATTAGGCTTGATGCCAAGCGATATGTGCTAACCAATGAAGTCGGAGAATATATTGTCTTGTCCCAAGACCTATTACAAGACTTTGTACATAAACGACTAGTTCCCAACTCAATTGTTTATAATCAGCTTAAATCGAAACATTTTCTTTTGGATGCTGATTCATCAGTTGCCTTGGATTTACTTGCGTTAAAATACCGCACCAAAAGTATGCAGATAGCTAACTTTACTAGTCTGCATATGTTTGTTGTAACCCTGCGCTGCGATCACTCCTGTCCTTATTGTCAGGTTTCCCGTCAAAGCTATGATAAAACTACTTATGATATGTCTGCTGCTTATGCCCAGAAAGCATTAGAGTTTACGTTTCAAAGTCCAGCACCAAACATTAAGATTGAGTTTCAGGGTGGTGAGCCTCTACTCAACTTTGATTTGATCAAAGAGATTGTTTTGGCAGCAGAATTAAAAAACTTAACTCCTCAAAAGAATTTGCAATTTGTCATTGCTACTAATTTGTCACAGATCAGTGATGAAATCTTACAATTTTGCCTGGAACACAATATATTAATTTCTACTTCTCTTGATGGTTCAGAAGACTTGCACAATGCTAACCGTCCCCGTTCAGGAAAGAATAGTTACCAATTAGCTATTGAGGGGATTCAACGAGTACGGTCAGTTTTGGGTGTAGATAAAGTTGGCGCACTTATGACTACAACTAAAGCCAGCTTGCCCAGAGTAACAGAGATTATTGATGAGTACATCCGCCAGAATTTTCACAACATATTTCTACGTCCTTTAAGTCCTTATGGCTTTGCGGTCAAGACCAAAACTTATGAAGCTTACAACAGTTTAGAGTGGCTAGAATTTTATAAAAAAGGACTTGATTATATTCTACAAGTCAACAAACAGGGATACGAATTAGTTGAGGATTATACTAGTATTCTTCTTAACAAAATGCTGACACCTTTTGGGACTTCCTATGTCGATTTACAATCTCCTGCTGGGATCGGCATTAGTGCCATCATTTTTAATTATGATGGGGAGGTTTATGCTTCTGATGAGTCTAGAATGCTAGCAGAGATGGGAGATAAAAGATTTAGGTTAGGTAATTTACAGACTGACACCTATGAGCAAATGATGCTTTCAGATGCACTTCTCGACCCACTGGAAGAATCATTGTGTGAAAGTACACCTATGTGTCAAGACTGTGGTTTTCAACCTTACTGCGGGAGTGATCCGGTTTATCACTACGCTACACAGGGTGATTATGTTGGACATAAAGCTTTTAGTGGTTTTTGCAAGAAAAATATGGGGATTTTACGGCACATTATTACTTTGCTAGAAGATGAGCCAGAAGCCAAAGAAATACTACTTAGTTGGGTAAGGATTTGAGTATGCTGAAACTTTACTCTCGTAAAATTGAACATCTTAGTAGATGGACATCTGAAATTGTTATCGGTCGTTTAACTGATAATATTAACCTTCCATTTCCTTTAAGGTCTGAGGCCATCCTTTTGGTGAAGCAACCACTATGTGATGGATTACCTACAGGCTTCAGAGCTTACTTGTTACTTGACAATACTGAATATGATACTAGCCAGATTAACAATTGTTTTCGCCTAAATGAAGAACTTCATTACTTGAATGCTGAAGATGTAGTTCGCTTTGACCCAAAACAGCCTGCTCTAAGTGTTATTTACCGCCGTCATTCAAATTCTAACTCTTTGTTGGTAACAGAGCGTTGTAATAACTATTGCCTGATGTGTTCTCAGCCTCCTAAAGATATAGACGATGGATACTTAGTCAAGGATCTGTTAACTGCTATTCCTTTAATAAGTAGAGAAACCAAGGAAATGGGTATTACAGGAGGTGAACCCACTCTTCTTGGCGAGGATCTATTGACTCTGATAAGGACATTAAAGAACTATTTGCCAGAAACTTCTGTACATATTCTTTCCAACGGTAGAAAGTTTGCCTCAGAACAACTAGCTTGTCAAGTTGCTCAAATCAAGCACTCTGATTTGATGATTGGAATACCATTATATTCAGATATTTCTAATATTCATGACTATGTTGTTCAGGCTGATGGAGCTTTCGATGAAACAATTCGAGGAATTCTTAATTTAAAACGTTATAAACAAAAAGTAGAAATTAGAGTTGTTATTCACAAACAAACTTATTCCCGTTTGCCAGAGTTGGCTAGATTTATTGCACGTAATCTTTTGTTTGTTGATCATGTCGCTTTTATGGGTTTAGAGATGATGGGCTTTACGCGCTATAACATTGATGATTTATGGATTGACCCTACTGAATATCAACCAGAGTTAGTAGAAGCGGTTGAAGTTTTGGCACACAACAAAATGGTTATTTCAGTTTACAATCATCAGCTATGCTTACTTGATCCACGTCTTTATCCTTACAATCGCAAGAGCATCTCTGACTGGAAAAACGAATATATGCCAGAATGTAAGGGTTGTCTTGAGGAAGACCACTGCGGCGGTTTCTTTAGTTCTGCAATATTTAAATATAGTGACAACATTACACCTTTTCTTATTAAACAATAAATAAGCGATGCTAGAAAAATTCCCTAATAACCAATCTCCTAATATCCCTGAACCCTTACTCAAAAACACTAATTTAATAGATGAAGCTTTTGGTCAAGGCATTATTACTGTTAATGAATATCGCTTACTTCTAGGTTTGCCTATATTTGTTGGAGGAGATGTGACCTTAACAAAGAAAAGTTTAGTAGAACAATGGAAATTTTAGATTTAATTTTGAGTGTGAAAACAAAGTCAAGAGAACTGGGCAAACTGACTTATAGAACCATCACAGCGGAAATAGTTATCAATGTGGAAAAAAATCCTAAATAGCCCAGCTTTCTTGCTTGCTTGTGTCACTGTTTTCATTGCTACTGTTCTACTTTCCCCCAAAACTAAATCGCTTATAGAAGCTGCGGCAAATTTCACGTCACCCCATGCAATGCCGCAGTCGCAAGAATGGACAATTGCGAGTGTTGCCGATGGGGACACAATTACAGTTAAACGTGACGGGGAAACTAAAAAAATCCGGTTCTGTGGGATTGATGCAATCGAGAAGCAACAAAAGCTGGGGCCACAAGCCAAGTCTTACCTGCAATCTCTTATTGACAAAGGAGATGGCGCTGTTATGGTTATTCCCATCGAACAAGATAAGTATGGGAGAACGGTTGCTGAAGTATTTGTCAAGCCGCGGCCCGGAACGCCTGGATACCGAAGCGAAGAAGAGATATTTTTAAACGGTGAAATGGTCAGGGCTGGATTTGCCCGACATATCCCCAATAGTGACAACTGCCCAAATGAGCTAGTGATAGAACAGTCACAGCAAATGGCGATCGCAAATCGCACTGGGGTGTGGAATGACTACAACGTAGTACCCCCTTAGAATTGGCAACCAACGCACTCTGGAAGTTTTGGCATAGTACCAGTGTACTGCTTTGAAGCAAGCGATCGCTCTAGTAAAATCAAAAACCACCCATATCATGTAGGTGGAGAACAAAATAGATTGTATATCTTTTATCACTGTCCAAACACTTGATTAAGCACATCAGCTAGTCGGTAACCTGCCAAACTCATTTGGCGTTGAGCAATAGGTTTAGCTGTAGCAGCATAATTCGGTGGTAAGGCTTTTCCATCATTCTTATCAGTGCTGCCAGAAAGTTTTCCATTGATATATGCTTGTTGTTTTGCGATTTTAAAACTCTCCAACTTTGCCCAGTTATTAAATTTCGTTTCTCTTAATTCGGGTAATCTATTACGTTGATAGGATGCTCTCAGGCGAGTAGCAGTGTTACGAACTGTCTGAAACCTTTCACTTCCCAAAATTAGATCGTCCCATAATTTATGCAAACTAATCGTTTGACTATCAGGTTTAACCCTGATGTAAAAACGTGTTCCGCCTCGATCGCCTTCTGGCTGTGGGTACTGATTAGTTACTAGTTTAGTAGTGTGCAATGGTTGATGCACATCTCCTGTTAAATGGAACAGCCAACATATTGCAACTGCTTTTTCACTATTGCTGGCATTGCTTTGAACAATATCGAAATTCTTTTGAAAAGCGTACAGAATATTTTCTTCACCTGGAATTTCACGAGGGATTGAGTTTGAAGAACTGCTTGGTTGGTAAGGAAAGTTAATGTAATGCCAAGTTGGGTGATTAAATGCGGGATTATCACGAGCTTCATCCGGCCATTTTGCCGCCCACATGAATAAGTATAGATTTTTATCTTTAGCAGAAATATTAGATTGCTGGAGAGAATTCCACTGTTGTTCAAATTTAGAGTATTCAGGATGCTCTGTTAAAATCGCCGCAATTTTCTCAATTACTTGTGGATGATTCTGCTGAAGTTCACTGTAAGCGATCGCTCCTGATACCATGTGACCTGCCTTATTCCAAGCATAAGCTGGATGCTGCCAAATGAGAATTGCTGATAAGATTGCAAAAGCAGAAACTTTAATCGAAGAATGTAGCTTTAGCATAGAACTCTTAATTAGAAATACATCTGTTAGGTGTAGTGCTTTGAGTATAACTTTGAGAGTGGGCGTGACAATGGCGTTGGCTTAATCAATTCACAGCCATTGTCGCCTATTTTCTTTGTTAGCGAAAGTTCAGCGAATAGCCAGTTCAAACGTATATTTGGGACTAGTCAGCCGATAAGGTTGTGCAACAATCACTTTGTAATCACCTGTAGATGTGGCAGTGAAGCGATCGTCTTGTGGGTCTACAATTGCCTCACCACTCGGTGGGACGAAGGTGAAACCGGAAAGCCCTTGCTCGTCGTTGTTACCATCAGCACGTTGGCCATTCCAAGTTACCAATGCAATAATTGTTTGCCCTTTACGCGCATGAAAAACATAAGTATCTTTTTTTCCAAAGCGTACTGAACTTTTGATAACAGTAGATGAACTGCCCGGTGCAAACTTGACGCGATAGATAGGGTCTTTCTTAGGCTGGGCGGTAAGTAAGACCCTATTAGTATTGGGTGTGTTTGCAAATACTGGAATTTGATAGAGTATATATCCAGATAGTAAACTAGCAGCCCCTACTGTCCAGGTAGTCAAATGCTTGTGAAAAAAACTCAACATAGTCTATTATTGAGAAATATTTGTGCTTTGTATTAGCTCTTTGTTGTTGTAATAATTATTACAATATCAGTGTTGTGGATTTCGCAAAGAGAGCGAAACTTTATTTGTAATTATTTTGCTAACTAGCTATTGACTGCTTGACTAAAAAACTAGTTTCAGCCCTTACCAGTACCGCAAGAAGTAGAGGCATACATCCGGGAACATGAGAATCATATAGCGATCGCTCCTCTCAAACGTAATGTCCCGTTAACAGATGCAGATTTAGCGTCAATGAATTTGATAACGCTCCTGTGAACGATCCGCGGCTTTGCACAGAATTCAATTTCTTATTCTGGCTCCTGATTCCTGAATTTTGTTTGATAATTACATTCCATATATACAATTCAATGTCAATTTCTAAGAGTAACTAAAGTTTGTAGCACTAACTTGGAGATGGGAGCTACCAAAAGTTTCAGTGATGAGGATTAAGCATTGATTTCCAACTTTTGGACGAGATAACTGTTTAAATCCTTATGCCATATTGGTAAATGACTACTTGAGTCTAGTAATTCTGTTGAACAAAGCCATCTTGAAATATAGATAGAGTAGAGATTAATCATGCAATATCTTGCACAAGATTTAATGCTCCTTGCACTCAATCCTCAAACTGGAAAAATTCACTTTGCTGCATCATCTGCTCTACGCTACAGTTTAATAGGTACAGTGCTATTGGATTTAGTACTGCAAGGCAAACTCACGATAGATAACAATCATCTGATGGTAGCGAATGCTAGTACAACAGGCGATGAATTTTTGGATCAATGTCTTAATGAAGTTGTGGCGGCTCCTCGGAGTCGAACCGTGAAGTTCTGGATTAGCCATTGGAGCCGAAAATATTCAAGTTTTCCAAAGGTGGTGTTGCATTCCTTAGTTGATCTGGGTGTTTTGGTGCAACAAGAACATACCGTACTCTGGCTTTTTCCTGTTCAGCGGTACTTTCTAACCGATGAATCAATCCAACGCGCGATTGTTAATCAAGTGCGTGCAGCTGTCTTAGAAAATATCCGACTGGATTCCCGCACAGCTGTGCTAATCAGCTTGATGAAAACCTGTCATCTCACCAATACCGTCTTTACATCCGAAGAATAGCGAGAGGCGCGATTGCGGATTCAAGCGATCGCGAATGGTGAATTAGTGGGTAAGGCTGTCTCACAAATCATCGCCACTGCTCAAACGGCAATGATCGCTGCAATCAGCACTTCGGCAGCCTCTACTTCAAGTTCCTCTAGCAACCAATAGAGGGAAAAAGATTAGCCAGATCGAAATGCAAGCTTTTGCCAAATTTTCGATTTGGTGGTTTACAATCAACTGATTGTAATGGGTGAACGAAAAAAAGTGTGGGGAAGAGAAAATGGTTTCAGTTTTAGTAAGATATCGCTTATTGTGAAACTAGGCTTAGTTATCTCCATCCATTAAACGACAACGGCTTTGGGTCTTGCAAGCAAGTCGAGAAGAACGCTCTCGTACAATAGTCGCTAAATCTGGTCGTCCTGTTAAGAAAAGTCGCCAATCAGCCCAAATCCCATATAGGAAGTTGGCAATAGTACCGATAACTGGTAAGGAAGTTGCAGCATAGACCCAACCCATCCCTAGAATTTCGTAAATGCGACGGAAAACCTCAACATCTTTAACTAGCGTTCCGTCTGGCAACACAGCATGAATACGCCCCATTGCAGTTTCATAGTTAACACCGCCATGTGCTTGGGGGTTGTAGTCATCAGTTGCAATATCTACAAACGCCACCAGCCCTCGACCCGCGTCCCGCTTCTTCAAAAAGTTAACCTCACGCAGACACAAGGGACATTGACCGTCATACAGCAGTTTGATTTTCCACGACGGCAGAGTGGATAAAGGCTGGTCTTGAGAGTTGTTATAATCGTAGGATTGGATTTGTGGTGAGGACATTTCGGGATCTTAACTAAGTTTATTTCCTTACATCAAGCGTAACGCCTCTCTTCATTAATAAATAATGCCTAATATGAATTACAAACGTCTCTTCGTCTTGTATATTTTTGAAAATTGCTACTGGAACGATCATCAGTTGGTTATGGGCAGTCGCGATTAGCAAGAGTTAGTTTCTGTTTTGCTTCATTGGCCAGTGGTTATCCTGGGGTTTTACCCTGTTTCAGTTCCGGGGCATCGATGCCACAAAGCTCGACTGACATTTGGCTGCCATCAGGAAAGACGAACTGTGATGCTGTCCCCATCTGCTACTTGGGTAGCGATCCATTCTTCGGTAAGCGCGATGGATGGCTGCTTAGTTCTTTGGAAAATCGAGATAGCGCTGATGGTAGCTCCAGCGATGCCTGCGGCGGTAAACTACGCAGTTAAGATTATGGTAGTTCTCCACAATGGCTTCATGTTGCTACATCTGTTGTTGCAGTATAAGAAATTACAATTCTTTTCCGCACTGAACATTTCTTAGGGATTTTTTTCAAGTTATGTAAACAGAGTTCAATATTGGTTTTTCCTAAGCTTAAAGCGATGCGTAGCTTGCCGCCGTAGGCATCGGTGTTATTCACCGAGTATAGGTAATTGGAGTTATGTATGATCTAGTAGAAAATTTGGTTTTAAGATTGGTTTTGCATATCCTTTTGGTAGAAAAGCTGTTACTGCGGGAAAAATGAAAGCAAGACTATATTTTTAATACAATGAAGATATTTAGTTCTTGTGAAATTTCGAGCACAAGCTATAGTTTTACTTATCTCTTTGGGGAGTTTGCAGTTCAAGGAACAGTTTCTGATTTCTTTGAAATATGTAAGCTTTTTGAATCTGCTGCTGATTACTATAGAACTAAGGGAATTAAACAATGGAATCAAGGCTATGATCTAGAGAAAATATATTATAATATCATTCAAAAAGAGACTTTTATTATTAAAAGTGAAAATGGTGTTTTACTATGCACTTTTGCTATTTCTGAAAAACTACCCGACTATTATCCTGAATATCTAAAGACAGAAACAAATATTTGGATTGTTAAAAGCTTATGTACAAAATTACAAGAATTAACTTTTCTAGGGAAGAAGGTTATAAAAAAAATAATTCAAGCTGCTATTGATAATCATATTTCTAAAATATATTTAGATTGTGTTATTGATAATCCTAGCCTAGAGAAGTATTATAAAAGATTTGGATTTGAGCGTATAGTAATAGTTAAGCATCCAAAATATTGCCAGGATATGGTAGTTATGATGTTAGGTGTTTAAAACAAATATTGTATCAGTCTTGAAGTTTAAGACTAATTATTTTTTTAAAAAACTAAGTATGAGTTCAATCACCGAAACAGTTACGATTAATGTTGAAACTGATGACAATGACCAGTATGTTTGTCAATTATCGTCTTCTGTTGACCAGCCCACAGATGAAATTCGTTGCTCTGAGCAAACCAGAGAACACGCTATAGCCATTGCATTGGAGCAGTTAGCCAGTAAATATCGTCAGATTGCCGAAGAGAGCCAAAGCCAAAATAAAGATTGGCTTGCAGTAGAGCGTTCTGAGTCAGGAGAAGTAATACAAAAGCATTATCATGTGATTTTACATTATGAACGGATTGGGATAGCAGAGTCTAAATTTGAAGCAATGCAGGACACACTGCTGGGAAATACCGTAGTTGAAAATGCCAAAGTTACCTTGATTGAGATTGATACAAACTTACCAGTCTCGCCCTTAACTTAATGATGTACTAGATAATTCCAATGAATCGGCAAGTAGGGGAAAACAGTAATGCAAAGTATTAAATTGCGTTCTCACGTAGGGTCTGATGTGATCTTACATATCGATTCTCTCTCTTATTGGCGAAAGCCCTGCTGATGTGGGTTATTGGAGTGCAGTGTTGATGGAAAATCTGGCACGAAGTCACAGAAATAATAGAATTGCATTAATGGCTTTCATAACTAATTATTAGATATTGCCTAACTGTTAAAAATTTACAATGCTTTCTTAGTTGCACATCCAAAGTAGAGATGAGCTATCAAATCTGAAAAATTTTCAGGTGTGAACTGCTTTAGCTCTACATGGTCAAAATGCTGTTCTATCAATTTTTGAATATCTCGATTCAGGTGACATCCATCGGCTACGACTTTTTGAATTGGTGTCAAGCGATGCTGCCAAACCTGTACGCTAGGCTTATCACTCAACCCATGTTCCACGAAAAAGAACCTACCACCCGGTTTTAGTACTCGATAAACCTCTTGGAGTGCTTGCTGTACATTTGCAATACTGCACAAAGTCCAAGTGCTGACTACACTATCAAATGTATTGTCTGACATCGGGAGATTTTCACTTGATAGCAGGAGTTGTTCAACTGTAATGCCAGAGTCACTGATGCGCTTTCTTGCCAAAGCATTCATTCCAGGATTCACGTCAACTGTAGTGATTTTGCGAATTCCACAAGGATAGTAAGGCAAATTTAATCCAGTTCCAAAACCAATTTCCAGAACTTCTCCTGTTACATCAGCTAACAATTCCTGACGATATTTAGCTAAGTTTGGAACTGACAAACTCCAGTCGAGAAGACGTGGAAAGATAACTCGCGAGTACAACCCCATAATTCTTAACCCTTGACAATTTAATTTTATGCTTAGTAGGGACGTTGAGCGAGGAAATCTGTGGAACAGTGGATTATTGTTGCTATTTTAGTTATTTTTTATCTCTAAACCTTGCCACAGATACCAACAGGCAATAGAACGATAGGGTTTCCACATTTGTCCTAAATCTTCTACAGTCTTTTTATTAGGAAGCTCTGCTAAATTATAAACTCTACGAATCCCTGCACGAATACCTAAGTCATCAACAGGTAGAATATCAAGCCGATGTAAACGAAACATAAGCAGCATCTGCACCGTCCAACGCCCAACGCCTTTTATTGGCGTTAAAGCTTCGATAATTGATTCATCTTCCATTGCCTGCAATTGATTTAGTGTAGGCAATCCATCTAGAACTTTTTGGGCAAGGTCTTTCAAATACAAAACTTTGGGTCGTGAAATACCTGCTTTTCGCAAAACGTCATCTGGGGTGTTGAGGATATCTAAAGCTGTTGGGAAAGGGCTATGAGGATAAAGTTGCAAAAATTTGCTATGAATGCTCCCAGCAGCCTTGCCGGAAATTTGCTGGTAAAGAATTGACCGAGATAGGGAAAAGAGCAAGTCTCCAGTTTGTTGTACTTGATAGAGTTTGCAATCTCCAATAATTTCTATTAGCCTTGCCAAGATAGGATCTGAATACTTGAGAGTTGTAATCGCAATTGAATAATCCATTAGTTTATCAGCTAAGACCTAAGCATTTGCCCTCTCATTGAATCATCCATTCACAAGGACATTAAAACAATTTGCAATTATGTGAAAGTAACGGGGATTTAGCTTAAGCATCAAAACGAGCTGCTTGATAGAAGCAGGGAAGTTAAACCCTCAAACTTTGTTAAAAAATGAAATGGTTAATGGTATTATAGTACAAGCGAACTATCAAGAGCTTTGTGGTTATTTAGGGCAGTAATATTTATTAATAATTCGTAGTTAAAAAGTGAGGAATGCGCTTTGGCAAATTCTAATTCAAAACAGAGCGCCTAGTTGTAGGATGGTATATGCCAAAATCACAAAAGCTAGAAGAAACTTTATCTATTCTTGCCCGAATTCGACGGCATCCGACAAGTGAAGAAGGGATCATAATTTTACGTCAAGGCCTTAAGAGTAAATATTCTATAGCTGTTGCTCAAGCAGCCAAGATAGTCGGCGAATCCACTATTACTGAGTTAGTTGGTGATCTTGTAGAAGCTTTTGCTCGAATGATGGTCAAACCCGCACAAGTAGACCAAAATTGTCTTGCCAAGAAAGAGATAGCACAAACACTGTATCACTTAGAATACAGCGATGAAAACCTTTTTCTGCAAGGGATTCGACATGTTCAGATGGAGCCAGTATGGGGAGGAGCTGAAGATACTGCTGCCCATCTTCGGGGTATATGTGCTTTAGGTCTGGTGAGAATGAACTACTCAGACGTAATGAACGAATTAGCTGATCTACTAGCTGACCCCAAGCCAGAAGCAAGAGTTGCTGCTGCAAAGGCGATCGCCTACACAGGAAATCCCCAAGGTGTACCTTTACTTCGTTTAAAAACCCGCATCGGCGATCGAGCACCAGAGGTGATTTCGGAGTGCTTCAGTGCTTTGTTACAACTAGCTCCGGCTGATTCATTTGCAATAGTTGCTGGTTTTCTTTTTGACCCAAAGGAGCAAATTTGTGAGTTAGCAGCATTGACGTTGGGTGAATCACGATTAGAGAAAGCATTCGATCTTCTCAGAAATTGCTGGGGGCAAACAAGGAACGTAGAACTTCGCCGCACATTGTTACTAGCAATTGGGATGCTGCGACAAGATAAAGCAATAGATTTCCTGATTTCACTAGTGGCTCAAGGAAAAGACATTGATGCAAAAGATGCGATTGCAGCGTTAGCTATTTATCGAGAAGACCGTGAACTGTGGCAGCGAGTTAATCGAGCTAGTGAACAAAGAGCTAATCAATAGGGACTTTAAAAGCGTTAAGGATGTAGGAAAGTGTGAAAGCCTTAGATAATAGCAAACACCTAGCCAACATCTGGAAGGTTTGAGGCAATGATAATTCCTTCTCTGGAAATCTTTATATCACCAAATTAAATGAATTCCAGTAGTCAGAGATAGATTTATATTTAAATAGTAGCGCGACTCCAAGTTAAGTTAACTAAATCTAAAACGTAATCATCCGAGTTCTCTATATAATCTTCTGATTTTTCATTACCCATTACACATAATTTACCACCAGTAATATAAATTTTATTTTGTTCTTTGTAGTAAGCTTTGTGATGACTAATCCATCCTGGTTTATTACCAGTTGTTGATAATTTTTCTATTTTAAATGTATGCCAATCTAATCTATAAACTGGAATTTTATTATAAATTCTTGCATCGGTATATCCTAAATTACCAATAATATATATATATTTTCCAACTAATGTAGCCGAATGAAAATCAGTTGGCGGAAAAATATTTTTGGGATAACCGAAAATCTGAAAATTCCCATCACCTTGATAAACTACAACATCGTTATAGATACAAAAATCCGGGTCATAGTAGTCTTCATGTTCACCAGCAATTTCGACAATTCTGCCATCTGGTAATTGTGTAATTGTTCTACCAAATCGCTCATAGCACCATGCTTTTTCTTGCCAATTCTCTCTATCGTTAAAAAGATTTTTGGCTGTATAAGCAGAACAACCTTCACAAATCATCGCCTGCCAAAAAGGGATTTTCATCAATTCTGGATTGGCTTTACCAAAGCGCGGATGTTTGCCAGCAAAATATTGCTCCGGCGATAATTGTGATAGTGAAAATTTGCTGTTGGCAATTCCAGTGAGCGATCGCCGCATATCATCGTTAATATTGCTCACATCTTCGCCAGCTGCAATTAACATTCTAACAATTTCCTTGTTTGTAGCTATCTTGATGGCTTTGTCATCGCAATTATTGATTCTGCTAGGGTTTGCGCCAGCTTCTAGTAAAATTTTGACGCAATCAGTAGCACCATGCTCTGCTGCGATTATTAACGCAGTGTTACTAAAGTCATCAGTGGCTTCAATATCAAATCCCTCTGCAATTAGCCACTGTAGGACTTCGAGCCTATTATTTTCTATTGCATACATTAAGGCTGTTTTTCCGCAGTTTCCCACATCGTTGTGATTTGCTCTTGCAGCTAGGAGTAATTTGGCTTTAGGTAGTTCACCCACCTGAATACTCAATAACCAAGGGGTTCTATGCCAACAATCACGCACATCTCGATCTGCTCCTTGCTCTAGCAATAACAATACTAACTCTAAGCTCCCAAAAACTATAGCGTGCATTAATTCTGTCCATCCCAGTTGCTCTGGGTTAGCACCCGCGTTCAATAATAATTTGACAGCATCAAATCTCCCAAGATGAGCAGCTACTTTGATTGCAGACTCACCATAGCTACTGATGCCATTGACAGCAGCACCTCTAGAAATGAGTAAATTCAAAGTTGATATTAAGTTTTGATCTTGCAAGATATCTCGACCATACATAGCATTGATTAAGACATCATATCCATCTGGGCTTTGATAGTTAATATCTGCTCCAGCATCCAGAATCAATTGGATTTTATCTAGATTTCCTGACTGCACAGCCAACCCAAGTACGGTATTTTGAGATTCTTGTTGAACAGCATTCACATTCGCGCCATGTTCCAAGAGGAAGCGAATCATATCAATACCTGCATTAGGGCTACTAACCGCACACATTAATGGTGTTTGCTGAGAATACTCGTCTAGGCGCTCAATATCAACCCCATTGGCTATTTTACGTGCGACTCCTGCAATATCTCCCTGCTGTGCATAAATATGAATTTTTTGCATAATTTTTCTGAGTTAACTGGTCAACAAGAAAGTTGCGGATCTGAATCCCCGACTTTCAGAAGGCAGAGGGCAGGAGGCAGAAGGCAGAAGGAACCCACTCTTAAAAGGGTGGGATTGAAACAAGGACGCTTTATACCTTGTTGCACTCTCCACTCGGTATAATTATTTCTTTTAAAGTGGGCTTTATACCCACAACTAAAGTTTTTGTTAATACTTCTTTCCTTCTGCCCCCTGCCTTCGTACTTCTGCCTTTCTTTGTAAGCGAAGCGGAAAGCGAGTCTACGTACTCTGTAAGAGTTGCAAGCTACGCTTTTAGCGTTTCGTAGAGAGCGTCTTAATTCAGAATAGCTGAATTCTTCTTCAACAGCCCTGAAATCAGAACTGATGATTTTTGGTTTTGACTCGCTGATACAGTTCTTCCATTGTTTCAATAAAGGAAGCATCATTGTGCCAGAAATCAGGAAAATCTCCTTGTTTCTTAATCAAAATTGCACAGATACTACTTGGAGCCGCCACTTCAATAGTTTGTGGTAATCGCTTGGTACCTAACCAAAATTCTCTGGCATTTGGCATTTGATTAAGAGATTGCTTTTCTAACTTAGTGTACAGCGAATTAGAAAGTTCTAAAGGAATTTCCTTAGTATTCAATTCTGACAATAGAGCTTTTCCCAAAGGAGAATCAGCTAGTTTGGCTTGAAGTTCTGCTTTCGATAATCCCCGTAATTCAAATAACAACCAGGGATTATTATCTAATTGAGAAGCCACTAAATAGTAAACTCCAGCAATGTGCTTACAGGGATTAGCATAATCTGGGCAAGAGCATTTAGTTTTGAAATCCTTACTACTATGGGGCAATAAATGTAGTCCCAAATGAGAGAAAGTATCTTCAATATTTTCCGGGACTTCATTTAGAAGCAATCGAGAAATAATACTGGCTTTAGAAGAAAGCTTTTGGATAGCTTCATGACAACGGGTTTTAGCAATAGGTGTAATCTGAATCTCTATATTATAAGTTGGTTCTTTGTAGACTCCAAAATAGGGATTAACCGAGCCTCTGACTTTGGCAGTAATTTTATTTAAGTCAATCTCAAAGCTTTTGACTTTACCACCGCTAGCGTAAGAACGTCCTCTTTTGAGTCGGTTATCATCTGTAAAAGCTTCTAGTGCTTGAATAAAGCGATCTCCCCACCAAGTTCGACTAAATTTAGCCATAATATCTACTCCAAAATTGCACTCTTGTTCAATGAAATCAACCGCTTAAAGGCTTCATTATCTAATTCGGTGAGCCAAGATTCATCGCTACCAACAACAGCATTAGAAAGTTTTTTCTTATCTTCAATCATTTGGTCAATTCTCTCTTCTAGAGTTCCAATAGCAACAAATTTATGCACAAAGACATTCTTTTTTTGACCAATACGGAAAGCACGATCAGTTGCTTGGTCTTCAACTGCTGGGTTCCACCAACGATCAAAGTGAAAAACATGGTTGGCTTTCGTGAGGGTGATACCTACGCCCCCTGCCTTCAAGGAAAGGATAAAAACCGATGGTTCTGTATTTGGGTCTTGAAATTCGGTAATCATTTGTTCCCGGCGTGGGCGACTAGTGCCACCATGCAAATAGTAAGTATTGCAATGCAGACTATGTTTGAGATGTTTTTCAATCTTTTCACCCACTTCCGTAAATTGGCTAAAAATGAGTAAACTTTCTCCTTCATCAACTGCCTCCTCAACCATCTCCGCTAACCGACTGAGTTTGTGCGAACGCAGTGGTGAAAATTCGCTCCCATCTTGCAGAAATTGGGCTGGGTGATTACAAATCTGTTTCAATTTCATCAGGGTTGAAAGAATCAATCCTTTGCGTTGAATTCCCTCTGCTGATTGCAATTCTTTTTCTACATCTAGTACCACCACTTCATAAAGCGACGCTTGCTCTTTGGTCAGGTTGGTGTAGAGTTTTTGTTCCACTTTATCTGGCAAGTCATTAATAATAGATTGGTCAGTTTTTAACCTTCGCAGAATTAGAGGTTCTACCAGTTTTTTCAAGGTAACAGATTTCACACGGTCATTGTCTTTTTGAATCGGAATCTCGAAGATTTTCCGAAACTGGGCTTCTTTACCCAAGTAACCAGGATTGAGAAAGTTAAAAATTGACCACAAATCCAGTAAGCGGTTTTCTACAGGAGTTCCTGTTAACGCCAGCCGATGTTTAGCTCTTAATTTTAAAATAGCTTTAGTTTGGGCAGCTTTCGGATTTTTAATATTTTGTGCCTCATCCAGTACTAAACGTTGCCACTCGATGCCGCTCAATAACTTTTCATCTTTGCGGACTAGGGTAAAGGAGCTAATTATCACATCGTTTTGTTCACAAGCAGCTTTGAAATCAGCTAGATTTTGCAGCCTAGTGCTACCATGATGCACCAGAGTTTTTAAATGAGGTGCAAATTTGGCAATTTCCTTCTGCCAGTTGCCGACAACAGAAGTCGGGGCAATTAATAATGTTGGTAATGGAGATAAGTCAGTAATTTTTTCCCCTACTTTCAGCGCTTCATGTAACTTCTTCTCTTGCACTAATCGGGCAATCACCTGCACGGATTTACCTAAACCCATATCGTCTGCTAAACAGCCATTTAATCCCAAGTTTTCTAGATATTGTAGCCAGGAAACACCACGCTTTTGATATTCTCGGAGCGTGCCTTGCAGATTATCAAGTTCAGAAATTGGCTCTAGGCGACTTTTATCTTGTAGCTTTGCTATCATCTCTGACAAAGCTTCGTCATGTTCAATTTCCCATTCTGACCCCAATTCAGCACTGCGTTGTAGAAACTCCAGTAACGTCATCTGGGGTTGTTCGTTACCGTGGGACTGCCAAAATTCGAGTAACTGCTGCATTTTATCCCGGTCTAATTCCATCCATTGACCGCGAAAATGCACTAGGGGAGTTTTAGCATTAATCAGTTGTTCCCATTCAATAGGTGTGACAGTTTGCTCCCCAATCGCTAACTCATACTGATACTCCACCAGTGAGTCTAAGCCGAAATAGCTTTTTGTTTCCCCTTTCGTTGCAGCAAGTTTGCTACCCGATGCTTTGAGGCGAATTTTGGCGCGACGACGACCAGTAGGAGTATACCAAGCAGGTACAATTACTTTGAATCCTGAGTCTTCCAGTACCCAAGCACTTTCAGTAAGGAAGTCAAATGCTTCATCTAAGGTAATTTGCATTGCGATTGGACTCGCTGTTTCCAACCCAAGCCATAGTTTGGGATACATCCTGGCTGCATACCCCAGATTCAGGAGTAAATTTGTTTCAAAATCTTTCCCAAAATCTTTATGTACAGCAGCTTTGGAAAATTGATTCATTGTCCAGTAGTCTGCTAATGCTAACTTCAAAGAAGGGTCTTGTTTACTGGCTACTAGAAATTGAATTTGCCAATTGTCTATTTGTTCATTATCAGGAGAATGTAACTGGAAGCACAGATGAAAAGGTGAATCAGATTGAGTACGAGTAATTTTGGTTTTCCATACTAACCATTGCTGATATTCCTCAAGGGCAGTATTTGTTGTGAGTGGGTTATGCTGACGAGGATAAAAGCAAGATTCAATTAGAGAATCAGCAATTTGTTTGTCAAAAGCGGCTGTAGATGGGGTGTGAGTCACTAAATCATCAAGTACATATTCGGAAAAATGACGCAATAGTGTTTCTCGATCAAAAAACTCAATAGGATAGCTAACTGTTGCTTTACCTGCCACACATATTAGTGGCATATAGTCAATATATTTCAGAATATTTGCTTCATATTGTTCCGAAATAATTTCCCAGGTGGCATAGATTTCAAATGCTACTTTATCAATCTTGCTTTTGCCTTTTTTCTTCGGATTTTCCGATGATAACTGTCGATATTTTAGGGCGGGAATAAATTGGTCTTTGAGGATTACTTGTTTAAAACTTTGAGTGTAATGATACCAAAATAATAAATCTGAACCAATTTGAAATTTCTCGGCATTATATATTGCTAAAAAATGGATATCTTGAAGTAGTTTGATAATATTAAGTGCTGTGACATTTTTGGTAGATACTACTGTTTCATAACAATCTACCTGCCAATATTGGAATTCTTCATAGCTATCAGTCAACTCAATTTCTAAATACTTGGTTAATTCTGGTGAAGGTAGGGGCTGATTATTGGTCGTTGGTAAGGCAAAGTATTTAGGAGATATGCGTTGGACAAATTGAGTATTGTCTTCTTTAATTCCCAATTCCTGTACTAAAAAGGCGATTAATTCGGATTTAACCAAATGTCCAGGATGAATTTGTTGAGTATTGGTGTGACTTTTTTGGGATAATTGAGTTTCTACCCACAAGTAAAAAGACCCTGACTGAATAAAGTCAGTTTCCTCGTTTGGTATCCAGGTGCCATGAAGTATTCTCATAGTTATAATGCCTCTGGATTGTTAGAAAATTCACGCGCCTTAGAATTACTTTAGCAAACAGAGGTGCTAGAATTATCTTCTTTATGCAAAAGAAAGCGATGACGCTATCGTGCGATCGCTTGACTTACACACTATAGAGGCAGCAGTCCTATACTTCCCTTACAACTCAAAATCAAGAGTGAAGGTTTGGTCATCAGAATCCTCTTGGTTTTCGATAATAGATGGCTCTTGAGTCCTTGAAGAGAGTTTGTTATCTTCAGTATTAATCGGGGTGAAAGCTACTTGTTGTGTGGGAAATGCACCCTTTCTGAAAGCAAAATAACAATCAATGATAAAGTAAAGCGTCTCTAGGTAACTTTTACCTAGTTGCTGTGATTCGGCAAATATCCGTTCTCGGTAGCTATCTTTGATCCGAACTTTTTCTGGGGTTAAGTCAAGTTTGTCTGCCATTGCGATTACTTAATAGATGTAGATGCTGGATTCTTACTGCTGATGGTCTTTGCCATCTCTAAAAGCCCAAAGACATTGGCTTCTACTGGATTGTCCAGGATTTTGAACCCATTCTTTTCTAACAATTTTTTAAATCCTGGTAACAGACAGCCTCCACCAATCGCCCAGATTTCATCCCCTTGGTGCTTGGCATCAAGTGTTAGATTCACCATTTTCTTCAAGTATTTTTCATACCAATCTTTTAAACAAGCGGTGTATATATCTTTGATATCGATGTCACGGCTGTATCGGGTATGCCCCATTTCCAAACAAAATCGGATTTTTGATGGGTCTCCGATTTTTCCACCATTCAAATGTTTCATTTTTTGGGAGATATCATCGATGAGAACTTCTACACCGATAGGGTAGGCAGTGTGAACTTCTCGCTGACCCCGGTTGTAACGAGAATACAGGGTCGTCCCATTGCCAAAGTCTAAAATGGTTAATTTTTTGGGTAGTGGATGCCCAAACAATGCACCCATACCCTCTAGCACAACTTTGATGACTTCTACTTTTACATCTGATTGTTTGCCAGCAAGTAAAGGCTTATATTCTCCATTGAGTACTTTTTGAAGTTCTTCAGCCAGACCAATATCATGTAAACTGACGACTAATTTTAAGTGCCAAGCCTTACGGTGTGGCAGATGTGCCAATGCACCCAATAAAGTCAATAATGCGTTGTTGACTTTGTTTTCATTGTTATCAGTGTTTCGGTCAAAATAATTTCCTGTACGGAAAGCTGATTCTCCGACTGTGTAAGCACTACCGTTAAAAACTACACGCCCTGGTACATCTTCCATCTCGGCATTTGTTATATAGCTGGGCACGCGAACTACTTCAAAGCCATCGACTAAAAGTTTGAGACTTCCGTAACCGTTATCGAAACCCGCCGGAAAAATTTTTTGTAAGGTGTGAATGTTTGACATAAATACAAAGGTAATACACTTTGATGCGTGAAAATTATCTGTTGAAGTGATCTGCAAGAGCAAGAGAAAGAAGAATAAAATAACTTCACCCTTTTTTTCTCTAGACTCAAGAGCTTATCATAACCCCTTGGGGGCTAAGTGGGGTACAAAATCTTAGCTAGTTAAATGTACCCCATTTAGCACCTATATATACCCTATATAGGAGTCAAAATGTCACTAAAGTCTTGAACTATTGTTGGGGTATATATAGCCCCCATATAGCCCCCAACAGGATTTTTTGAAATTTTTTTTATCAACGTAGCAGAAATTAAATTAGATCGTTGACTGTTTTTTTTATTCTTTTTATTAACAAATTACTTCCCCGCAAGATGTAGCCCTAGCACTTATTCAATTGGAATTTACTAGGAAAAATTGGTTGCTTTCCGAGGGGATTGTAAAACTTGAGATTGTCGAGAGGGCTTGCAAGTTCAATACTGGCAGTTGAAAAGCAATTCAGTCTAAACATCTCCAGAAATTAAATATGCGTTACCCAGAACCCTTGTAGAGACGTACTAATGCTACGTCAAAACAATTCTTTTTCAGAGATGTCTTCTTGATCTTTAACTTCTTGCTGACTACGTAACGAGTGGGTTACTACTTGCTTACAGGTTCAGCTTTTTCTACTGAATTATCATTCACACCCAAAGTCAATTCCAAAGGAGTTTTTTGGGGGTAAGCTTTTACTACTTGCCGATAAACATCATAATTAGTAGGTAGTGTCTGCTGAGAATTACCCACTCCATAAGTCAGCTTGTACTTTACATCTTTCACTAATTCAGGTTTTCCTATCTCTTCTTGAGGTCTTTTACGTTGTTCAACTTCATCAACACTTGGTCGTGGCGGTAAAGTAGGCCACCATAAGCCTCGGTCATCTGGGCCAACAACTGCTCCTGGCGGTTTCAATCCATTCCGATTCAACACTGAAGTATTCGCAAAGATTTCAATACGTGGCTGTGGTTGATTTGTTAGGTTATTCGCATACTTGACTTGCCAGGAGTAACTGGTGAGTGCTGTAGCTTCATACTGTTCAGCAGTAGTAGTGCTGCAACTAGTTAACAGTGCCATTAGTGCAGTTATTGAGGGTAAAATTTTCAGCTTTTGCATTATCAATGATGAATATCTTTCAATAATCACTCTTGCTCTTGGTGTATGCCATCATTGCTGCTGCCAAGGAGAAGGAATCGCTGTCGTCGAAAGCATTTCCCTTGCTTGCAGCCTAATCGCTGTTTGCTCACAGTTAGGGCATTTTACCTTTGTGAAAATTACTGAAGGTCGTCCTTTGTACTCGCCCATTACGGGTTCTCCGGTGTACTCGCTGATTATCCCCTGCTGGCAATGATAGCACTCGAATATCACACGCCCTACTCCGAGTTGCAATCCAGGAATTGCATGTGCTGACAGGGTTCTGGTGGTAATTCTGGTTCTTCGTTCCGGTCTTGGAAGGGTATATAAGGTTTGGTTGCTGGTGGTGAATCTATTTTTTTCTTGTTGCGCTTGCCAGTCACCTGCGGCTTAACTTTTGGCGGCTCTAGGGGTTTTTCCTCGACAGGGGGATGCCAGGCTTTTGGTCAGTTGTGAGTTCTTCCGGCAACTTGTCATCAGCCGGGATAGGGCTAAATTTGGAAATTTGACCGTTGAGCTTTGGCTCTTGTTTCTCTGGTGTTTTAGATGGACGCTCAGTAGATTTCATTAGTCTTTCTGTCAGGGGGGTTATTTATATTCGTTTTATTTAACCAAAACGTTTTGGTTAACTTTATTTTTATTCTTTATTTTGAATCAGTGATAACATCAAGCCATATATTTGGGTTAATTGACTTATTTGATAATAGATACTCTGCTGAATCTGTTCTAAAAGAATACTTGAAAATTATCTGAGAAATGATAATTCTGTCACAAACCCCAGCCTAAAGGCATGGGGCTTGTAAGAGGAGAACTCACCAATCTCTTAATACAAGACTAAAACAGTGTCTAGCCATTAAGACTGAACAGCGGTTAACCCAAAATGCATTACCCACAGATTGTAAGTTTTTGTCTTATAACTCGTGGCGTATAGCAAATTAATTGTAAAGCCGTCCTGTAAGGACGGGGTTTCAGACCCAGAGGTTTTGATAAAGACTAATACAATTGTTGCAAAGTGAGAATTGCTCCTATGGTAAAATCCAAGCCTACGAAGACTACGACCAAATCTGAAAAGCTTCCTAAAATTTTGGCATTTGCTAACCAGAAAGGTGGAGCAGGGAAATCAACAGGAGCAGTTCATGCTGTTGATTGGTTTACCCAGATGGGGCATTCCACTATCCTAGTTGATGCAGATGGGCAGGAAAGCTCATCAAGTTGGTTGAAGGATCTGAACTTGCCTTGTAAGGTCATTGGTGATCCAGAGGTTTTATTTGACGAACTTCCAAAGTTAGCAGAGTCTTATGATGTTGTAATTGTTGATGGTCCAGGAAATGCAAGTGAGGTGACAAAAGCAATTTTAATCCGTTCTAATTTAGTACTTATTCCTTGCAGGGACTCCATGATCGATTTAGCAAGTACAGGTAAAATTGTACAATTTGTGCGTCAAGCAAAGGAAATTCGAGGAGGGCTGCCGATAGCAGCGCTTTATCTAAATGCAGTAAAAGACAATACTATTTTGTTACGAGAAGCTAGAGAAGCTTTGCAAAGCGGTATTATACCTTTACTTAATACTACCCTTCCTGACCGTCAATGTATCAAGGATGCACCTGGACAAGGTAGTACAGTATTTCGGATGAAGGGAGAAGCTCCTAAAGCGGCGGCAAGTGCTTACGTCAAAATCCTAACAGAAGCTTTGAAGTTATTTGAATCAGAATCATGACTCGACGAAAACTCAAAGATAATATTGCTAACAATGAAGAACTGAACTTTGTCTTTGGACAAGCCACTACTCAGGAAATTGTACAAATAGCGGAAATAGCTCAAGAACAAATCATTCCGCACAACGCAATTGTTTGTACATTCACATTTATTCCAGATGGCAAACCAGTTCGGCATTACTATGATTTAGAAGAGCTACAACAATGGGCGCTAAATGATATTCTACCCAATGGAATTCGTTCTCCTCTATGGGTACGTCCCCATCCCACTCAATCTGGAAAATATGAGTTGGTTGCAGGACTTCGGCGATTAAAAGCAGCAGCGATACTAAAATTGGAAGACATACCAGTCAAGGTTTTTGATTGGGACGATCAAACCGCTTTTTATGCTGCGATATCAGAAAATACAAATCGCCGTGACTTCAGTGCTTTAGAGGAATTAGACAACACTTTGCGAGTGCTTGAAATTCAACTGGGCTACGAAACTGAGCAAGTTGTTAGTTTTCTTTACCGAATGAACAACGCGACAAAAAATACTGTTAACCAAAACGTTTTGGTTAGTCAAGAAGCTGAACTTGTTCAACAGGTATTTAATTCATTCGGGCGAATTACTTGGCAATCATTCGTTGCAACTCGACTTCCCTTATTTAAAAAACCAGTAGAGATATTGAATGCTATTCGTCAAGGTAAAATTCATTACACTAAAGGAATTATGATTGCTAGTGTCAAAGACAAAGATAGCAGGCAAAAAGTTTTAGAAGAAGCTATCAATAATTCCCTTAGTCTTTCTGAAATCAAGCAACGAGTTAAAGCATTGAATGGTAGTAAAAAAGCACTGTCCGAGTCCGAACCTGTAAGCCTGAAACAACGCTTAACTAACACGATTGAGGTGGCAAAGAAAAACAAGATGCTTTGGAGTGATCCGAAAAAAACTCAACAGCTAGAGAATCTGCTTAGTCAGCTTGAAGCGATTGTTAAAAATTGAAAACAGAAGTGGACTTAGTAGTAAGACAAGAGCAATAAACTCAGGCAGTATCGAGCAATTGTAACGCACTGTGACAAACCCACTACTAACATTTTGGGTAGCCTTTAATTTCGTTTGTAAGCAATGCGATCAAACCACCAGCCGTGAGACTTACGGCATACGCCCCTTCTACTACGAAACCTTAATCAGCGTCGTGTATTAGCCACATGAGTTTTAGTAATATCATCCCTCAGAAGCTCAGGACACTTGACATGATCTGTATCTTCATCTATCATTCAACCAAATGGTTGAATCAAATTTAGCTCTTGATAAAATTTTTGGTGCGCTTGCTGATGTGACACGTCGAGACATTCTTGAACGAATATCAACAGCAGAACATACTATCAGCGAATTAGCACAATTTTATGCGATGTCCTTGGCAGCGATCGCCAAGCACATCAGTGTGTTGGAGAAAGCCGGACTCATTACCAAGCGTCGAAGTGGGAAGGAGAAAGTTATCCAGATTCAGCCAAAAAATATCAAAGTAGCCGCAGCATATCTGGGCGAGTATGAAAAAATCTGGAACGCCCGCTTCGATACTTTGGAAAAGCTACTAGAAGATAAATAACAAAGTAGGAGGAGGGAAGTATGGCACATCTTACAGTAACAGTTCCAGAAAATTCACAAAATATCCTGGGTACTGTCACAATTAACGCTCCATTAGAAAAGGTATTTGAAGCATATACCAAAGAAGAACTGTTTGCCCTGTGGTGGTGTCGCGGTAATTCAATGAAAGTGTATGACTTTGATTGTCAAGACGGCGGCAGTTGGCACATTGCTGAACAATCAGAAGATGGTAACGAGTATGAGTTTAGGGGCTGTTTTCATGAAGTCGCTCCCCATGAACGGATCGTGCAGACATTTGAATTCTTGGGGATGCCGGAACGTGGCCATGTGATGCTGGAAAAAGCTGAGTTTGTAGCAATTGACGAACATACAACTGAGATTCGCACGCATAGCACAGCAATGAGCCAGTCAGACCGTGACGGCATGGTTGCCAGCGGCATGGAAAGCGGATGGCGGCAGTCGGTCGAAGCTCTCGGCAAGCTTTTGGAAGCAGATGATTAATCACAACTCGCTCTCCCAAAATATTGAGTGTGGTTGGAAGTTGCCGATTCTAGAGAGTCAATTTTCGTGAAGCATGACAACTTGTTTAAGCTAAACCTGGAAGGTTAAATTTAATGCCTTATGTCGATGGTTTTGTTGTAGCTGTACCTACAGCCAACAAAGAAATTTACAAGCAACACGCAGAAGCTGCGGCTATTGTGTTTTAAGAATATGCTGCATTAAAGTTGGTTGAGTGTTGGGGCGATGATGTTCCAGAAGGCGAAATTAGTTCATTTCCTATGGCAGTTAAGTGAAAAGAAGATGAGACTGTCTGTTTCTCTTGGATTGTTTGGCCTTCACGCCAAATTAGAGACGAAGCTATGGAGCAAGTCATGGCAGATCCACGTATGAAACCAGAAACCAATCCAACTGCTGAAATGCCTTTCGATGCAAAACGTATGATCTACGGCGGTTTCGAGATGATAGTTGATGCTTAGATTAAACAAGAAGGTTGCACAGTCGCGATTAAAGATGCAGAAAAACGAATGTTTAAAATCATACTTGTTAACTTCAATAGCTCTGCCAATTTACGAGGTTACAAGGTAGTTAGAAGCGGGATGAATACGTCCTAGTCCCGATAAAGCAGAGATTGCTAGAGGTGGGATGACTCTGCGGGTGGGAGATCGCGTTATCCAGCAGACTAATGATTACGACCGCGAAGTGTTTAATGGAGACTTAGTAACTATCTCTGGGATTGATACTGAGGAGCAAGAGGTGACAGTTGACTATGGTGGTCGCCCTGTAGTTTACGACTATGCTGACTTGAATGAGATTACGCTGGCGTGGTCTATTTCAGTCCATAAGTCCCAGAGCAGCGAATATCCTGTAGTAATTATGCCTTTGTATATGTAATATTATATGATGCTGTCACGTAACTTATTTTATACAGGTTTGACTCGTGCCAGAAAATTAGCCATTGTGGTTGGCTCGAAGAAAGCGATATCCTTGGCTATGCGGACTACAGATGACCAGCAGAGATATACACGGTTGTGGCAGAGGTTGTTGCAGCTGATTTGATCAACATGAATGTAGAATATCAGCAAGTTAATTAGTAGTAATAGTATTAACTTTAGTCAGATGCAAATAGAAGAAATTTTAGCCCAACTAGAAAATAACACTAAGGAATTTCCTCGTTTAGCGTTAGAAAAAGCCATTGAAGAGCGAGAAGCCATTACAGCTATATTAATAGAAATTTTAGACAAACTGAGTAACAATTTAGAAGAGCTACTAGAAAAATCAGACTATATTTTACATATCCATGCTTTATATTTACTGGCACAATTTAGAGAAGTAGCAGCATATCCTACAATTATCAAGTTTTTTTCAGTTCCTGGGGATGTGGCATTAGATGTAACTGGAGATATAGTAACTGAAGATTTATGCAGAATACTTGCTTCCGTTAGTGGTTCAAATATTGAGCCAATAAAGCAACTTATAGAAAATCCAAAAGCAAATGAATATGTAAGGGGTGCTGCATTAGAAGCATTATTGGTTTTAATAGCTCAAGAAGTCCTTACTAGAGAACAGGTGATACAATATTATGCCAAGCTGTTCTTTACTTTAGATAAAGAAGATTATTATATCCAAACTACTTTAGTAACCAATAGCGCACAGCTTTGTGCAGTCGAACTGCAAGAACAAATAGATCGGGCATTTGAAGAAGAATTGGTTGATTTGTTTTTTATTGATCGAGAAGATGTAAGCACTTATCTAGTAGTAGAGAGAGAAGAAGCTTTAAATAGACTACGTAACAATACAAAGTATTCTTTTATTAAAGATATAATCTTAGAAATGGAGAGTTGGAGTTGTTTCCAACCACAAGAGAGAGAGCCATCATATAATATTTTTATTCCAGAAGGATTTAGCCTTGGAACATCTGAAAAATCTAAAAATAAAGCTAGGGATAAGAAAAAAATGCAAAAGCAATCTCGGAGAAAAAATCGTTCTAAAAAGAAATGAGTCATCAATCTTAGCAAAATTTTTTGAACTTCACTAATAATGATAAAAAACTTAGAATTTTTTGGAATTATTTTTCTTCGTTAGGATACCAACCTGCCGGAATAACTTCAAAATTCCAAACATCTTTGAAGACGTATATGCGTCCGATCATTTCTGATGGGGAAAGCAAATTTTTGTCGCCTGACTTCCAATCTTTTTTATCAACTGTTCCCATGACTACATAGTTATTACCTACAATTTGAGGATTTGTTTGGACAAAAGTAGCAGCCATCAATGGCTCAATTTCCTGTTTTTTAGCAATAATTAAGTCGCAGCTTGGGCAATATTTACATTGTTTATTTAGTAAAAATAGCTGTTTAGGTTCAATGTGGATTACCAAAGGGAACTTGCGTAACCTAGTTTTAGTATCGCATTTGGGGCATTTAGTGAACGCACAATCACTATAAGGATTGAGAAAAAATCGATGCCGCTTTTTAATTGTTTTATCTGGCTTTTTATTAACGCTATTTTTAACCATGCTACGATGAAAGCTTGATTAACTACATTGGGTTTTGTAACATAGTTTAACTATAACAAGCGTGAAGAATTAACACTTACTCCTAACTAAAAATAGTGAGGTGGGTTGAGCTATTGCTAGATATTAGATGGTTGCTAGCTAAAGTTACCAACAGAGCAGAAGGAGCGATAGATGTCTTCTGAACATAGCCGGATACAGATGCTTCAATCACATTATCGTGCAACTTGGTTGCGGTAAGGTATTTTCAGCTTACCGCAAATTCACGCTAACTACTTGATTTCCCAACCATCAAACTTTCTTTGGCTGATCTATTCCGTACTGCCCCTGCACCAGCCGTCTCAGTTCTGCCACCGAGTTAGCCGACTTCATCAGAACCAGGACTGATATCACGTGGGGAGATAACCTTTCCTTTGTTTCTTTCGACAGCATTTGATGTATTTTGTACTTTCTCCTCCCGTTAGGCAAAATTGGATTAACGATATCGAGCTTGGCTTTTTCTTCTGGAGTCATCCAGCTGTAGACAAACTCCCAATAGTATTTACCATTTTGTATGTGCCTCTTATTAGCAAAAGTATTGTTTAAACCAGAGATATAAATCCCTTAATAATACCGTGATATTTGTACTGAAATTTGCAGCTTTTATGGAGATTTCAATGGCATTATTTTTCTCGGAATATATTGAAAGCAGCAGCAACAATAAAGCCCTGGAGATATACAACAGCACAGGTTCAGCAATCGATTTAACTGCTGGAAATTATGTGGTTCAGTTTTACTTCAATGGCAGCAGTAGTCCCACCAATTTTAGCCTGACAGGTACAGTGGCAGCTGGAGATGTGTTTGTCTTTGCCTCAAGTAATGCCAATTCAACCATTCTTGCCCAGGCCGATCAAACAAGTGCTGCTGCTTTCTATAACGGAGATGATGCGATTGTGCTACGCCAGGGTGGTGCAAGTGGGACGATCCTTGATTCAATTGGTCAGATTGGCGTTGACCCCGGCACTGAATGGGGAACTGGTTTGACCAGCACAGCAGACAATACCTTGCGCCGCAAAAGTAATATCACTAGTGGTGATGCCAATCCCAACGATGGGTTTGATCCAAGTGTGCAGTGGGACGGCTTTGCTACTGATACCTTTGACGGATTAGGAAGCTATACTGCTGCTCCAGGAACAGGAGCCGGAGTAATTATCGTTCAATCTGGCAACAGTACCGATGTGAATGAGCAGGGTGAAACAACTGATACCTACACGATCGCTCTCACGACTATACCAACGGGTGGAGTAAATCTAGCGATCGCCGCAGATGGCGAAACTCAATTGAGTACTGATGGAAGAAACTTTTTTAACTCCGTCACTTTAAGCTTGACGGATACTAACCCCAAGACGATTACCGTTAGAGCAGTAAACGACTTGGATGTAGAAGGATCTCCTCATACAGGAGTAATTACGCATTCGATCGCCAGCAGTGCTGACCCGGCATACTCTAACACACTCACACCGATTCCTAACCTCAACGTCAATATAATTGACAATGATGTTGCTCTCAGAGAGGTTTATGAAATTCAGGGGAGTGGTGCAGACAGTCCGCTTGTTGGGCAGACGGTGACAATTGAAGCAGTTGTGGTTGGCGACTTTCAAGGCAGCAGTCGCTTGAATGGATTTTGTGTGCAGGAGGCAGTTGGAGATGGTAATGCCGCAACCTCAGACGGTATTTTTATCTTTGCGCCTAACAGCATAGACGTGAGTGTAGGTCAAACGGTACGCCTGACTGGAACAGTTGGAGAAAACTTTACTCAAACTCAACTCAGCAACATTAGTGGACTGAGCGTGGTGGGTTCAGAAGCGATCGCCCCTATAGCTGTTGACCTGCCCTTGGCTGCAACTACAGACTTGGAACGCTATGAGGGAATGTTAGTCACCTTTCCCGAAACCTTGACGGTCACTGAAAACTTTAATCTCGGTCGATTTGGTGAGGTGTTGCTGTCTTCAGAGGGACGGTTGTTTAACCCCACAAACTTCATTGACCCGACGGATATTCCGACTACTGAAACCGAGAACGACGAAAACAATGTTGCCGCAGTGACAGCACAGCAGAACGCAAACAACCTGCGCCAGATTTTACTTGACGATGGCAGCAATACCCAAAATCCCGCTACAGTTCCCTTTTTGAATGAGGATGGCACATTGCGCGTGGGTAGCACAGTTACATCTCTTACAGGTGTGCTGGGGTTCGGGTTTGGCAGCTACCGACTGCAACCTACTGCAACACCCAATTTTGTCGATTCTAATCCCCGGACGGCTGCACCCGAACAGGTGGGCGGTAACGTTAAGGTTGCGAGCTTTAACGTGCTGAACTACTTCAATGGCGACGGCATGGGTGGTGGCTTCCCGACTTCGCGGGGAGCGGACAATGTAACAGAGTTTGAGCGGCAAAGTGCTAAGATTGTCAGCGCGATCTCAGCCCTGGATGCCGATGTAGTGGGTCTGATTGAAGTTGAGAATGATGGCGATGGTGCTGAGTCGGCGATCGCAGAACTGGTAGATCGGCTAAATACATTTTTAGGCGCAGAAATCTATGACTATATTCGCGATCCTGCTACAGGGGTAGGAACTGACGAAATAAAAGTCGCCTTCATCTACAAGCCAGGAATAGTAACCCCAGTTGGTGCTTCCCTCAGCGATCCTGACGCTGTTTACAATCGCCAACCCGTCGCTCAAACCTTTCTACTCAACTCCAACGGCGAAACTTTTACCCCTGTGATTAACCATTTCAAGTCAAAAAGTGGTACGGGCACAGGTGCAGACGCAGACCAGGGTGATGGACAAGGAGCTTTTAACTTCACGCGGGTTCAGCAGGCAGAAGCCTTGCTTGGCTTTGTTAAGGAGTTGAAGACGACTACAGGCGATAGCGATGTATTAGTCCTTGGAGATTTAAATGCCTATGGCGAAGAAGATCCGATTGATGTGTTGCGAAATGGTGGATTAATAGATGAACTCGGCAGATATATGGAAAACCCCTACTCCTTTGTCTTTGATGGGCAATCTGGACGATTGGATCATGCCCTAAGCACTTCCAGCCTCAGTGCCCAGGTGACGGGAGCTACCGAATGGCATATCAACGCTGACGAACCCCTAATTCTAGATTACAACCAAGAATTTAACCCCCCTGGACTGTATGAGCCAACGCCCTATCGCTCCTCAGATCACGATCCTGTGCTAATAGGTGCCCAATTAGCGAGTAACCTGAGCGTATTTAACGGCAGCAACGGCAAAGATACACTCAATGGCACTTCTGGCAGAGACGAACTCAATGGACGCAATGACACCGACATCCTCAATGGTGGCAATGGTAACGATACTCTCAACGGTGATAATGGCAACGACATTTTGCTGGGTCAAGTCAGCAACGACATCCTTAACGGTGGCAATGGCGATGACCTGCTCAATGGCGGTCAAGGAAAGGATACACTGCTTGGCGCTAATGGCAACGATCGCTTTGTGTTAGTAGCAGGCGCAGGCTCAGATACGATTCAGGACTTCAAGGACGGCGCAGATTTGATTGCTCTATCAGGTGGTCTAACTTTCGGTCAACTGACGATCGCGGGAAATGCCAACAACACCCTAATCCGCGTTACAGAAACCAACGAGCTACTGGCGACCCTAAACGGCGTTCAAACAAACGTAGTTACAGCGATCGATTTCGTTGCAGCCTAATTCAAGTTACACAGGGGCGGGTAACATCCGCCCTTTTTTGGAAACACAGAAAAATTACAGCCCCTTATTTTCCAATATGGTTCAGTTAAGGCTGAAAGTCGTGTAAATTAAGCATTGCCCTAAGAATGAAAATGAGGCTGTAGTGCATCTGTTACTACCTTTTTAATTTAATAGGGCACAAAAATAAGCTGATGTATTTATTAGATACATCATTTGACTTATCCCAAGATTTCAATCACAGCCGCATTACCAGATTTCTCATTGCTCATGAGTTGCCCTTGATACTTAACAACAAACTCAAGCATTTCATCAGCCGTTTTGATGTTGTTCTTTTGGACACGCTCAATCTTTAAGTAATTGGTCACGCTACCAGTTTGAGGATGAGTATAAACTGATTCACAGCTTTCAATACTAAATAGACTTGCCCGAAGTGTTTCTACTCCAACTTCAAACACACCATTTGCGATCGCAGTCTCGATTTGTTGACTTAATAGCAACTCGAAACGCTCGAAAATCGTATTTTGCATCCCGATTGTCAAAGCCAGCAGGCGATTGAGGAACTGTCGCAAGGGTGGGAGGTCTATCTTCATTCCACCTTCAGTGGAAGTGAGCGAGAGTCCTGTCATCTGTTCAAACTTCCCCAGAGGAACTTGATAAAATCGACCTTGAAAAATCTGCTTAAACAACTCGTATAAAGCATATTCAGCATAGTTCGATTCTAGATTGTCTTTGGCATCAAACATACCGTTACCGCCAGTTTGCCTCTGACCACGGGTGAGTGCGCCCAAGCTGTCCAGCCGTCTAGCAATCGTGCTGATGAATCGGCGTTCACCGCGCACGTTAGTAGTCACAGGACGGAAGACTGGTGCAGAAGCTTGGTTGGTACGGTGAGTGCGCCCAACGCCTTGAATTGCGTTGTCAGCACGCCAACCAGCTTCGAGTAAATAGTGCGATCGCCTTCTACGATTTACAGCATTTAAGTCAGCATGATAACTTCTGCCTGTACCACCTGCATCACTGAAGATGAGTATTTGCTTATCTCCCGCCATGAATGCGTTAGTCTCAGC
Organism: Nostoc sp. DedQUE04; assembly: GCF_034530995.1. NCBI lineage: Bacteria > Bacillati > Cyanobacteriota > Cyanophyceae > Nostocales > Nostocaceae > Nostoc > Nostoc sp. DedQUE04. Next base: position 8,751 of record NZ_JAVRCA010000012.1, on the reverse strand, counting down.
AATATTGGCACCACTACCCCGTGAATCCACAAACAAGCGTCCGGCTTCGTCTTTCAATACTCGTTTGCTGCGTCCAGTAACTTCAGCTACTTGCTTGTTACCGAAATGCCACAGCAGTTGTTCTAATGCACCAGGAATTGGTGAAAGGCTGGCGAGTTTGTCTACTAAGGCATCTCTCAAAGCCACAGCTTCAGATGAAACAATCGGTGAACCATCGGCATCAAAGGCTGGTTCGGAGCGTTCGTCTCCATCAACGCCTGAGTGAATGGAATGCAGATGTACCGGAAAGGCACTTACTAAGTAGTCAAGAACATACTCCCGTGGTGTTAAATCAAGGTTCAAATCCTGCCATTCTTCGGGCGCAACTTCATTGAGTCGGCGTTTGAGTAATTCTTCATTGGTGGAAACTATTTGAATTACAACAGCATTGCCTTGGGCTAAATCATTCTCAATTGCTTTAATTAACTGTGGGCATTTCATGCTAGTTAATAAATGATTGAAGAATCTTTGCTTATGCGATTCAAACTGAGACATGGCAGACATTTTGGCAGCACGATTGTATGTTTTCGCACCAGTGATGTTGCAGGCTTCTAAAGCTTTATGCAAGTTATTATGGATAATTTGAAAAGCGTCTGCATAACTGTCATAGATACGTTCTTGAGTAGGAGTGAGTTCGATTTCTAACATCTCATACTCCACACCATCGAAGGAAAGCGATCGCGCCAGATACAGTCCCAAAGCCTTGAGATCCCTGGCGACCACTTCCATCGCTGCAATACCACCGCCCTCAATGGATTCCACAAAATCCTCACGGGAGGTAAACGGAAAGTCGCCCGTCTGCCAAAGCCCCAGACGATTGGCGTATGAGAGATTTGAGACAATAGTAGCACCAGTTGCAGAAACATAGATAACCCGTGCTGATGGCAGTGCGTTTTGCAACCGCAGCCCAACAATACCTTGCTGGGATGCTGCAACCATACCAAGTTTGCCCTCTTGTGCCATTGCATTGCCCATGCTGTGGCACTCGTCGAAAGTGATCGCTCCCTCAAAGTCCTTGCCTGCCCACTCAACGATTTGCTTAAGCCGACTTTTGCCGTTCTTTTGAGAGCGCAGAGTCGAGTAGGTGCAGAACAGAATGCCTTGGGTGAAAGGGATGGGGTCGCCAAGTTTGATGTTGCTCAGGTCGATAATGTCTTTTTCACTACCTTCGAGCGCACACCAGTCTCTACGGGCATCCTCAATTAGGGCAGAACTCTTTGATACCCAGATTGCTTTTCTTCGTTCCTGACACCAGTTGTCGAGGATGATTCCTGCACATTGTCTACCCTTACCCGCTCCCGTCCCATCGCCAAGAAACCAGCCACGCCGAAATTTTACGGCATTTTCTTCGCCAGTTGCCGCTACAGTCACATTATCCCATGAATCATCCACAATATAAGACCCAGAAAGAAATTCACCGTGCGCCTGACCTGCGTAAATAACGCTTTCAAGTTGTGCTTCAGATAACAATCCTTGTGAGACAATGTTTCGCGGGAGATGCGGTTTGTAAGTGGGTGGTGGTGGCGAGACAAGCGCTAGGGCTGCACTTTCGCAAAGCAGCGAGGGATGAGGTAAAGCATCTTTAATTCTGATTCGTTGTGGGCGATAGGTTTCATATAAAGTATCTTTGAGTCCATCATTTGCAGACCATTCGACGACTTCGTATTCCAGAATAACCACATCTGGAATTGAAGAAAGTGTTTCTGCTTGAGCTACCACAGAGCGTTTTGGCAATTGAACAACAATTGCCTTCGCCGCAGTAGCTTTGATATCTGAGCGTTCCCACGAAGATCGCTGTGGCAACTGCTCAATCAACGCCAGCAGTTCGGGCAAGTCCAAGGTTTCGGGAATACAGGGGATGTTGCCGGGATTATCAGCCGGAACTTTGTCGATCACTGTAATCCGAGTGTCGATAGTTGTCCCATGTTTTGAGTAAACCTTGCCGTTAACCCCGACTGACATTAAAACTCGTGCTTCCGAGTGCCACCTAACAAAAGTCTCACGCCAGCTTGGGTTAGCCGGAGAGAACCAGTTGGCTGTGATTGTTACCAGCCGTCCACCGTCAGCCAGTCTTTGCAATGCCGAGTTGATATGCCTCTTTGTTGCATCGGGATTGCGACTGTTAATTTTGGGAGATGCGGAGAAAGGCGGATTCATCAGCACAACTGAGGGCTGAGTCTTGCCAACCAGATAGTCGTTAATTTGTTCCGCGTTTACAGAGAATAGCGGTGTACCTGGAAACAACCGACGCAGAATCTTCGATCTATCGGGTGCAAGCTCGTTGAGCATCAGACTTGCACTGTGCAGTTTAGCCATTTGTGCTAACAAACCAGTTCCGGCACTTGGCTCCAGCACCAAATCAGTAGCTTGTATAAATCCTGCTTTGGCTACCAGATAAGCAAGCGGCAAAGGGGTGGAGAATTGCTGAAGCTGTACTGACTCTTCACTACGGCGAGTATGCGTCGGGCAGAGGGCTACTAACTTCTGCAATTCCAATAATACTGTTAGCGGCGACTCTAATAAAAGTTTATAATCTTTTTGGCGCAGATATAAAATTTGCGCCACTTCTACTGATTCGTAAGCATCTTTCCACTGCCATGCGCCCTCTGCTGCCGTGCCATGAAAGTGGCGATTCATCTGGGCTTGGATTGTCCTGGTGGAGATAGTCCGTTGCTCGATCAGTGATTTGGTGAGTTCTTGAGCAACGTTGAGGATTGATTGCCCATAATCCAGAACTGTTTCTAGGTCAAACAGAGTTCCTTGCGTGGCTATAAGGCTGACCATATCTATATATATGAATACATCACTTTCGCTTTGGCGTAGCCGTTTGACCGAGAAGATTGGAGATTGAATAGGGCAGATTGGAGATTGAATGTTTTTGGTACAAACCCAGCAAGAAAGTGGGTGGAATAAATCTAAAAGACGCGACGCACAGTCGCTTTCCGCGTCGCTATCGTCAATCTCAAATCTTCTCGGCAATCTACAATTGTTTGACCGTGGGGACGGGTTAACTATAATTTTTTTGGTACTTTCCAGTTATCTTGCGTGGCTTGATGGACTGGCGCTTAGTACTAGTTGAGGCGAATTTCTTAGACGTGGACGATTTTGCTTTAGCCCACTTAGGTTTGTCGGTTGTAAAGAAAGGCAGGTGGGAGTAGTCGGAGTCTGGGCAAAGGGATTATAACTGCTGGCGTGGGAACAGAATGATCAGGGGATTGTGGTTCTAAAGTCCAAGAGTCGGGAATCTTCTCAAATGCGATCGCCCTCGGAGTGGCTTGTTGAATTTCCTGTTGTAGAGTAGGTTGTGGGGAAGTTGCGGAAACTGTGGGCTGTTCAATAACTGATGGCTCCCATTCGATTGGCGGCAAGGGTACAACCCACAAACCATCAATGAAATCGAAAACCATCAGCGCAACAAAGCTCATAACGACTGCTTGGATCGTCAAGGTGAGAGTAGCTTGGATATCCATGCTTAACTCCAAATGTTTGTGATTTTTCAATGTAGTGAGGTGTTGCAGTTGGGTTTGGTCGTTGCAACTCTCATTCTGGCTTTGGCGTAGCCATGAAAATTCCCATTCACAAATCGGGTGATTATGTTTACCCAGAGCATTGAAATCTTCTTAGCAAAGGCTAAGATCCAAAAAGTTACTAATTGCAATAAGCAATGCCCAGCAAAACAATCGATGTCCGAGAGTACACCGTCAGAGCGCACAAGCGGGAAATTCACACTCGCGTTTTCAACTTCGTATGTAAGCAATGCGAACAACCCACACAACGAGAAACCTTTGGAGTTCGACCGCTTTACTGTGAAATATGCCGTCCGCCACAAGCACCTAAGAAATCAGTAGTCCCTCTCAAGAAGAGAAAACCTAGAGCTATGACTTACAAGAGTGGTAAAGATATAGCGGGGTGATTTTCCGTTTTGAGCTAAGAGCGATACCTTCTCCGAGCAGATTGGATTTAAAAGTGCTATTGCATTGCGGTAGGGCAGAGCCAGCAAAACAGAACATTTGCGTCGATTTGTCAGTTAAAAACCTTAATCAGCCAAGACCTGATAGTATTTATATACTATTAAATCTGAAATTTCCATCATTTCACGCGGTTCCTAGTAGTCTGCTAACCAAAAAGTAAACTATCGACCGAAGCAGTAGCACAATGCCAGGCAATAACCAATGACTAGTAAAGTTGCTCAATTTAGCATAGATTCTACCTATCTTGTTCTTGGAGAAAATGGTGATAGTACTCCAATCCCAGTAAGCGATCGCTTTTTTGCAGATTTGGAAAATAAATTTGGTGACTTCAAGGGAAAGCGGTTAGTTTCACACTTTACGTTTACTGAAGACTGGGATACTTGGGAAATGCACCCTGCTGGAGAAGAGTTTGTTTGTCTGCTTTGGGGTCAGGTCGATTTAATCTTGGAGCAAGATGAAGCGGAAAATAGGATATGTCTGAGTACTCCCGGCGCTTATGTGCTTATCCCTCGTGGAATATGGCATACAGTTAAAGTTGATAGACCAAGTTCAATGTTGTTCATTACTCCTGGACAAGGAACGCAGAATCAAGTGAGAAGATAGTAAGTGCGCGAAATTAGAACAAATACTAATTGCAATCTGAAGCTTGCCAAAGAATACGAAGTTTTGTGACTCGAATATTACCTATATCCGGTCGCATCAGTTCCAGAAGCTACTGCCCGAATTGCTAGGCGCATTCTGGTTTAATTGCTGATTTTAAAAGTCATTATCAGTAAAGGGAACAATGGATGGTAAAAAGCTTTTCAGGGATGGATAAAATTCTAACCTCGCTGTATAATCATCTGTTTGAGATACTGATAGTTCAATTGTTTGCTGATTTTTTTCATCAAAAAGTAACTGGATTTGATAATTTGTCCAGAATTGGTCACCTAGTTCATTTTCTAAATCGAAAAGCCGTTGTTCATCCCCCCATATATCCGACCAAAGGACTATCTTGTTAGCCCGAAAATGATTTTGACCTGTTGTGTCTGCAATGACAAAATATGCTTCGACATTTAAATCAAATCCCAAGTCATCGATCTCTACCTCTGCTATTTGACAGTTAACCACTATTAATGTATCGGGGTTAAGGTTTACTACCTGCTCTTGGCGCTTTAATAATTCTTGTAGCACGAAATCAGGCAACAACTGGGAACTCTCCTCAAGTAATTGTTTTTGAGTTTCTGGGGAGTAACGAGTTTTTAATTCTTGCGTGATTAAAGTTAAAATATCTTCGGTAGCTAAATTGACAACTATCTTTTTATCTACGGGATTAAGGAAACTTCCAAGATTCAGATTAATGTGTTTTTTAATTGGCATAGTTCTGTAAAATTATTTTAAGTTGAGCAGAGCATTCACAAATAAAGCGAAAACTTTTTCAAAAAAACTACTATCTCATTAATTCTGACAACATCTGCTCCAAAATATCTTCTATAGTTTCTTCATCTAAGGAGTGCAGAGGTGTTGGACCAGCTAGAAATTCTTTAATAGTGATTTTCTGTTCTCTAAAATCTTTAACAAAATCCCGAATTTTAGAAACGACGTTAATTTGAGATTCCATTGTTTCTACTATCGCAGCCATAGCGTCAATGCCTTTTTTAGTAGCTTTTCGAGAATCGCAAACCATCGTCCCTTCTGGAGTATTTTTTGTCAAACGCAGTTCCTGTTTCAATTTTTCATATTGAGCCAGGAGAATTTGATTGTGTTGTTCTAGGGTTCGGCATCTACGGGTTAAATCATCCTCGTTATTATTGTCAATAATTTCTAAGGGTTGTTGACTTCGTTCAATTTCAATAAGTCTTGCTAAATCCCCCTCTTGGTAAGCTTTATTGATTTCTTTCATGATTTCTGTGTGAGACTTTTGTGTTTCACTGTCTCTAGCTTTATCAGGGTGAAAGATTTCAGCTAATTTCAGAAATGTTTGACGAATTTTTCTTTGATCATCTGTTCTGGCTACAGAGGCAGAGTCTACAGACTGTTGTCCTTGCCAATATTGATGCTGTTCTTCACTAGTTTCCTTTGAAAAATCTGATTGGGAATCTTCATTGTCAAACGATTCGTCTAATGTATCTAACTGTTGGCTGTTGGGTTTTAGACTGATGGCTCCAGTTACCTGTAGGTTACGGTAAACTGCTTGTATATTTTTGAGGGTTTGTTTACCGAACTTTCTAGTAGTAAAAATCTCCTCAAACAGAGCATGGATTTCCTGGTCTAACTCAGCCATTTTTCGGAAACCGGGACTAGCTTTATTGAGAAATTCTGTGCCAAAAGAACGCATCTGTTCAACAAAGTTCTTCAGTTCTGTGCGCTTTCTCTTGATCTGTTTGAGTAGTGATTGATGTTCTTTTTCTAGAAACTCTAAGCGGATATGTAATTGAGACAGAGCTAGCGGAGTTACTTTAATTGATTGCGATGAAACTGTAGTTTTTCGAGGCATGAAACACGTATGTAAATTTAAAATATAACTTTTGCATTACTTAGGGAATGCGAAAAAAGACACATATTGGATTATACACTGCGGGTTTAAATGAAGTAATTAATAGTTTTTTTCATCAAAGCGCCTGAGTGTGATTCATAAGTAAGTGAAGCAGTGATAAACCTGTCCTTTGTTAAAGTCTGGTTGACAAATCGAATTTTCAAGAGCCTCAACCATTGGCGAGAGGTCGTTTAACGTCACGATTAGCAAAATGCCCTCGCCCCAGCCTCAGATAATAGTGCATCTGTAATTGAGGATAGCAGCCGTCATCATTCTTATGTAGGATAGAAAACCAGCGTCCGCAATTCAATACTTTCTCTAGCTGGGGCATCTGGTGGGCTTGTTGGGTCATCAAACCCAGTATGAGCAGCAAACCTCGCCCGTTCGTCAATAGCCGAGTCAAAGCACTTAAACAATAGTGCTTCCGAGGGTTGCATTTGGGGGAAGTAGAACCATTGATGTGTTGGGTTATAGGTTATTAAGTAGGTTTCACCAACGTAATCGCGGTACACTATATCAGTAGCTACTAGGTCTGTTGGTGCGATACTAAAAGCGTTGCACACTGATAATGGTGACTTATAAACTGGGGCGATCGCTCGCCAGTTTTACCAAGTCTCACAGAAAAGAGAGTTAATAGTTCAAGCACCATCAATTCGCCCTCGGAAATTGGCTACGGTATTGGTTAAGTAACGGCATTCCATGTAACCCTTAATACATCTAGATTTCAGCCTTCCGACAGAACAGTATCAGTCTAAGGTTCGCTACCGTGAGTGTGTACGTTGTTATTAAACCCAAGTCATGACTTCAGCTAGAGAATCAGTCAAAACGACTGAATTTGAACAATCGATTACTGTTGCTGCACCCGCTGATCGCATCTTTGATTTCTTGGCAGATGTGAGAAATGTGCCGCAGTATTTGCCAACTGTAACAAATGCTCAATCACAACAGGGCGATCGGATTCGTACTCAAGGACAATCGGGAGATCATTCCTATGACTCTGATGGTCACTTCCGAGTCAACCAGGCAGAACACCATCTCGAATGGGGGTCTGATGGTGAGAATGATTATGGTGGATGGATGAAAGTACAAAGCAATGGAGATTCACAGTCTCAGGTGACGGTGCATATTCACTTTGCCCCTAGACCTGAAATGGCACAAAAGATGGCAGAGCGCTCGCCGGGACACAGCTTTGAGTCTGCCATGAATGAAGGCATTGCTAAAACCCTCGAATCCATCAAACGAATTTGTGAAGGTCAGGGTGATAAAGTAGAGATCGAAGCTAACAAGTAGTGTTTTCAGGAGCACAAGCATTGTAAGCGTTTGTTGATGCCCGTTGAACAATCCAAACACAGGAAGTTTTATGGCTATTGAATCAGTCATGTCGTAGCAATCGCCTTCAACAGATGGAACAATAGTTTAGCTGGTATTTTTAGTTTAGAAATCGAAAGATATTACAGTTAAACTGTTTTTCCATAAATCACAGAACTATATTTAGATATACATTCATCCGTCGAGTGCAGAATTATTCTTAATGTAGAGGTCATGCTATTGTTTGCTCTGTTACAAAATAGGCATCCTCTTCCATTGGTTAAGAACAGAGCATACCAAACTTAGTTGAACAGGACTTACGCAACTGGCACAAATAGCGGGCGGGGTATAGTCCTGCCACACGACAATTTAAATCAAACCAAGCACATAAGAATACTTGGGCGTTTTAGTTGCTGAATTAAATAATTAGAAAGCAAATTATGCTTGATTTGATAAACAGTTTGACCAGTGGTATAGGCTAAATTCTTTAATCTAATCCAAACCAACATTGCACAAGCAATATGATTTCTTTGAAGCCTAGCTTTACGACACTGACAAGATTCAATGCCTGTTAGTTGTTTAATCTCTCGGTGAAACTCCTCGATTTTCCAACGAATTTTACACACCTCTTGTACAACATCCGTGGAGCTTTGAGATAAATCGTTAGTGACGATATAATCCGTTCTGTTGGTAGAAACAGTAACCCGGAATAGTTTCACTTTTTTCTGAGCAGGAAACCCTTTAATTTTTATGATTTTACCACATTCTAACTCTTCAGAACTCCATTCTAATAATTCAATACGTTTATATTTTTCTTTGGCAAATGTATCATCAACTAACCGATTATTTTTTAAAGGGCAGTAATAAATTTTTTCTAAACTATCAATATAAAGCATTAAACTATGTACGGCATACCAC
>NZ_JAVRCA010000011.1:0-187371 GCF_034530995.1 Nostoc sp. DedQUE04 | reverse complement strand
TTCGCTACTCTCCAGATGTACGGAGTTTTTTCAAAAATCAAATAGGAGTCCTATACTACATAGTAAGTATTCATTGTCGGTATTTGTATCTAAAAAAAACCAAACGCCACTATTTGAATAAGCTAGATCAAAACTCTCTTCTAGTTGCATATTAAGAACATCAGATTCGACTAATTTAATTTTATTTCCCAGTCGTTTTTTTGCTACATCTAACATTTGTTTAGAAATATCAATTCCTGTTAAGTTACAATTCGGTTTTAGTTTTAAGACTCTTTCTGCTACTAGACCTGTACCTACCCCTATCTCTAGGATATTATTAGACTCTCTAATTATAGGAAACAGAGCTCTAACAACCTCATCGTGGTACTCAGTGTAAATATATTGAAATAATAAATCATAATAGTTTGCTGGATTTTCGGCAAATATATTCATAAAACCCTCGTCAAAGTCGGCGCTTGAAGCAAAAAAATCTTATAATAGGTAGATATTAATTATACTGGACTTTAGACTATTAATTTTGAGCGTGGACACGATATTTTGATTAGATGCCAATTTTAATAATAGTTGAGTCGTGTGGCGATCGCAAGAACAAGTTGTTTAATATGCTTATAATACCTTAATTTTAGTATTCCACATGACTCACTATCAAAAGTTACTCAGAATTTCTACTACTGGCAAATCTTTTCAAAACATCACCGCAAAAATTGAAGCTATAGTTGCAGAATCGGGAGTAGAAACCGGCCTTTGTACTTTATTTTTACGCCATACTTCAGCTAGTTTAGTAATCCAAGAAAATGCCGATCCTGATGTACTTGTAGATTTGGCTAACTTTATGGCAAAACTTGTGCCAGAATCAGGCAAATACATTCATGATGCCGAAGGCTCCGATGATATGCCGGCACATATTCGTACTGCACTTACCCATACTTCTGAACATATACCTATTAATCGTGGTCATTTGGCATTAGGAACTTGGCAGGGAATTTATATTTGGGAACATCGTCAACGCAGTCATTCTAGAGAACTAGTTGTGCACATTTCTGCATAGCAAATTTCTTAAATTTAGAAATCGTAGTTAAATTTTATTAGGACTTACGCAAGTGTCCTATTTTTTTGTGCAGCTTGTCCAAAGTCAATAATCAATAATTCCAAAACCTTAACTTTTGGGAGACTATACTAAGTATTTTTACACTTTTGGGATGGGAGAATTCCTTTATTGATAATTAACTAGACATACACTGAGTATTTCATGTCAGTTTGTAAACTTAAAAGTTAAGTTTATTTATATAATTTTAATAACTTATTTATTCTCATATAAAATAATACTTATGTAACCTGCTTGGGCTATTACTATTACTATGAAGCAAGAAATAACACCAACTAATACTTTTCAGATTATTGATGAAATCCTTGCCCAGCAGTCTGTTAAATTATTATCACTGAGTCCTAGAAAAATATTAACTACCAGCTTTGCAGAATTAGAAAATTTGATTGTGGAACAAAATAGTGACATTCAAATTATCACAAGTATTCAAAAAACTATCGAAAGCATAGTCCGTACTCAATTGCAAAACTTCCCAGAAAACATCTTTTGGGATTTCGATTTTTTGGTAAGCAGTATGCTTAGGCAGGCTTTAAATGCAGAGGAGGGCGCTATTGCATTCTTAAAAATTTTTGGTGAAAAGATGGTTTGTCTAACAGAGATGTTCGGCAATAAAACAGAAATTCGCTTTCGTTATGTTCATGATTTTATGTATGGGTTTGAGTGGGCAAGATGGGTACAAAAAGAGCCACAAAAACGCGCACATATAGAGCCTTTTAGTCTGTTATTTTTAGATTATTTACTCATCAAAGGTCAGGAACTTTTACAACGTATTAAGCATGGTCAGGTCGTATCTTATAAACTGTGTGAGACGGGCTACCGCAACCCTTTCACCTTTTCTCGCGAACCAGAAGATGAATACCGTCTGCTAACTTATCTTGCTGAAGAACAACTTATTCCAGTAACGGTATGGAACTGGAATGCTAGCCCTATATGGAATAAACCTTTTCAGGAAATGCGGCAACAATTAGCATTAAAATTAAATATTCAACCACAGAGACGCTGATTAGTAATTAAAAATTGCTGAAGAAAATAATTATGAAAATTGCTGATTTAATTATTTGGTTTGAAGCATGGGCGAATCCCGCTTGGTGTGAAAGTTGGGATAATTGTGGCTGGCAAATTGAACCAGGAGTTTTGCAGAAAGAAACACGGGTTTTGGTGTGTTTGACACCGACTTTGGCGGTAATGCAAGAAGCGATCGCTCTAAATGCTAATCTAATATTTGCCCATCACCCCTTGATTTTTAATCCTCTCAAATCTTTACGTACTGGTGAAGCGATCGCTGAAATGGTACGGTTAGCATTTACCCACAATATTGGTATTTACACTGCTCACACGAATTTTGACCAAGTGCAAGATGGGACTGCTGACGTTTTAGCTCAGATTTTAGAACTTAAAGAAGTTACCCCCATAGAACTTACACAAGCAGGATTAGGATATGGTCGTGTTGGTTTGCTAGAACCATTTCTAACATTACAGGAATTACTCGCAACCATTCAAACCCGACTTTCTCCCCCTAATTTGATTTTTTCTCCAACAGCTAATTTACAGCAAACAATTTCACGAGTTGCTGTTTTGGGTGGTTCGGGGGCTAGTTACATTTCAGCCGTTGTCAAAACAGGTGCCCAAGCTTATCTAACTTCTGACTGTAAATTCCATCAGTTTCAAGAAAGCCGCGACCGCAATCTCATTTTAATCGATGCCGGACATTACGCTACCGAACGTCCCGCTTGCGATCGCTTAGTGCAAAAATTCCAATCTTTAAACTTAGACTGGGTGCAATTAAGTCAAAAAGATGAAGATTTCCGCCAGTTTTTTGCTTGATTGCTGATGTCTCATTATATTTTGTCAATGCTTTTTGAAAAAGTTGTTGTATTTTTATTCTGTTAAAATATTCGGCTTTTCAACATTGATGCTGAAAATTCCTGTGCCCTTTTATCTGTGTAATATTAGAGTATCCAAAACTCATATTGTGATATCAATCACTGATTGAGCGTAATACTAATCACACAGTATTAATGTTTTATATCAATTAGTAAAAGAGGAAAATGTTCCACACTAGACCTAATAATTTGCTCATTCTGCCCTAATCAAGATGATTCGCACAATTATCGCATCTGCTTTCCAAACTGGATATCTGAGTGTTGAATCTGAGGGTTTACTCCAGCAGGTGCTAGCCACTAAATGCTATCAGCCAGAGGATTTGCCAGAACTCGCAACCCTATACGATGCAGTTCGCGTCGGAAAAATTAAACGAGAAGCATCCTCGTCAAACGTGCTTATAGAATTTCCTTTACCACATAAATCCTCCTAAACTTCTAGAGTAGAATTTTCTCATGGTCTTTTCCTTTACTCTTCCCTGACGCTGTTGCCTTTTTTCAGGTTTTTGCCTGAAAAACTCAAAACTATTTGGGTGTTGTTGTTGAAAAGCATCAAGGTCAGCAAGAGAATGAGTTAAGATCAGATACAAGTGGGTAAAAGTAAAGCCAAGTCCCCGGACTTCCCAGTAATGCCAATGATTAAAAGTAGGCAAATTAAACAACCGCAATCAACAATTGTTTTGGAGTATTCTTTATTACATAATGGTAAGAATGACTCAGCAGCAAATATGAACCTGGTTAGGACAGGTACCGAATTGTTTGACTTTTATAGAAGCAGACATTCCCTAGAATAAGCTGGAGGGAGATTGAGTTCATTGTTGGAGCAACCATTGATTTATGACCCAACATTATCCTGATATTTTGACAAATAGAAGCAAATCTTGGGATTGGGTTATGAAGCGCACTTGTTCTAAACGGTGAAATAAACCTCTTAAAGGTGTAATGTAATGGGGTAGAACCCAGATTTTGACAGGTTTAACTACGTTGTTTAAAAAGGCAGAAACAGTACATGCTACACCGCAAGATTTATCAACTGTGTTGCGATGGGCGCGAGGTATGTGTTTTCTTGCGGGACCAGCAACGCTGGATTGAACGCGCCCGCATCATAGACATAGAGGGAGATTTAGTGACCCTACGCTATGAAACAGAAGAAGAGGACGAAGTTTGTTCTTGGGAAGAAATGGTTCGTCTCGAGAGCATTGGTGCTGTAACGCAAAAATTGGCTTCAGTACCGCGCGGTAATGTAGAACCTCTGATGACTGAAGATTGTCCCGAAGCAGAGCGCATCCACAACCGTTACACTGACTCGAATCCAGAATAATTAGTCATTAGTCATTAGTCATTAGTCATTGGTCATTGGTCATTGGTCAAAAATGACAAAGGACAAAGGACAAAGGACAAAACAGCTAATGACTATTGGCTATCATTCAAGCCTTCAAAAGCAGGACAGTAACCTTCGAGAGTTACTTTAAAGTTATACAACGGGGAAGCTGGATTCCAACACCGCTGCCCCCTTTGATGTCGGCAAGTACCACAACAGTCTACATCTGTCCAGGTATAGCGATCGCTGTTTTGGTTGAGCAGTTCTCGTTGAGACAATCCCCTTAATACTAATTCTTCCCCTTGCCAACGAGCTTCGATTAAACCAGTATCGGCAAATTGCCGCCAGCGCTGATCGGCAGTAATCACATTGGGTAGGGTGATTGTGATTACTGTTCCTAACTCTGTCAGTTCGCCTTCGTAGTTAGTCTCTGGTGCTGCCGGTTGTAAAAATGTGTCGCCGATGGGTAGTTCTACTAAGGTATCAGCCGCCGGAGAATGTACGTGGTAGCGGTTTTGCAACTCCTCTAAGCTAGTCAGGTCTGCCAAGTAAGCAGGAGAACCGTGGACAAAAACCACGTGCTGGGGTCGCAAATTATGAATTAGCTGCGTAGTACCAGGGCCATCGCTATGTTGAGCTAAGAGATAAGTTTCAAGAGTGGTGGGCGCTAAATATTCTTTGTTAACTTTTATATCAATTTTTTCTGGTAGGAGAATCAGCCAAGGCCCGGTGTCTAGTTGGCAGTGTTCGCCTAAATCAGATGTCGAGTCGGTGAGGACAATACAAGGTGACTTACCTACACTGGGACGATGTTCTGGTTGTAGACGACGCACGCGGGGACGTACCCGTTCATCCCAAAACAAAGGTTGATGGCGGGCGAAGTTCTGTACCGATGGGGGGAGATGGGGCAGCAGTTCAAGATATGCATCGCATCCAGTGGCGACAGCACCATCTACCCAGATATCTAAATCTCGTCCGGTGAAGTGGTGATGCGATCGCAAGAGCATTAATAATTCTTGACCTAATCCTAAAGCCGGGGTAGGAAGGATTACAGAACAATGGTCAGCGATCGCTCGATTAATTCGCTCGGCTAGTTGATTTTCTTGGTTGCGGCGGTGAGGATGACGGGATGTGCCATAACTACCTTCAATAATTAGCACATCCAAATCTAAACCCCGCAGTTCCTCTAAACGCAAACCTTCTACTAGTCGGGAGTTCGATAAGAAAAAATCCCCTGTATACAGTAGCTTGTAAGTACGCTGCTGGGTGGTATAAGTCAGGAGAATTGCTACTGCTCCTGGTAAATGTCCTGCGGGAAATAATTCTGCCACCAAACCATCTTGGAATTCCACAGGCGATCGCAATGGCAAGGCATGACAAAATTGGGAAATTTTCTCAGGGTCTTCATCTACCCAATTCAGCGGTAGTAACTTGCTAGTTACTTCACTACCATAAATCGGTAACTTGGGAAAAGCTGTATGCAGCGCCAGTAAGCCTTTGGCGTGATCTGGGTGAGCGTGACTAATCAAAACTAAATCTGCTGGTAGGGGCGAACTAGTTCCACGTCCCGATTTAGTAAGCCCCTTAACCAACGATGAAATATCCTCAAAACCACAGTCTAATAGGATGCGGTGCGGGCCCATTTTCACCAACAAACACACGCCCTCATTGTCATGCTGGACGCTATAGGGCAAACATTCTAATTCACTACCCGTTTCCGCAGCATCTACGCGAGAGGATGCCGATAGATTATCCCTCATGCTCTCCTCCCCTCAAACCTCATCGTCATGGACATATCCCAAAAGCCAAAAGTTACACAAATTTTGGTTTTGTGACTTAGGGGTAAGTTTTATCATGCGCCCCTACACCCTGAGAATACAGATTTTTGATTGGGGAGGACGCCTGCACCGAACCCGCACTGGTTCAAAAAGGTGGGCTAACCAGAAGCTATCAAACTAGGAGCTACAGCAGTTTGCCTCTGGTTTCTTTTCCCTTTACAAGTTTTGAACGCTCTTAGCCAACTCACCCTCCGGGAAGTCGAGCGAGCGTCTACAGATTTATCTCAATGTGCGGAGCCATTGCCATGATAATTATCTGAATCATAGAATCCATTTTTCGTGCCGAAAAATAAGCACGAAAGTGTAAATATAACTGTTAATCCAGCTAGAATCAGCTTTACATCCATTTGTCTGCTGCCCTTTACTCAAAGACTTTCCTATATTAATTTAGTGCTTCCGCAATCAAACGGAATCACTAGAAAATCTTTACTATGCTTATATGGATTGGGCAATAGGTAAATTTACCACAATCAGTCAAATTGTAGAACCTTTCGGTCAAGCTGTCTATCCATCTAGATGTAAAGCAATATGACAGCAGGAGCAATTTTCTACAGCCCGTAAAAATCTTCATCTAAAAATAGCATCTCCCAAACCGTACCGCTTGGCAATTAAAGAGTGCTAAAGGATTTCCAAGAAATAAATTATCCCAATAAACGTAGACGCATACCCCTACGGGGAAGCAAGCTACGCAAAGCGTCTGTCTGCGACACGCTGCGCGAACGTAGGCCACAAACTACCACTCCAGGCGCAGAGAACACAGAGAGAATCTTTGCGTCAGTTTTGGGATATTTTTTATTTGGAAGTCCCTAATTTCGATTAAACAACCACAAAATTGTTTTCGCTGAGTGACAATCCAGTAGATAATTGTGCAAATTTTACCTGAGTAAACCCAGACGCACTGCCATCAAGGTCAAAAAACAGTCCACCTGTAGCACTGTTATAGATAAATCGTTGATTGCTTGTTGTTGCAGATGTTCCGAGGGTAAACTGACTTGTCTTAAGTGAACCTGGTGATAACCCGCCACCAAAGCCAGCAGCCGATACCTGAATCAGTTCATTAGTAGCGTTTAAGTCATAAATACTGTCAATACCTTTATTGTAATTATTGAAAACAAAGGTATCAGTACCAGTTCCTCCATAGAGGGTATCATTACCAAAGCCACCTATAAGGGTATCATTCCCACTACCACCATAGATTGTGTTTTTACCAGAGGCGCTAGAGGCAGAGATATAATCATTGCCAGCGCCACCATCAAGTAAGTTATCACCCTTTGAATTAGTAGCATTCAAGTTGTCGTCCCCAGTGCCACCATTAAGAGTGTTTTTTCCAGACGAGCGAGAGTCGTATGTGATGGAGACGTCGCGGGGTGAGTAGGGGTCGCTGGGAATATAGCTGTAGTTGCCAGAAATAGAGAGAGAATCATTGCCATCACCCCCAGAGAGCAAATTATCGCCTGTTGAACCGCCAGCACTCAAGGTATCCTTACCTGCACCGCCGTTGAGGGTGTTTTTACCAGACGAGCGAGAGTCGTAGTCTGCGTAGTTACCTCCGTCGTAGTAGCCAGAGATGGAGAGATTATCATTGCCATCGTCCCCAGAGAGCAAATTATTGCCTGTTGAACCGCTAGCACTCAAGTTATCGTCACCTACGCCACCGTTGAGAGTGTTCTTACCAGACGAGCGAGAGTTGTAGTCGTAGTCTGGGTAGCTAAAGCTTTCGTAGCCAGAAATGGAGAGATAATCATTGCCATAGCCCCCAGAAAGCAGATTATTGCCAACAAGGGAGTCAGTCCCCGTACCACCAATGAGGGTATCATTTCCCACACCACCAATGAGGGTATCATCACCCGCACCACCTCTGAGCAAATCGTTTCCACTCAAGCCATCGATTTTATCATTACCGCCTTGACCATTAACGACATCATTTGAGTCCTCTAACCCCGTAATGTTATTGTTGAGGTCATTGAGGAAAGTTACTGTGTTCTTGATGCCCAGGCTAGTATCAGTAGAGTTGGAATCGAGGACATTAAAGCTGTCGGTGATGCTATTTTGCCCGTCAAACAGGATATTACCAATTGCTGGTTTGCCTCCAGAAGCTTTCAGATTCTCTAAATTTTCTAGTTTGAAATTTTGTAGAATAACTACGGTATCAGTATTCCCCTCAAAAGTGATTTCTAGATCGTTGCCATTCTGAAGCAGCAGTAAATTTTGAGCAGTTAATCCTGCACCCTGAAATTTGATCGTGTCCACTTCAGCAATAACTGCTGCTGTCGGGTTAGTTCCTTTACCGATGCTACCAAAATCAGTGATTGTATCAGTGCCGTCGCCCAAGTCGTAAACAAATTTATCGTTGCCACCGCCACCTGTGAGAAAATCACCTCCCACACCACCAATGAGAGTATCATTCGCAGTACCACCCTGTAGTAAGTCGTAGCCGCTGGTTCCAATGATATTTGCCATAATTTTTACCTACCTGATTCCATTTTTTTAGTAATTTCAGTTCTCAATCTTGAATTTAGCGCTGTTTTCGAGCAGTGGTTGATTGAATTCGGGCAGTGGTTAATTGAATTTGGGCAGTGGTTGATTGAATTTGGGCAGTGGTTAATTGAATTCGGGCAACCTCCAAGAATTTACATAAAGCCATTCAATATATTTGTGATAAATAAATCAATTTATACTTAATAATGCGGGTGTCAATTAACCCTAATTCTGTCTATCCTAGTGCTGTACAGTCCAAGGTAGAAGTCAGTTTTTATCCTGGTGCATTGTAGAAGAATTGTAGGTTGGGTGAAGCAAAGCGCAACCTAACAAAGCTATGAAAATGTTGGGCTTCGTTCCTCAACCCAACCTACGTAGTATATGGTTTTTGGCGCTAACCCAAGCGTATTGTTCTATCAACAGCTTTTTACTTAGCCAATCAGTTTATTCAATTTAGTATTGGTTTGGATATGAGTATGATTTCATTTAGACCATTGATTTTGATTATAGGCACAAGTATTGGTTTACTGCCTTTGTTGTCCAACTGGTGCGTCCAAGCACAAAATCAATCGCAAAACATTGAGCTAAAAATTTATAGTGAAAACGAGCAAAAACAAAGCTGTCCAAGCAAAGTGATTGTCACTGAAAAACCCCGTCCTTATCAAGAAGGTAGTTTTGCAACAGATGGCTCTATTAACCTGAGTGCCTATGCTACTAATATTTCTGTTCAAGCCAGTAATAACTTTAGCGTTACATGGGTTGGGACACTCAAACCAAAATATGCTAGATGCATTGCTTCTGCTGGAATGACTAAGGTTGATGGGCAAGACTACTCTGGAAAGATTAATTATTTACGGATGCACTTTGTTAAAGGTAAAGTTTATTTCATCTTGGATTTGGCTGGTGGCTCCGATCCTAATGATTATCCCCTAGTAGTGCTAAAAAATAGTTTCAAGAATGGCAATCCTACCTGGACTTGGGGTGGAACTGACTAGAGGTAATACTGGAGTTTGGCGATGATTGTTGAGCAAAAGCCAAGTCACTTTCAATTAACTTGGCATTTGTTAGGTTAGCCCCACTCAAATTGCACAAGTGAAAATTTGCCCCTCTTAGGTCTGCTAGTGACAGATTAGCTCCTGTTAAATCTGCACCACTGAGGTTGACTTCACTTAAGTTAGCACCACTGAGGTTAGCCCCCTGAAGTGAAGCTTTTTGCAAGTTTGCCTCGCTTAGGTTAGCCCTCATCAGGTATGCTTTACTTAAATCGGCTCCACTTAAATTCGCTTGACTGAGGTCTGCTGCTGTTAAATCAGCTTTACTGAGATTAGCTTGACTTAAGTTTGCCCAACTCAATGAGGCATAACTTAAGTTAATTTCACTTAGCTTCATGGTCGCAAGTACAGCACACCTCAAATTAGCATTAATAAAATTTCTTTCTCCGATTGCATAACGGCGTAAAATTTCATCAGTTGTTACTGTGTTCAAAACGGCTTTTGATGTGCCTTGATAACACCATGTAGCTTGTAATAGTTTGGCAGCAGTGTTAACAGCTATTTCATCATTAGAAGTTATAATTACACCATTGCAGCCATCCCATTGACCGTTAAGCATTAGAGCAATCTCATTAGCGGCAGTAATTGAGTCAAATAGTAAAACAGATTCTTTATGCCGTTTTAACCAGTTATTCCAACCAATCGAGATAATATTTTTCATTTCTATAAATTTTGAATTTTTTAGACGATTCCGGCTTTAACTATCTATTTTGGCTAATGACAATCAGACTGGTATGTGTAACAACCGACCATTATTGTGCGTGCTTAACGAACGCTTCTAAAAGTTCTCTCTTAAGAAACGCTGGGCGGGTATGTTATTACACTTAAATATGTTCTTGTTGGGTGCGTAAGCTGTTAATCGTAGCGATTAAAACTAGGAAAATGGCCAAAACCAATACGGTATTTCTGAGCATTGAGTTATCAAAATGCTTGAGTGCGTTCGTCGCAGACGTTGGCGCAGCCATCGCCACTAATGCCCAGACTATTACTCCTGCATAAGCGATGTCTCGACGCTGGATAACCATAACTGCTGCAACTGCTGTTGCTATCAATACCATGATGAGAGTCCAGATTACAGGAGAAATCCCCCAACCGTTCCACCCGTGAAAATCCAAGGCACACGCTACATTGACAATAGTCGCGACGCTAATCCAACCTAGATAAATGCTAATTGGAAAGTGAATACACCATTTTTTCAGCCGAGGCACACGCGATTTGCCAATTTCTAACTGCACATAGACAGCAATCAGGGGCAACAGAATCAAGAGCATTGCAATTACAGAAAAAGCAAAAAGCCGAGACAAAAACAGATATACCCAAATACTTTGAGCAACACAGGCGATCGCTAACAGATAACCTGTCTTACGTAAATCAGACTCATATCGTTGATTAGGTAGAGCTTGGTATACGCCAAAAGCAAACAACCCCAGGTAAATCAGCCCCCAGATAGCAAAGGCGTAATTAGCAGGGATAATCAAGACATTTTTAAACAAAGTATTGGAAATTTCCCCGATGTTAAGTCCATTGAGCGGAAAAATGTTCGATACTACGTTGATAACAAAAGCACCAAAGATTGCAGCCAAAGTAACAAGCTGCCGCCAAAGATCCCGGTAATTGCCTTTTGTGGACTGCTGCATAGGATGTTAACTCATAATCTTTTGTGGCTTTCTTTCAGCTTACATCTGAAAAGAGTGATGCATATAAGCCACAGCCATATCGAGCAAGTTAATCAGGAGTTAAACTAATTATTGACCTCACTGCTTTTAAGCTACTGTCCATGCAGCTACTTCAAACTACCGACAAAGATTTTTCTGTCAAATTCCATACCCTTGTAAGCGATCGCCGGGAAGTTACAGTTGATGTTAGTGGGACAGTACGCGAGATTCTAGCTGATGTCAAAGTGCGTGGTGATGCCGCAGTTAAGGATTATACTAGCCGCTTCGATCGCAACCATCTCCAGTCTTTGCATCTAAGCGAAACTTTTATTGCCGAACACGCAGCACAATGTCCTGCTGATGTCTTGGCAGCGCTGGAATTTGCTGCTAAAAGGATTGTGGCTTTCCATGAAAAACAATTACCACAAGATATTGTCTACAGCGATGCAGTCGGGGTAAAACTGGGATTGAATTGGGTAGCGTTGTCGCAAGTGGGAATTTATGTACCAGGGGGACGGGCTAGCTATCCAAGTTCTTTGTTGATGAATGCCTTACCAGCCAAAATTGCTGGTGTTGAAAGAATTGTCATGACAGTACCGATGCCTGGTGGTGAGATTAATCCTGTCGTATTGGCTGCTGCTCAAGTTGCTGGTGTTACAGAAATATATGGCATTGGTGGGGCGCAAGCGATCGCAGCATTAGCTTATGGTACAGAAAGCATTGCCCCAGTAGATAAAATTGTTGGCCCTGGTAATGCTTATGTTGCTGAAGCCAAGCGTCAAGTCTTTGGCACTGTTGGCATTGATAGCATCGCTGGCCCTTCAGAAATTTTAGTGGTAGCCGACAACCAGAACAACCCAGATTGGATTGCCTGGGATTTACTATCGCAAGCAGAACACGATCCTAATGCCCAGTCAATCTTAATTACTGATTCCGAAATCTTCGCGCAACAAGTAATAAAGGCTGTTGAGAAAGTTCTCACCGATTTACCTACCAGAGAAGTTGCCAGTGCAAGTTGGCAAAATTATGCAGCCGTGATTCTAGTTAGCGATTTAGCCGAGAGTATACCACTGCTCAATCAACTAGCTCCAGAACATGTGGAATTGTGTGTGGATAATCCGCAACTCCTTGCCAATCAAATTAAGTGTGCCGGCAGCGTGTTTTTAGGACGCTATACTCCAGAAGCGATTGGCGATTATTTAGGTGGCCCCAACCATGTACTGCCAACTGCCCGTTCTGCCCGCTTTGCTTCTGGTTTGAGTGTCTACGACTTTCTCAAACGAATTACTTTTTTAGAATGTGACAAACAATCATTACAGACAATAGGGAAAGCAGCTGTCACCTTAGCAGAGGCAGAAGGTTTGCCAGCCCATGCAGGTAGTGTATCTGTACGCTTACATTGAAGTAGGCAGGAGGCAGGAGGCAGGAGGCAGGAGGCAGAAGGCAGGAGAGAGCATCTACATTTGACATTGATTAAAAGGTTCTCGAATAAAATAGAGTGCATCGCGTTTTTGAACT
Source organism: Nostoc sp. DedQUE04 (assembly GCF_034530995.1). Lineage (NCBI taxonomy): Bacteria > Bacillati > Cyanobacteriota > Cyanophyceae > Nostocales > Nostocaceae > Nostoc > Nostoc sp. DedQUE04. Next base: position 174,524 of record NZ_JAVRCA010000011.1, on the reverse strand, counting down.
TCCATACCGCCTCTATTCCAGCTTCCCCAACGAGTGATAAATTTTTTTCCATCTTCGCGACGTTCAATCGCAACAGTAAAATTATTACGGAGTTCCCGATAACATCCATCTAAATTCGTTAAGGTCAAATCCAGTGCTGAGATATTAAATTTATTCTCCCCTTTATTAACAACAAAAAATCCTTCACTGCCCCGCTCCATTAGTAATACAGTCGGACTATCAATTGCTGCTAAAACATTTTCTTTGGTATTTTTTCCTTGAGTTCCTCGTTGATGCATAATTTGGCGGAATTTGACACCATGTTTGATAAAAGCAGCATCTCTATTATCCCAGTTGAGTATTAAAGGAGTGCCACTTTCTCTCGCCAAGATATATGCTGTTGCGAGGAAAGAATCAGAAGGATCGCTATAGGGGTTAATGGCATTAGAATTAATATCGCGGATCGTATCGTGGTTTCTGCCAAAAGTGACGCTACGCGGATCGTTTATGGCTGTCGGAACTCGCAGAGAACGCAAATCTCCACCAAAGCTGAAGGCATTTTTCATTGAATTGTAGAGAACAAAATCTGTGACAGCAGCAATCCAGTTATAATTTTCTGCACTGGTGTCGCTATCTGTGATTACCTCAAGATAATTCCATGCTTTGCCTTGACTTTGTCGATCCACATAGCTGATGTACTCTTTAAGAACATCTGCTGGCATATGCTTGGCAGCATCAAACCGAAATCCATCAATTCCTAAATCTAGCAGTTTTTTTAAATGAGCTTTTTGAATTTTTTTAACATTATTGGTAAATCTCAATTCAGGAAGTCCACCTAACCAACAATTAATTTCTGAATCTCTATTGCCATCACTATAATTAATGCTACAAGATTTTTTACCTGGACGATTTAAATCCCAATTAAAGTCATTTATAGAAAGACCTGAAAATTTAGTTAAATCTTCAAAATCATCATTGCCATCTAAATTAGCCATGTGATTGAAAACAACATCAGCAATCACTTTGACCTGACAATTGTGGGCTTGATTAATAAGCTTTTTTAAATTTAAGAGTGAACCTCTACCTTCGATAGCGCTGTAATCTACAGGTTGATAGCGGGCCCACCATTCTGGAGCAGGATTAGATTTTTGGGCTGGAGAAATTTGAATGTGAGAGTATCCTTGCTTCCCTATTTCACAGACAAACTTTTCAATATCAGTATACTGCTGGTCAAATGCATGAAAAATCGCAGAAGGTCTTTCTCCTGCTAATGTCTGAATTGGGTAAATACAAGTTGCGCAGATGACAACTGCACAGATGAAGATATTTTTCATCAAAGATATTACTCCTAAACCGGATTGTGTTTTACTATTAGTTTGCCAAAGAAAATTGACTTTTTATTGAGTAATATCATGTCCGCTTAGTTACTTATTAAACCTCAAGAACCCCTCCCCTTGGCAAGGAACTACGGTGTACACACAAGTCGTATTACCCCCCTTAATCCCCCCGATGTATTGGGGGGAAACTGGAAAATCTAGTTCCCTCCCCTTAGAAAGGGGAGGGTTAGGGTGGGGTAAAACCTTGGGTTTTTCAGCTATTTCAGACTTGTGTATACACCGTAGCCTTAAAAAGGGGGAAACATGAAATTTAGTTCCCTCCCCAATACATACGGGGAGGGTTAGACAGGGGTAAAACTTACGCTTAAACCTAAATGGGTTGGGGCTGTTCTTGTTAGGTCTGTATTGGACTCAGCCGAGAAACACTATAAAATCTAAAATTACAAATCCAAAATTGATTGGGCATTATTGACGCGATGGTTTCTTACCAAAGCCATAGCGCATTGTATCCATAATCCGAGTTTGGAAGTTGTCAATGTAGCTAAATATCACTGGTACTACTACCAGTGTCAATAGAGTGGAAGTTGTAAAACCTCCCATAATGGCAATTCCCATTGGTTGGCGAACTTCAGAACCCACGCCGATTCCCAATGCTAAGGGCAGAATTCCGGCGATCGTTGCGAAAGAAGTCATTAAAATTGGACGCAGACGTGATACGCCTGATTCAACGAGCGCCTGACGTTGGGTTTTGCCTTCTTGCATGTTGATGATGGTATAGTCAACTAACAGAATCGAGTTTTTAGTGACAATCCCCAACAGCAACACGATACCAATCAGAGCATATATTCCCAAGGGTTTTTGAGCAACCATCAACGCTACCAATGCCCCGCCTAAACAAAAGGGTAAGGCTGCCATAATCGATAATGGATGGAGAAAGTTGTTATACAGCAGCACCAGAATTGCATAGATACACATTAATGCCAGCCCCAATGCACCGCCAAAGCGACCAAAAATGTCTTGCATAATTTTGGCACTACCTGATGGTTGCTGTACTACTCCTGGTGGTAAGTTTTGTATTGCAGGTAGTTTATTGATTGTCTGGACTGCCTCTCCTAAAGAAAGCCCTTGCAAATTCGCTTCTACAGCTACTTGACGGGCGCGATCGTAACGGTTGATGGTAGCAGGGCCGCTACCAAAGCGGATGTCTGCCACTGCTATCAGGGGAACTAATCTACCATTTTGACTGGGGACTTGCAGATTTGTAATTGTGTTGATATCAACCCGCGCTTGCGGATCGATTTGGACGCGAATGGGGATTTGGCGATCGCTTAAATTAAATTTTGCCAAGTTCGCCTCATTATCGCCGATGGTGGCAAGGGAAGCAGTCCGAGCGATCGCTTGCACTGTCACCCCCAAATCTGCTGCCCGTTGCGGGTTGGGAATTACCAAAATCTCTGGTTTGACTAAACTGGCAGTAGAAGCCACTTCTACCAATCCAGCTAGCGATCGCATCTGCTTTTCTAAGGCATCAGCAGCTTGATTCAAAGCTTTGGGATTTTCACTTCTGAGGACAATTGATAAACCTTTGCGACTGTCACCTGGTGACTGACTTTGAAAACTAATTCTAGCTCCTGGTATTTGCTCAAAGTTAGGACGCACTTGTTCCTCAAACTGTTTTTGGGAAATATTTCGTTTCTCTCTGGGTTTAAGATTAATCGCAAGACTAGCAGAATTGATCTCTTCTGTTGCTAGTACGCGTTCAACTACTGGGTTTTGGCGGATAATATCAGTCGCTTGTGTGACTACTTTGTTAACGTCTTCTAATGTGGAACCAGGAGGAAGTTCTATAGATACATTAGAAATTCCGAAATCGCCATCATCAACGAAACCTTTGGGAATCAGGGGAACCAGCATCAGACTAGCAATAAAAAAAGCGAAAGCGATCGCTATTGTTGTCAATCTATGGCGTAACGCCCACTGTAAAAGCGATCTATAAGGTTGAAAACCTTGACGCTTTTCATCTCCAAGTTTTCTACTTCCGTTCCCACCACCTGGAAGTGTAAATTTAAAATTAAAAATTTTTATTATTCCCCCCTGCCCCTCTGCCCCCCTGCCCCCTTGCCCCTCTGCCTCCTTTAAAAGATACGCCCCCATCATCGGCGTAACCATCCGCGCGACAAGAGTTGAGAAAATTGTGGAAACGGCAACGGTAACGCCAAATGGTTGAAAAAATTGCCCCGGAATCCCACCCATAAAGGCAACGGGCAGAAACACTGCAATAATCGTGGCTGAACTGGCGATTACCGCTAATCCTACTTCGTCGGAAGAGTCAAAAGCAGCTTCCCAAGCTGACTTGCCCATAGCCATGTGGCGTTCCATGTTTTCAATTTCCACAACGGCATCATCTACCAAGTTGCCCACCGCCAGGGCTAATGCCAACAAAGTCATGTTGTTGAGGGTGTAACCAAGGGCTTGCTGCACTGCGAAGGTGGGAATTATTGACAAGGGTAAGGCAACAGCCGTAATTAATGTTGCTCGCCAGTTCCGCAAAAACACTAAAATAACGATGACCGCCAGCACCGAAGCTTGTATCAATTCATCAATGGTGCTTTGGTAAGATTGACGGACAATATCGGCTCTAGTAAAAATTAAATCCAGTTTGACATCTGGGGGAAGGGTTTTTTCTAGTTGTTTGACTGCTGCTTTCACTCCTTCTTCTACTGTCACCAGAACGCTGCCAGTACTACGCAAGACTTGAAAAGCTACCACAGGTTGATTATTCAAACGGGCGGCTTGACGTACATCACCAAATTTATCTTCTACAGTTCCCAGGCTAGATAAAGGTACAGAACCACCTTGTGGTAAAACGATTTCGTAGGTTTTCAAAATATCCACACTGACGGCACTTCCTAAAGTACGGATACTTTGTTCGCTACCACCAACTTCAGCACGTCCGCCAGGTAAGTTAATATTCAAAGCGCGGATTTGATCGTTTACCTGAGTGGCGGTGATCGCTAGAGATTGTAAGCGATCTGGATTAAGATTAATCCGAATTTCTCGGTCAACGCCACCCACACGCTGAATTTGTGCTACACCCCGAACTCCCAATAAGGCACGGCTAATAGTTTGGTCTACGAGATTGCTTAACTCTTCTACAGAACGCCGATCTGATTTAACTGCGTAGGTAATCACCGGGCCGCCGGAAAATTCTAAGCGTTCCACAATTGGATCGTTAATGTCTTGGGGTAAATCTTGGCGAATTTGAGCGATCGCATTTCTAACATCATTGGTGGCGCGATCGCTATCTGTACCCAAAACAAAATTGATTGTCGTCTGAGAATTCCCATTGCTAACGGTAGAAATCATGTAATCGATATTGCCCAACCCCGCCACAGCATCTTCAATTTTTTTCGTCACTTGAGATTCTAGTTCTGCTGGGCCTGCACCTGGTTGGGTGACTTTGATCGAAACTGTTGGTACATCAATATTTGGGTTAGTATCAATCCCCAAGGATATGAATGAGAACCAACCGACAACCGTCAAAATTAAAAATAAAACTATCGTCGGAACAGGTTTTTTTATCGACCAGGCTGAGATATTAAAAGACATTGGAAAATTTTAGATTTGGGATTTGGGATTTGTCATTGGTCATTTGTCATTAGTCATTGGTTATTTTTCCCTATTTTCTTCAATTTGCAACTCGAACCCGATCGCCATCTTTGAGATAGCCTGCACCATCAACGACAACGCGATCGCCTAACTGTAACCCACTCTTGATTTCTACGGTGTCGTTATTTCCAGGATCTCCTAATTCGACTTTCTGGCTGCTGACTGTATTTTCACTCGATAAGATGAATACAATTACACTTGCGTCAGCTTGGGACTGCACTGCTTTTTGTGGCACTACCATTTTCATTCCTGAGTCAGTAGTAATTGCAGCACTAGCAAACATTCCTGGTTTGAGTAAAGTCGTTGGCGGCAAGTCAATTTTCACTGTCGCCTCCCGTCTTTGATCGTTCAGCTGTGGTTGTATGTCTCTGACTCGTCCTTGCGATCGCACCCGGCGATCGACATCAGAAGTAATTTGCACCGATGCGCCAATTTTCACCTGAGTTAGTTGAGTTTCGGGCACCTTCGCCTGAAGTTCTAACTTTTCATCTCGGATAATCGAAAATAGCTTTTGTGTGCCACCAATCACCGTCCCCACCTGGGTTTGCGGCGGTACGCCAGTGACATCACCGACTCTAGCTAGTTTCTCGGCAATTACTCCTGAAACCGGCGCACGTACTACAGTTTGTCCCAATTGAGTTTGCAGTTGTTGCACTTTAGCAGCACTGCTTTTGACATCGGCTTTGGCTTTGTTGACGATCGCTTGGGCGTTATTAATATTAGCTTGGGCACTGCCGATATTAGCTTGGGCACTACGTATATTTTCTTGGGACAGGTTCACAACTTCTATGGCAGTTTTCACAGCGTAAGAACGAGTATCAAGTTCTTGTTTGCTAATCGTCCCAGAGTCAGCGAGTTGTTGATAGCGCTGATAATTTTTGGCTGCTTCCTCCAACCTCGCCTTAGCTTGAGCTAAATCGGCTTGTTTTTGCTGGACTATTGCTTTATTTGATAGCAAATCTGCCTGCTTGGATGCTACATCTGCTTGTTTGGATGCTACATCTGCTTGTTTCGATTCCACATCTGCTTTTGCTTGGCTAATTTGGTTTTGCAGTATGGAACCATCTAACACTGCCAACACTTGACCTTGTTTGACAAAAACTCCTTCTTTGACATTTGCGGGGATGCTTTTAATTTGTAAACCGTTTGTTTGCGGTAGTACGGGAATTAAATCACTCGCGGCTACAGTCCCAGTAGTTTTGAGTGTACGGACAACACGGGCGGTTTCTACTGTGGCGATAGTAACTGTCATCGCTGGGTTAACTTTTTTATCCGCTACCGCGCTTTGTTGACGGGATGGAAAACGATTTAATACACTCATTGCAAGTAAGGCGATCGCAATTCCTAAACCAGTACCCAAGAATAATGGCTTCAACCATGCCCTGGTCTGCTTTTGATCTGATTTGCTTAAAAAATTCCTATCTTCAGAGGTTATAGCTTCTTCCACCTCAACTTCTGAAAGACTTTCATCGCTCACATTTCACCTCTACTTGCTGTTTATACATACCAAACCTTGGTATTTTCTTAAGAAAACTTGAAGTTTATTTACTTCGATATCAACTATGACGCATTTCATAGTGAATGTCTTTTATCTACAACAGTATATAATATAACTTTTTAAGTAAGCAAAATTACTATTAAGGCATGGTAATAAATTTTATGTAGATTATGATACAAAAAATTCTCTCATCTCATAAAGCTACTCTATGTCACACACCATCTGTATTGAGATCACTGTCAACCAATGCCTAAATATGAAAAACTAATATAGCCGATCTAGATTTATCTAATTAGAGTCGAAAGTATTTATGTACCTTGGTAGACCAGGAAATTATTTTTTATACGTAATCAATTATTTCTCTAAAGCCTTTGTGTTGCCAGGAAGCCGTGTATTCAGGCACAGATAAAGCTAGCGTCTACAGCTACACGTGAGTTACAAAGGAACAAACTCCATTGCCTGAAATTCCAGCAAGGGTGGCCTTGATTATGGAATTTTGAAATCAATCAAATCAATAAAAAATTGGTATTTACCAGAGTAAGCAGATATGTTCAATGCCACTGAAATTTTAATTGATGCCTTTGTAAATGAAATTCGAGACGGCTATCGCCGCACTTATGGCTGCTTTAAAAATGATTATCAGGATATTATCGCTTGGGCGGGTAACATGGCTTTGGAAAACATTGCTAATAGCGATGCCCTTTACCATAATGTTGAACACACAGTCCTAGTTGCCTTAGTGGGGCAAGAAATTTTACGTGGCAAACATATCAGGGAAGGCGGTGTTTCCAGTGAAGACTGGTTGCATTGTATTATTTCTTTAGTGTGTCACGATATTGGCTACGTTAAAGGGGTTTGTCGGCAAGACCGAGAAACAGCAAACTTATATGCCACAGGTAAAAATGGCAGAATGATTTCTGTAGCTGCTGGTGCTTCTGATGCCAGTCTGACACCTTATCATGTTGATAGAGCCAAGCTTTTCATCGATGAGCGTTTTGGAGGTCACAAATTAATCGATGCTGAGGCAATTAAGAGCAATATTGAATTGACTCGATTTCCCGTACCTGCGGCAGAAGATCATCAAGATACAAGGTGTTTTGCAGGATTAGTCCGGGCTGCTGATTTAATTGGTCAACTAAGTGACCCGCGTTACCTGAAGAAAATTACTTCTTTATTTTACGAGTTTGAAGAAACTGGTGTAAATAAAGTTTTGGGCTATAAAACCCCTGCCGATTTGCGTAACAACTACGCTAAGTTTTACTGGAATGGCGTATATCCCTATATTCAAGAAGGACTGCATTATTTATCATTGACACAACAGGGAAAACAAATTCTTGCAAATCTTTACTCAAACGTGTTTGTTGTGGAACATGAAAAACAACAAGAAGAACAGCAGCGGTATTTGGAGAAGTTAGCAGTTAAGAGTTAGGAGTTAGGAGTAGAGACGCGATTAACCCTTGTCTGTACAAAAGTTGGGAGTTGAAAATTATTAATCATGAGTTATGAATTAAGATAAAAATTTAATAACTCATAACTCCTAACTTATAACTCCTAACTACTATGGATTGGTGGCGACGACTTAAGAAAAATCCTTTAGCACGATTTGGGGCAATTTTACTGTTAATTTTCTATATAGGAGTAATTGCAGCTGATTTCGTAGCTCCTTATGACCCCTATGCTTCACAGCCTAATGGTTCACTGCTGCCACCAACGAAGATACACTGGGTTTCTCAGTCAGGGCAGTTTACCTGGCCTTATGTTTATCCGACAACTCAGGGAGATACGAATTTAGATACAGGCGATCGCCAACTCATTGTAGACTCAACAAAGCCTTCACCATTGCGTCTATTTGTCTCCGGGTCAGAATACCGATTGTTGCAGATGAGTTTGCCACTACCGCCGAAGTGGGATGAAGTCACAATCTTTGGTGGTATTCCCTTAAATTGGCATTTATTTGGCACAACAACTGGCGCAAAGTTAAACATCTTCGGCACTGATGACCAAGGCCGCGACCAATTTAGTCGCTTGCTACATGGCGGTCGCATCAGCATGTTTATTGGGATTTTTGGCATTATCATTACCTATCCCCTTGGTTTGCTCATCGGGGGAATTTCTGGCTATTTCGGCGGTGTGACTGATAGCATCATTATGCGCTTGGCAGAAGTGCTAATGACTTTCCCTAGTATTTATCTTTTGGTGACATTGGGCGCAGTCTTACCAGCTGGTTTAAGTAGTACCCAGCGCTTTTTGCTGATTGTGGTGATTACTTCGGTTATTAGCTGGGCTAGTTTAGCACGGGTGATTCGGGGACAGGTACTATCAATTAAAGAGCGAGAATTTGTCCAAGCCTCGCGTGCAATGGGCGGGAACCCAATTTATATAATTATCCGTCATGTTTTACCGCAAACGGCTAGTTATGTAGTTATCTCTGCAACTCTTGCAATTCCCGGCTTTATTGGCTCAGAGGCGATATTGAGTCTCATCGGCTTGGGTATTCAACAACCAGACCCTTCTTGGGGAAATATGCTTTCTCTAGCTAGCAATGCTTCAATTTTGGTGTTGCAACCTTGGTTAATTTGGCCGCCGGCTGTGCTGATTATCCTCACAGTGTTGGCATTCAACTTACTCGGTGATGGGCTGAGAGATGCACTCGACCCGCGCAGTTTAAGAAGATAAGACTTCAATAATAGTAAATGCGTAGACGTAGCCAGCCAGCAGAACTTTTAGCTGTAAAATTTATCTAGAGTTGATGAGAGTAGATGATAAGCTGGCAATGACCAATCAAATTCTGCAACAACAAATTGCCTACTATCGTGCTAGAGCCAACGAATACGATCAGTGGTTTTATCGTCTTGGTCGTTACGATCGTGGTGAGGAACTAAACCAGCGTTGGTTTAAAGAAGTTGATATTGTCAAACAAGGTTTACAACAAATTGTCCAAGCTGAGGAAATCTTAGAATTAGCCTGTGGAACCGGAATTTGGACACAAGAGCTTTTAAAAATTGGACAGAAAATTACTGCAATTGATGCCTCCGAAGAAGTAATTGAAATTAATCGCAGCAAGTTAAATTCACAAAAAGTAGAATATCACCAAATTGATTTATTTGCCTGGGAACCACACGCTGAATATGATTTAGTATTTTTCTCTTTCTGGTTATCTCATGTGCCGCCAGAATTGCTGAAATCGTTTTTGCTAAAAGTTTATAAATCTGTGCGTGTCGGTGGACAAGTATTTATTGTTGACTCGCGCTTTGAACCGACATCTACAGCTAATAAGCATATTCTGAATGATGATGGCAGTATCTACAAAAGCCGGAAGTTAAATAATGGGCAAGAATTTCAAATAGTGAAAGTTTTTTATCAGCAAGATGAATTGCAAAAGCATCTGATCCAAGTTGGTTTTAAAGCCGATGTAAAAGTGACAGACCATTATTTTATCTATGCTAATAATACGAAGTTTTAGAATTAATTTGTAATGCTGTAACTCATCTAATGATTGCTTAAGTGACGATGGTTAAGAATAAAATCTTAATCATTTTTATTTTTTATAACTACTATAGCTCTATTTTAAACTTATTAAAAAAATTATCAAAACTTTGCCTAGATTTAAAATCATTAATCGAGAATAAATGTTAAGCTAAACCACATCTAGTTTGCATAATCTGAAATTGTACATTTCTTGTGGGGTGGGCGTCTCGCCCTCCCAAGATATGCAAGTTAAATGTGGAACAGCTTAATAGCCTTATCTTGGATGTTGGACAGTAATTTGAGTTGCCTGTTTGAAAGCCAAAATTTTCTGGAAGTAGCAGAAAACTAATATAGTGAAACTGCATCTCTTATGCGGTATTACTGACTAAAAAAGGCGGGCAAGATGCCCACCCCACACGAAGATTACAAATAGTTAATAAACTTTTGCTAATATCGAATTCGCGGGTCTACATAAGCATTTAAAATATCAATTAAAATGCTGGCACTAACAACGATCGCACCAAAAAACACGAGTACTCCCTGGACTGTGGGATAATCGCGATCGGCGATCGCTTGATACAGTCGATTAGCCAAACCAGGCCAAGAAAATGTTACCTCTGTCAAAATCGCCCCACCCAATAGAGATGCAAAAGTTAATCCCAAGACTGTAATTACTGGAATTAGGGCATTCTTTAAAGCGTGGGAGGCTAAAATCTTATTTTCACCAATACCTCTGGCTCTAGCAGCTTCTACATAATCGGCTTGCAAAGTTTGCTTTAAATTCACTCGCACAATTCGCTCAAAAATTCCACTAAGCAAAATTCCCAAAGTGAGACTTGGTAGAGCCAGATGGTGCAAAGATGCGAAAAACTGGGTAAAGTTTCCACCGAGTAAGCTATCAATTGTATACAATCCAGTCACAGTAGTGGGAGCCGGAAGATTGGGTGGAAAGCGGTTTGAATTGGGAAACCAACCGAGTTGGACTGAGAAAATCAACTGCAAAAGCATTCCCGCCCAAAACATGGGGAGTGCGTAGGTGATGATCCCAAATAAGCGCCCGCCGACATCAAAATATGTCCCAGGACGAGAAGCCGAAAGAGTCCCAACCGCAATTCCGACGATGAGTGCAACCGCCATACTACATACTGCTAACTCCACCGTCGCTGGGAAATATTGCCCAATAATGTCCCAAACATTCTCTCCCCGACTCAACAAAGAACTTCCCAAATCAAAGCGCAACAAATTTCCCAAATAATTGAGGTACTGTAACCATAGGGGAAGATTTAAACCGAGTTGTTTTCGCAATTCTTCTTTAGCTGCTTCTGGCGCACGTCCACCAAGAATTGCATCTGCTGGATCTCCTGGTGTTGCTCTTAATAAGAGAAATACAATGGTGATGATCGTTAATAGCTGAAGTGGCGCAAGAAGCAACCGAGAAACAATGTAATATTGTAAAGCTTTAGAACGAGACATAAGTAATTTTTAATTCGTAATTCGTAATTCGTAATTCGTAATTCGTAATTCGTAATTCGTAATTTTTGATTCGTAATTCGTAACATTTTGGCTTTTCATCACATTAAATTGTCAAATCTGTGGCTTTTAGCTGTTGGAATTTAAACCTCAAAAAATTAAATTACGAATTACGAATTATCAACTACGAATTATTTTTTAAGTGTCTGGTAAACCAAAATTTGGGTAGGGTTAAGTTTTACGCCATTAACACCATTTCGGGCAAATACATAGTCTTTGTTTTGCCATAAGGGAACGTAAGGTACATCAGTAGTTACTTGCGTTTGAATTTCGTTAAAAATTTTCTGACGCGCTTCGGGGTTTTGTTCTTTGCGTTGCCCATCAATCAGTTTATTTATAGCTTCGTTATAGTAGAACGAACCCTGAGTTTGACTGCCTCCATCTTCGCATCCTTTAGCAGTTGAACCTTTGTCACAAGATAAAAATGGCTGGACGTAATTATCTGGATCTAAAAAGTCTGGATACCAATCAAGTAAAGCTGCTGGATACAAACCCTTGGCAATATCTTTAAAAAAGGCAGGCCCTTCCGCTTGGGTAACTTCAAATTGCAGTATTCCATCCATTTTGACATCCACAAGAGATTTGAGTGTCTGTGCTGCCAAACTCCGAGTAGGTGAACTAGAAGGATACCAAACTTGGACTTTTGCAGGACTTTCTTTGGAGAAACCAGCAGTAGTTAATAATTTTTTAGCTCGATCGAAGTTAGCATCGCCATATTTATCTTTGAATAATGGCACAGAATCTTTAAATGTTGTGGGAATCATGCTATACAGCGGATCTGCTTGACCAAGTAACACTCGTTCATTTAAAAGTGGACGGTCAATTATGGATGCGATCGCTTGTCTTACCTCTAATTTATCTAAAGGCTTTTGATTCCGGTTTAATACCAGATAACTTACTACACTACCTTCAGCTGCGATCGCTTGCCAATCCCCTTTTTTACCACCTTCTTCTAAGCTCCGATTTTGATCTGGTTGCAGCGACAGATAAGCTACATCGACTGCACCTGTACGGAAAGCATTAAACAAATTAACCGGGCTAGTTTGAATTTGGAGATTAACACCCTTGTTAACTGGTTTTTCTCCCCAATATTTATCAAACGCATCAAATCGGATGGAATCAGTACCATACTGTCCTAATTTGTAAGGGCCAGTTCCCACAAAAATATTCGGCTTGAATTTACCAGCGCCGACTTCGTAAGCTTTTGGCGAAACTGCACAAACTCCAGGAAACGCCAACAGTGAAGGAAAAGCTGCAAAGGGCTTTTTCAGCTTGATGGTTAACTCATACTCGCTTGTAGGTTTTACCGAATCTACTATATCAGCTAGTAAAAATGAGGGTTTTCCTTTATTTTCAATAAAGCGCTGAATGGTAAAGGCCATTGCTTGAGCGTTGAAGGGAGTCCCATCGTGAAAAACTACTCCCTGACGTAAGGGGATGGTATAAATTAAGCCGTCTTGACTGACTTTGGGTAATGCTGTAGCTAGTTGAGGTTTAATTTCGATGCTTCCTGGTTCGTATGTGTAGAGACGATCGCTCATATTAAACACCAAACCTAAAGCTGCTAACTCATAAGCATCAGCAGGATCGAGGGTTCTTGGCTTGGCTGTTGTACCGATAGTAATACGACCATCACCTGTAGGGGTATTTACAGCACCAGATGGCGGCGTAGTTGATTGCGGACGAGGAGCGCAACTAACAACTAAAAATAAACATAGACAGAACAAAGATAGGAATTGTGTAATCCGACCCCACCGTTTCACGGACAAGGAAAACCAGGTCATGGCGTTAATATATTTGATATCAGCGGTCAGCAATCTTACTACATTTGTGACTATTATGCTGAATCTTCACAATTTATAGTGGTTCTTGTTGCAATGGAACGCTCCGGAGCTATCTAAATCAAAAATTTGTGGCGGATACTCAACTTCATAATCAAGTTTATTGCTGTGATGCCTACAACAGGCTACGCCTATGCACTATTTGGTTACAAAAAATCATTGATGAAATACATAATTTTAAATTTAAGATTTGTTAAGTATTGAAAAGTTTTTATGTAATTAAAATTTTTAACATTGGTTAAATTTGTCGTAAATTCATAGTTACTAGAAAAATAGGTCTTGTTAAGCTTTGACACTTAGCCCAAGTAGTGTAAGTTGAGATTTCACCTGTTGCTGCTTGGGAACAGACACCGACAAAGCGTTTTCTCGTCAAGATCGGCTGTATTCTCAAAAAGAAGTGTGTTTGAACATCAGCGACTAAAGCGATCGCGATATTGTTAACAGCAGATTGAAAGTCTAATAGTGAGACTAAGACCGTGAAGTATTTCTTTCTATCTGAGGGATGGGCAGTTGCAAGAGTTTGGGCATCTGATGGACTCTGGCAAATAACTGCATGGCGACGCCAACCAGATATTCAGCGAATGAATATTTGTTTAGTCGAAGAAAATGAATTGCTCTGGCTTTATCGAGTTGAAGAAGCCGTTTTAACCGTAGAAGTGAAGCCAACAACACCAGTAATTGGTAGTCAGACCATCGGCCAAGTAGTACTCAAGCGTCTGATGAGCGCCGAACAGGTAATCGAACGCCTGGGTACAGCTGAGGCAAAGTGTCAACTGCAAAATATCCACTTGGTGGTTCAGTAAATATGGGGCATGGGGCATGGGGCATGGAAGAGAAATTTTTTCCCTGTTCGCTCTTGCTAAAGCTTTTTCTGGTCAATGCCCAATGCCCAATTCCCAATTCCCAATGCCCAATGCCCAATGCCCAATGCCCAATGCCCCTCTCATCGTAAAGAAAAGATAAGCAAATTTCATCCTAGACGGGTATTGGTAGCGAAAAAACTTAGAGATGCTACGCGATCGCATCAATTTACACGCTTGCAAACAATTCCATCAATAGTTACACTTTTTAAAACATTCTCATTTTTGCTTGGCGATGGCTACCCTATCATAGGTAAACCTCCCGAAGCGAGTAAGCATTGCCAAAGCACCCACGCTGTCTGACTTCTTAAGACTACGCTGTGGTGATACTCTGGCTCTGGCAATAACAAAAAACAAGAGAGAGTTTTATGAGTGGCGATTTTCGTCTCTCATAACCTCAGTAAGAAAATTGCTTTGTAAACTAACTCATCGAGGAGGAGCGTAGTCGATGGGACTACCCTGGTACCGAGTACATACAGTCGTTCTGAATGATCCAGGGCGACTGATTTCTGTACACCTAATGCACACAGCCTTAGTAGCAGGCTGGGCTGGTTCGATGGCACTCTACGAACTAGCTGTTTTTGATCCTAGCGATCCAGTTCTCAACCCAATGTGGCGTCAAGGGATGTTCGTCCTACCCTTTATGTCACGTTTGGGAGTCACTCAATCTTGGGGTGGTTGGAACGTTACTGGTGGACCATCAACCGATCCTGGCTTCTGGTCATTTGAAGGCGTTGCTGCCGCTCACATTGTTCTTTCCGGTCTGCTGTTCCTAGCTGCCGTATGGCACTGGGTTTACTGGGATTTGGAACTTTTTAGAGATCCCCGCACTGGTGAACCGGCTCTCGACTTGCCAAAGATGTTTGGCATTCACCTGTTCTTATCTGGTCTACTTTGTTTTGGATTTGGTGCTTTTCACGTCACCGGACTATTTGGGCCGGGGATATGGGTTTCTGATGCTTATGGTATAACTGGCGCCGCCCAGGCAGTAGCACCAGAGTGGGGGCCAGATGGTTTTAACCCCTATAACCCTGGTGGCATTGCGGCTCACCACATTGCTGCTGGTGTTGTTGGTATTATTGCAGGCTTATTCCACCTGACAGTTAGACCCCCCGAACGGCTCTACAAAGCCCTACGGATGGGGAACATCGAAACAGTACTTTCTAGCAGTATTGCAGCAGTTTTCTTTGCTGCTTTCGTTGTTGCTGGTACTATGTGGTACGGTAACGCCGCCACTCCCATCGAATTGTTTGGCCCCACCCGCTATCAATGGGATCAAGGCTACTTCCGTCAAGAAATTCAGCGCCGCGTCCAAACTAGCGTTGGTGAAGGTGCAACCCTCGATCAAGCTTGGTCGCAGATTCCTGAAAAATTGGCTTTCTACGATTACGTCGGTAATAGCCCCGCTAAAGGCGGTTTATTCCGTACAGGGCCAATGGTGAAGGGTGATGGCATTGCTCAGTCTTGGCAAGGTCATGCCGTATTCAAAGATTCTGAAGGACGGGAATTGACCGTGCGTCGTCTCCCCAACTTCTTTGAAACCTTCCCAGTGATTTTGACTGATGCAGATGGAATTGTCCGCGCTGACATTCCCTTCCGTCGGGCAGAATCTAAGTATAGCTTCGAGCAATCTGGTGTTACCGTTAGTTTCTACGGTGGCGATCTGAATGGTCAGACCTTTACAGAGCCAGCTGATGTGAAGAAGTACGCCCGTAAGGCTCAAGGCGGTGAAATCTTTGAATTTGACCGGGAAACCTTGAACTCTGATGGTGTATTCCGCACCAGTCCTAGAGGTTGGTTTACCTTTGGACACGCCGTATTTGCTCTCTTGTTCTTCTTTGGTCATCTCTGGCATGGCGCTCGGACAATCTACCGAGACGTATTTGCTGGTGTTGACGCGGATCTTGAAGAGCAAGTTGAGTGGGGTCTATTCCAGAAAGTGGGCGATAAGTCAACCCGCCGGAAAGAAGCCCTTTAATTTCAGTGTTGAGTAAAGAAGTGCTGAGTTCCGAGTTAAGGCTCTGACTCAGCACGGGCTAAACGCCCCGCTTCCGCTAACAGCACTCAGCACTCAGAACTTTAATTACTGGCTGGATAAAGAGGAAATCGTAATATGGAAAGCGTTGCGTACATCTTGATTTTTACTCTGTGTATAGGTACTCTCTTCTTTGCGATCGCATTTCGCGAACCCCCTCGCTTTGAGAAACCAAAAGATAAGTAGATCCTATTCACAGATTTTTAAGCGGATTTAATCTTAATATCCGTTGCTACTAAGTATGGTGGCAACGGATATTATTGTGTTTGTCCTTTATGTTGTTTCTCACTATTGACCAATGACTAATGACCAATGACCAATGACCAATGACCAAATGTTGTGATATAATTTCCAATCTTGGGAGTAGATATGTGTTAATGCTAGCTTTTGTGCGCTAGGATAAAAAAGGATGTTTTGTGTAAGCTGCCATAGTACTGCCTACATAAAGCATCGCGCTTGTCACACCACCTTTACGGAGACTAGAACCAGGAACAAATCAGCATGGTCAATCAGAATTTAACCGCTACAGAAATTGGATTCACTCACGAAGATTTCGCTGCTCTACTTGACAAATACGATTATCATTTTAGCCCTGGCGATGTTGTGCCAGGAACAGTTTTCAGTATAGAGCCGCGCGGCGCTCTGATTGACATTGGTGCTAAAACCGCAGCATATATACCTATACAAGAAATGTCTATTAACCGGGTGGATAGCCCGGAAGAAGTATTACAGTCAAACGAAACGCGCGAATTTTTCATCCTTACCGATGAAAACGAAGATGGTCAATTAACCCTTTCCATTCGCCGTATTGAATATATGCGGGCCTGGGAACGCGTGCGGCAGTTGCAAGCAGAAGATGCTACTGTCCGTTCTGGCGTATTTGCAACCAATCGCGGTGGAGCATTGGTACGAATTGAGGGATTACGTGGCTTTATCCCAGGTTCCCACATTAGTACTCGCAAACCTAAAGAAGAATTGGTAGGTGAGGATCTGCCATTGAAATTCCTAGAGGTAGACGAAGAACGAAATCGTCTTGTTCTATCTCATCGTCGGGCGCTGGTTGAGCGCAAGATGAACCGCCTAGAAGTCGGCGAAGTAGTAATTGGTACTGTTCGTGGTATCAAACCCTACGGTGCTTTCATCGACATTGGCGGCGTCAGTGGTCTACTGCATATTTCTGAGATTTCTCACGAACATATTGATACACCTCATAGCGTGTTCAATGTCAATGATGAAGTGAAAGTTATGATCATTGACTTGGATGCAGAAAGGGGTCGCATTTCCCTATCTACCAAGCAGCTAGAACCAGAACCCGGCGACATGATTAAAAACCGGGATTTGGTCTACGATAAGGCGGAAGAAATGGCTGCTAAGTATCGCGAACAGCTATTAGCCAAGCAGCAAGGTGCTACTGCTGCGGCTGCACCTGCGGAAGTTCTTGCAGACGAAGATATTCCACCAGCAACAGAGCTTGACGAAGATATTCCACCAGCAACAGAACTTGAGGAAGATATTCCAGCCGTTGCGGGAATTGAAACAGAGATTCCAGCAGCAACGGAAATTGAAGAGGAAATTCCAGCAGCTATTGAAGAGTAATAGATTTTTTATAGTTTTACTTGTTTTGAAGTAAGAGTATTAAATCATTTTTATAAAGAGGGAAAAACCCTCTTTTTTTATGTGGAGAATCGGTGAAAGTTAAGAATTGGAAGTAGTAGAAGTTAAATATTATGGCAACCATTAAATGTAAAAATATCACTTTTAGTAATATCCAGGCAATTTTGTTTGATAAAAACGGTACTCTAGAAGATTCAGAAACGTATTTGCGATCGCTAGCACAAAAGGCAGCAAGATTAATAGATGCTCAAATTCCTGGAACTGGGGAACCCCTATTAATGGCATTTGGCATCAATGGCAATTTTCTAGATCCCGCAGGTTTAATATCAGTAGCAAGCCGCCGTGAAACAGAAGTTGCGGCTGCGGCATATATTGCCGAAACAGGAAGAGGATGGTTTGAGTGCTTAAAAATAGCCCGTCAAGCTTTGGATGAAGCGGAAAAATACATTGGAGAAACTCCTTCACCACTGTTTGTAGGTAGCCTAGAAATTTTGAAATACCTGCGGGAGGGTGGTCTAAAACTTGGCATTCTCTCGGCTGCGACAACTGAAGAAGTACGCAATTTTGTAGCCAATCACCAATTAAGTAATTATATCCAGTTGCAAATGGGCGTAGATGAAGGGCCTAGTAAACCAGATCCAGTGCTATTTTTGCAAGCTTGCCAAGCTTTGGGAGTTGAACCGAATGCTACCTTGATGGTGGGTGATGCAGTTGGTGATATGCAAATGGCGCGTAATGCTAAAGCCGCAGGTTGTATTGGTATCACTTGGATAGGTAAGTCAGATAATGTCCGAGGTGCAGATGTGGTGATTAATCAACTTGATGAAATCAAGATTTTAGAGGATTAATTTAATGCGAGTTCGATGAACTCAAAAACGGCATTTGGGGCGTTTTCTGACACATTAGTTTTCAGATAACACAGAAATCATCTATGTCACAGAATATCTGTGTCAAGTCAAGTCAATATACCGTAGTGTCTGTCTGTACCTGAGAAGCTTTCTATTTTATTCGCAAAAATCATCTCAAAATAACATATCAATATAATTTTGCAATCTTTCTTTAGATAGATAGTTAAAGAGATCCGTAATATCTCTCATAGAATAAAATAATAAATTTTTTAAAATCAGGGTAAACGCATTTAAATTCTGTAATCCATAGCCAACAAGGATTTCAAATTTTATTTCCAAAAATAATGTTTTAAACCTTGGCTGAGTAAGGCATTATACAAATAAGATGCGTTTGTCCTGTTTTTGAGAATAAGGACATTGCAATTTCGATCGCAGTCTCAACTAATTTTCGATCGTTTTTTATTGGTGGAAGCGCATGAATTTTCAAAGCTCTGCTTCACCGGTCATCATTTCTGATTCTAATGATGTCAAAGCTGAAATGTCTTATGTTCAGGGGATAGAGCATTTAATTGAGGTTGTTCAAGCATTGTCACTAGCACGGACGCTAGAACAAATCATGGAGATTGTACGAAAGTCTGCGCGTGAGTTGACTGGGGCAGATGGGGCTAGTTTTGTACTACGAGATGGAGATCAATGTTATTACGCAGATGAAGATGCGATCGCTCCTTTATGGAAAGGACAACGTTTCCCGATGAGTATTTGCATTGGTGGGCATACAATGCGAAACTGTCAGCCCGTTGTGATTAGCGATATTTATGGAGATGAACGGATTCCATTTGCAGCTTACCAACCAACTTTTGTCAAAAGCTTGGCAATGGTGCCGATCCGAACGTGTAACCCCATTGGTGCAATTGGAACATATTGGGCAACGTTACATCAGCCAACAGAAGAAAAAGTAAAGCTATTACAGGCATTGGCAGACACAACAGCTGTCGCAATGGAAAACGTGCAGATTTATAATGAATTAGAACAAAGAGTCCACAATCGAACTGCTGCATTAGAAAAAGAAATAGAGGGGCATCAAAAAATTGAGGCAGAAGTTAGGCGCTTATCTCTAACAGATGAATTAACTGGAGTGTATAATCGACGAGGCTTTTTTCTATTTGCAGATCAGCAATTAAAACTAGCCCATCGGCTACAAAAGCCCTGTTGTCTCTTATTTATAGATATAGATGGATTGAAGCAAATCAATGATACCTTTGGACATGAAGTTGGAGATCGGGTAATAGTAGACGCCGCAGAATTACTAAGTCAAACCTATAGAGATTCTGATATCGTTGCCCGATGGGGGGGTGATGAGTTTGTTGTATTCATTCCGAAATGTTCAGATCGTACGAATGCAATTAGTGTTCGCCTACAAACTAACATTGATTTATTTAATCAAAATTCAAGTAGAAGTTATCATCTATCAATGAGTATTGGAGTTCAAGAGTGCGTTATCAATGAAGATGTTTCATTGGAAAAACTCATATTCCAGGCAGATGAGTTGATGTACCAGCAAAAACGTGCCAAGCGAAGTTCTAGCAATAACAACAGCAGCTTTTAATCCTTTAATAAAGCATATCTAATGTTAATACTCAGCTTTTTTATCTCTTTTTTCATTCCTGACAGTTCTTCCGCTATCTTGACCTAATTCTCAATTTACACTTTTTAGCTTTGTATTCGTTTAAATTACGTTAATTTCTGGCGATGATGTTGGCATCCTAAATTAGGATTTTGCAGTTGATTGCTGGACAATATCATCAATTTTTTAGTTAAGAGTTTTAAGTATAAGTTCCTGCTCTCTCACTTTTTACCGTCACAGGTTCTGACTCTATATCCTCTATCTTATTAAACTCTCCAGCTTGCCAGCTATCTGTTGTATCTTTGATAAAGCTGGCAATAGGGATCGCAATTAACAAACCCAGTACTCCTCCTAACTTTGCGCCCAGCAATAAAGAAATCACCACCCACACAGGATTTAAGCCAGTCAAATTGCTGAGAATTCGAGGTGCAATAATATTAGAATTAATTTGATCGATCGCAACAGCTACACCTAAGACTTCCACCCCTAACCAAAAATTTTGCAGCGCTACCAACAAACTTACTATGGCGATACCTACCCCCGTACCAAAGGGGAAAAGTGAAAATAAGCCAATACCAATACCAAAAAGTAAAGCTAGGGGAACTTGCAGCGCCAAAAACACTAGAGTAATTGTCACCCCTAACACAGCTCCCAATGTTGCTTGACCGATGAAGTAATTGTGGAAATCCTCTCGCAGTAATTCCCGTACTCTTGGCCCAATATTAGGGGGAAACCACTGAAAAATTCCGTCCCAAAGACGTTCACCATTCAATATTAGGTAGATAGTCAGCACTACCGCCAGCAGCACATTGAGGACAATACCAATGGTATCGACAGCAAAACCAAGAATTCTACCAGTGAAGGACTGAAGTTGGTTAGATAATCGTTCCAGAACTTGGGTGAATAAACCACTTAAATTAATCGGAAGTTGCTGTTGACTTAACGCCCAATCTTGAAAAGCTTGCAGCTGCTGAGTACCAGAATCAATCCAACTGGGCAAAATATTAGCCAGTTCAACGAGCTGTTGAATAATCAGGGGAACTAAGGTGATGCCTAAAGCTACTAAAACCACCAGAGTCAAAAGTAACACTCCCCCGATCGCTAAGTTGGGTTTCACTCCTTGTTCCTGGAGAAACTGGATTGGATAGTTCAAGACAAAAGCTAGTAGGATGGCGGCGGCAATAATGCTAACTAAGGGTTGAAAATACTGTATAAGTTGGAGCAATAGCCAGCCGTTGAGAATGGCAATGGGAAATGCCATTCCTATAGTTAACCATCGCGGCAGTTTGTTTGCTGATTGCATTAGCGATCACCTCATAAGAGTTTTAACTTTATTTTGGCTTCTAGGGATGTGGGGAGATGAGGAGCAGGGGAGCAGGGGGGCAGGGGAGCAGGGGGGCAGAGGAAGAATTTCTAACTCTTGACTTAATGTCCAATGACAAATGACAAATGACTAATCCCCAAATTATGTTGGATTTTTCTCAATAAAATCCAACATAATTTTTTGATGCATTGCCCCTAAAGGTCGCACTTCGCCAGCATTTTGTGAATAATAGTTACCTTGGCGAATATCTTCTGGCGTAAATAACGCCATATCCCAGCCCTCATTCAGAACCAGTTGATTTAATTCCACCAAGAGTGGTGCATGAAAGACATGACGGACAACTCTTTCGTTGGGATAACAGCCAAATTCAACAAAGGGTGGTAGATTATAGCCTATTTCTTCTAAAATTTCTCGTTTTACCGCTACATCTGGCGTTTCACCAGGTTCGATGTGACCGCCAAACAGCGCCCAGTAACCAGGGTAGAGAATACCGGGGATGTTGTCACGCAACTGCATGAGAAACTTGTTTTTATGGTAGAGAATTGCGATCGCTACGTGCACCTGTTGATTGTTCATATTTTAATTTTTAATTATTCTTCTTCTAAATAAACTTCCCCCAATTCTTTGCCAGCTAAGGGAATACTTCGGTAGCGAACTTTACCCTTAATTACAACTTCCGAACCTTCACCCAGATTTTTTTGATTGGTGACAACCCAAATTTTGCCCGTTGAGTCCTTAATTTTATAAGCCCACTGTTCGATCAGGGGAGCTTGCTTTTCTACCTGACCTTGGATGTAAACTATAGCCTGATTGTCTTGTTTTGGTTTAATCTCTCCAATTGGAGTGACATTTGTACCAATTTTTAAGCCAGCACCACGCAAACCAGGCGATGTCAAGTTACCACAACTACAAAGTCCTGTTATCAGGAAAAAAGTTAACCCCAAACGGTAAGGAACAATACTGTGCCCGTACAAGAACGAAAGAGATAAATTTTTTATTTTTTGCATAAAAGCCACCGATTTATTTTGGGTATCGGGCATTGGGCATTGGGCATTCTTCTCCTGCTCTTCCCCACTTCCTAATTCTTTATTCTTCAGATGATGCCGTTGATCTGAGAAAATAAACATTATGAATTTACTGTGAGAGAAACGCTACGACATCAAACAGCAACACAATAATAGTCGAAAGTCAAGAGTTAAGAATCAATATTTTCATTTTGGACTTTGGACAAAAAGCGAACATAGCTGGGAATTTTCATGGAAACCAAAACTGCCAAAATCCTTGATGGGAAAGCATTAGCTGCAAAAATTCAGCAAGAACTTTCTGTTGCCATTACACAATTACAACCAAAAATTGGACGACCACCTGGTTTAGCAGTGTTGATGGTTGGTGATAATCCAGCGTCAGCCGCTTATGTACGCAATAAAGAAAAAGCCTGCGCTAAAGTTGGGATCGCTTCTTTTGGTAAGCATTTTCCTGCCGAAACTACTCTCCAAGAGTTAGAAGAGGTAATTGCTGCACTCAACCACGATAAAAGAGTGGATGGCATTCTTGTGCAATTGCCCTTACCTAACCACCTGGATGCTGTAACTCTGCTACATCAAATCGATCCCGATAAAGATGCTGATGGACTGCATCCAGTTAACTTGGGGCGACTAGTACGGGGAGAAACTGGGTTACGTAGCTGCACCCCGGCTGGTGTGATGCGGCTTTTACAAGAATATGAGATTCCTTTGCAGGGAAAACAGGCAGTAGTGGTAGGGCGCAGTATTTTGGTGGGTAAACCGATGGCGCTGATGCTATTAGAAGCTGATGCCACAGTCACGATCGCTCACTCGCGATCGCATGACCTCAAAACCATCACCCAAAATGCTGATATTCTAATTGCAGCAGTAGGTCGTCCCGGATTGATCTCTGCTGATATGGTGAAACCGGGCGCTGTTGTGGTAGATGTGGGGATGAATCGCGTCACCGATGCTAATGGCAAAAGTCGTCTCATTGGCGATGTCCATTTTGAATCCACCGCTGATGTCGCAGGATTTATCACCCCAGTTCCTGGTGGTGTTGGCCCGATGACTGTTGCCATATTGTTGGAAAATACATTTGCTAGCTATTCTAGAGCGGCAAAAGAAGAAAGAGTAGTGAAGAGTTAAAAGTTATTCTTAATAACTCTTAACTTCTAAATCCCGCACAGACAAGGGTTAATCGCGTCTTTGCTCCTAACTCTTCATTTTTTTCAGTCCCCCTGCACCTTAAAATTGTGACGTATAAGGCAAAAATCGCAAAATGTCAGGAATTAAAGAATGGTAGCAACTGATAACGTCCAAAAGACACCACCAGAAGAAGCCACATTTAACTTAGCAGCTTATTTAAAAGAACGACAAAAGCTTTGTGATAATGCTTTGGATCGGTCTATCTCGGTCATTTATCCAGAGAAGATTTATGAGGCGATGCGCTACTCGTTATTAGCTGGAGGTAAGCGTGTACGTCCCATTCTTTGTCTTGCCACCTGTGAAATGATGGGTGGAACCATTGACATGGCCATGCCAACAGCTTGTGCTGTGGAGATGCTCCACACAATGTCGTTGATACATGACGACCTACCAGCGATGGATAATGACGATTACCGTCGTGGAAAGCTGACGAATCATAAAGTCTATGGGGAAGATGTAGCGATTTTGGCTGGGGATGGCTTGTTGGCTCTTGCTTTTGAGTCTGTTGCCATTCAAACCCCCCAAAGTGTTAAGAGAGAGGTGGTCTTACAGGTTATTGCCCGTCTTGGCCGAGCCTTGGGGGCAAGTGGTTTGGTCGGCGGTCAAGTTGTCGATTTAGAGTCGGAAGGTAAATCTGATATTTCCTTAGAAACCCTAAATTTTATTCATAAACACAAAACAGCCGCCCTTTTGGAAGCTTGCGTAGTTTGTGGCGGGCTGATTGCTAATGCATCACCTGAAGATGTGCAGCGGCTCACCCGTTATGCTCAAAATATTGGGCTAGCATTCCAAATCATCGATGATATTTTGGATATCACTTCTACCCAAGAACAATTAGGTAAAACAGCTGGCAAAGACCAAAAAGCTCAGAAAGTTACCTATCCCAGCCTGTGGGGACTTGAGGAATCGCGATCAATTGCCCAAGAGCTAGTTAAAGAAGCTTGTGTGGAATTAGAACCATTTGGAGACAGAGCTAAACCACTCCAAGCGATCGCTCATTTTATTATCAGCCGTAATAACTAGTAACGCTTTAGGTAATTCGTAATTCGTAATTCGTAATTCGTAATTCGTAATTCCTATACCGCAAGCGTTTCATTGATTGGGAATGGGTGATTTATTTACACCATACTGTACTACTACTGCCCAACGAAATTAAAAATTCACTGATTCAAAATTACAAAAGCTTACTTGATAAGCTTTTAGGTTATTTTGAATCGCTGGTCTTTTTCTAACGTGATAGATTAATTTAGGAATTTTGGGTTGAATCTAAATGTTTCCTCAACCAACAACTGCTGCTAATATTTACTAACCTAACCAAAATAACATGCAGGACATAGGCAACATTTTAGACAACCGGGTACTGCTGGTTGCTCTGGTAGCTTGTTTAATTGCTCAAGCATTAAAGCTCGTAGTTGAGATCGTCAAACATCGCAAACTGAATGTGCGTGTTTTGGTGACAACCGGAGGTATGCCCAGTGCCCATTCGGCTCTGGTTACGGCTTTAGCCGCTGGTGTAGGGCAAACACTGGGTTGGGCATCTCCTGATTTTGCCGTTGCGATCGTTTTTGCCATCATTGTCATGTATGATGCAGCCGGAGTTCGCCAAGCAGCTGGCAAGCAAGCTCGTATTCTCAATCAAATGATTGATGAATTATTCCATGAAAAACCAGACTTTAGCCAAGACCGTCTGAAAGAATTACTCGGACATACACCAGTTCAGGTAATCGCCGGATCGGCTTTGGGTATAACCATCTATTGGTTAGCTAGGTCTGCTTATTAAACTAGAGTAATAAATCTTTGTTTGAGGGGCTATTGATAATTAATAACTGGTAATTTGTCAATCAATTTTGGATTTTGGATTTTAAATTTACCCCGTGAATAAATTTAGGGAATTAAGAATGAAAGGATTTGTTCCAAAGAACTTATTTCACGCAAAGCGAGTATAAATATATTCGCTGAAAACCCTTTGAAATTTGGAATTTAAAATCACAAATTAATTCAATTGACAAATTACCACTCTGGTAGACCGCATCAAGATACCACTGAACTTAAGATCGCTAAAACCGCACAGTCGAGCGCAGCAGAATCACTTTACGACTATCTACTAGGCTGGCAACGAAACCGCCATTGTTTAGCTTTTGCAATGTATTATACGCTTCAGTTTGGTTAGTGGTATAAACTGCTAGCAAGTAAGGGCGTTGTCCATAAGAAACAAAACCGACGTTACCTCCGACCACTTGCTGCACACTATTTACTAATTCTGGACGGTTGTAATAATCTACCAGTACTGCATAACCTTCTCCTAATGCTTGAGGATTATAGCTGACTGTCTGCTGAGGTGGTTTGGGCTGTGACTGTGGCTGTGACTGTGGCTGCACATCTGCCGTTGTCGTTGGTCGAGTGGTAATTATGGCAGATAAGCCAACAATATTGCTGACATATCTTGCCCAACGATTGGCATCATCAATTTTGTTAAAGCCTCCGACTCGCGTCACGGTTTCGTTGAGATATTTGCAGGTGATAGTTTTAAGTTCAGGTGGTAAAGCGCTACGTAACTGCTTTTGATTATTTGCTGTGGGACTGACTACTAATAAAAGATACTCACCCGCATTTGGTGGTTGACAAGAGGGAATGGTTTTTTGAGCAAGTACAGAACTCATGCCACCAATCAACCCTACAATCGCTAATCCTAAAACACTTGGGAAATTCTGAAATCTATGCACAAAAGTTAGATTATGTAAATTAAGGTGTCCTAGAAGATTTTATAAGAAAAAAGCTGAAAACCTAGCTACTTCAGTATGGTGATGAAATATGTGTCAAAAAATATATTTTGTTACTCAAAAATAAAATCAGGGAGTGGGGGAAGAGGCAGAGGGGCAGAGGGGCAGAGGGGCAGGGGAGCAGAGCAGACAAGGGGACAAGGGAGAATTATTGAACAATCTCCCTTGTTTCCCCATCTTCCTTATCTTTTCTCCATGCCCAATGTCCAATGCGCTATGCCTAAGATACGGTAGTAAGCGATGCCAAAGCATCTGGTATTGCCTCAGAAGGAGCCTGGAATTCGCCAGTAATAACGTACTCTAAACGCAGTTTTAACCAAGTAATAAATTGAGGATTTGTAGAAATAATTGCTACTGCTGGTTGGGGACATTTTGCTTTTAGCTCTTTAAACTGCGGTGTTTCCAAGAAAGCTGGTTGCTCAACTAACCAAAAATCTATTTCTTTTTCTTGTTCGTGGTAGTTACGGGTGCGTTCTTTGAGAACTTCGTGTATCGGTTCTTCTTCGAGAAGAAAGCGGTGACTTGCCAAAACGTAATGGTATGTTTGCATTTTCATCCTTTGCTTGCTATGTGAATAATTTCAGGGCACAGTGACTCTGTACCCTGACAAAACTAACTAACTTTTCTGGGATTTCTTGAACCAAGAACTGAACGGACAAGCACTTTTCTGGTTTTCAGATTTTGTCTGTTTGCCACCAGATGTTAGCTTTTCCAAGAACAGATTATTGTCGAAGTAATGTTCTAAGGAAATAACCTTCAAGTCATCGGTAACTTTTGCAATGCTCATACCGATAATTTCTATTGTTTCTCCAGTAGGTGCATGGTCTTTATATTCTCCGTTAAAATGTCCCCAATGCCGCCATTTAAATGTTACATTCGGTGGCCCTGAGAAAACTTCCAGCACTTCCCAAGGAAATCCTTGAGGAAATGTTGTGTGGAAGACTTTTGCGGATGATTCAAAGCTTTCTTCTGAAGCTTTGTAATGCTCTGAATCAGGCATAAATAGATTGTAAGTACCTTGGGCTGATAAATCTGCTGCGGTATACTCTACTCCGCCATTGGTACTGACGCGAAAGTTGTCATTCACAATAGATAACCACTCTTGCGGGTTAGCTTTGAAGGATACCTCCATCTCGAAGGTTCTCACCAAGTTTTGCACGATCGCTTCCAGTGTTCCTTCAAGATGATTATAGATACTTTCTTTAGCAAGATTCTCTTTTGAACGGGAATAATCAGGCGGTGTCTGATAGCGCCACTCGACATCAGTACTTTCTGCTATCACCCTATCCCGATCCTGTACCCAAAGTGGCAGGTTGTTAGATTGTGTTGCGCTCATAGAAGTTTTTGCTGAAGATTTGATCCCAATTTCTAGATTTCGCAGTGACAACCCCTCTTTTTATATAGGGAGCA
Source organism: Nostoc sp. DedQUE04 (assembly GCF_034530995.1). Taxonomy (NCBI): domain Bacteria; kingdom Bacillati; phylum Cyanobacteriota; class Cyanophyceae; order Nostocales; family Nostocaceae; genus Nostoc; species Nostoc sp. DedQUE04. Next base: position 146,494 of record NZ_JAVRCA010000011.1, on the reverse strand, counting down.
GGGAGCAGGGGGCAGGGGGCAGGGGAGCAGGGGAGCAGGGAGATGAGGGAGTGAGGGAGTTAGGGGACAAGGAGATAAACAAAACTCCTAACTCCTAACTCAGCACTCAGCACTCCTAAAGCCCAATGCCCAATGCCCAATGCCCCATGCCCTATTCCCCATTCCCTCTTATAGCTTGCTTCATCTCGCGGACTGCCCTTTCTATACCTACTAATGCTGCCCGACTGATGATGGTATGACCAATGTTCAGTTCTTCCATGCCTGGAAGCGCAGCCACCGGATAGACGTTCCAGTAGGTGAGTCCGTGACCAGCGTTAACTCGCAATCCGGCTCGAATCGCTTGTTCACACCCTTTTGCTAATATGGCTAATTCTCGCTGGCGATTTGTTTCATCTTTAGCCTCAGCATATTGTCCGGTGTGCAATTCAATAAACTGCGCCTGTGTCTTGACAGATGCTTCAATTTGTGCTGGTTCGGCATCGATAAATAAACTAACTGGAATGCTAGCGCTTTGCAATTTATCGACTATCTCACCTATTCTAGCAATTTGCCCAATAATATCTAGTCCGCCTTCTGTTGTGACTTCTTCGCGCTTTTCGGGGACTAAAGTCACGTAATCTGGTTTGATATCAAGAGCGATCGCCAGCATTTCATCTGTAGCGGCCATTTCTAAATTAAGATGCGATCGCACTGTTTGCCGCAATATCCGCACATCCCGATCTTGGATATGTCGCCGATCTTCACGCAGATGCACCGTAATTCCATCTGCACCCGCTAATTCTGCCAGTACCGCCGCCGCTACCGGGTCTGGTTCCACCGTCCGCCGCGCTTGCCGGATAGTGGCGATGTGGTCAATGTTAACGCCAAGTGTAGGCACCCCAAGTTTCTCCCAAATCCACAGTCCTTAGAACTTGATTTTACTGGAAATAGCGGTAGTTTTGCTGAAGGAGCTACAGATAGATTACACGCGTACAATGCGATTGTTTAAAAGAAAACTGAGTTAGCAAAAGCTTATTCTTGGGCAAACTACTTTAAATAAGTAGCTGATTTCACAAGAGTTGATGAAGTATGAATACAGCAGTTGAGCCGATGGACAAGCTTTTGAACTATCAAATTAGCGAACAACTTTATGCAGGCTCTAGAACCGTAGTTTACCGTGCTATTCGAGAGGCGGATCGACTTCCGGTTGCGATCAAACTGCTCCAGCAAGAGTATCCTACTTTCAATGAACTACTGCTGTTCCGTAATCAGTACACTATTGCTAAAAATCTTGACCTATCCGGTATTGTTCGTCCCTACAGTCTGGAACCTTACCGCAACAGCTATGCTTTGGTGATGGAGGATTTTGGCGGCATTTCCCTCAAAGATTGGCTCAACCAAAAAATAGGAAGCAACCAATATACTTTGACCGATTTCTTGGATATTGCGATCGCTCTAAGTAATATTCTTGACGGACTATACCGCCATCAGGTTATCCACAAAGATATTAAGCCTGCCAACATCCTCATCAACCCGGAAACTAAGCAAGTCAAGTTAATTGACTTTAGTATTGCCTCTCTTTTACCTAGAGAAACCCGCGAAATTCACAGTCCCAATGTCTTAGAAGGTACTCTCGCTTACCTTTCCCCAGAACAAACCGGGCGGATGAATCGTGGAATTGACTATCGCAGTGATTACTATTCCCTCGGCGTTACCTTCTATGAATTGCTGGCTGGACATTTACCCTTTCAGTCTAACGATCCGATGGAGTTGGTTCACTGTCATATTGCAAAGCTTCCAGAGCAATTAGGGTGCAGAGGGCAGGGGGCAGGGGGCAGGGGGCAGGGGGCAGGGAGCAGGGGGGAAGAAGAAATTCCCGAAGTTCTTTGTGGGATTGTGATGAAATTGATGGCGAAAAATGCTGAAGACCGCTATCAGAGTGCATTAGGGCTGAAATTTGATTTAGAAAAATGTTTGTCTCAATTGCAAGAAATTGGCAGGGTTAAATCCTTTCAATTGGGTGAGCGGGATATTTGCGATCGCTTTATCATCCCAGAAAAGCTTTACGGTCGCCAATCCGAAGTTCAAAATTTACTGGATGCCTTTGAGAGAGTCAGCCAGGGAAGCACTGAAATTATGTTGGTAGCGGGCTTTTCTGGCATTGGCAAAACTGCTGTGGTGAACGAAGTCCACAAGCCAATTGTGCGACAACGGGGTTATTTCATTAAAGGTAAATTTGACCAGTTCCAGCGCAACATCCCTTTCTCTGCCTTTGTGCAAGCCTTTCGAGACTTAATCGGGCAACTGCTAAGTGAAACTGACGCCCAATTCCAGCAATGGAAGCGCAAAATTCTTTCTGCTTTGGGTGAACACGGACAAGTGATGATTGAGGTGATTCCAGAACTGGAAAGTATGATTGGTAAACAGCCTCCTGCGCCAGAACTCTCTGGTGGTGCAGCCCAAAATCGCTTCAATTCGCTGTTTTTGAAATTCACTCAAGTCTTCACTGCATCAGAGCATCCATTGGCAATCTTTATTGACGATCTGCAATGGGCAGATGCTGCTTCTTTAAACTTAATGCACTTGTTAATGAGCGAAGCTGACATTGGCTATTTATTGTTAATTGGTGCTTATCGAGATAACGAAGTCAACCCAGTACATCCCCTGATGCTGACTTTAGAAGAGATTCAAAAGTTAGATGCTACAGTCAATACGATTACTTTATTACCTCTCGATCGAGTTTCTATCAATCATTTGGTTGCAGATACATTGAGTTGCTCTTTAGCTTTAGCCACACCTCTAACAGAATTAGTATTGAGCAAAACTAAAGGAAATTCTTTCTTCAGCACCCAGTTTCTCAAAGCGCTACATCAAGATAAACTAATTACATTTAATTTTAATGGTGGTTATTGGGAATGTGATATTGCTCAGGTGCGATCGCTCGCTCTTACTGATGATGTAGTAGAGTTTATGGCAATTCAGCTTCAGAAATTGTCAGCAAAAACTCAAGAAGTTTTGAAGTTAGCGGCTTGTGTAGGAAATCAATTTGATTTAGCGACGTTAGCGATCGTCCATGAAAAATCCCAAGTCGAAACAGCCGCAGACTTTTGGAAAGCTTTGCAAGATGGGTTGATTATTCCTACGAATGAAGTTTACAAGTTCTATCATGACGAGTCTGAATTGAGAATTCAAAACTCCGAATTTCAGCAACACAATTTTCCTGATTCTTGCTCTTACAGATTTCTTCATGACCGCGTTCAGCAAGCAGCCTATTCTCTTATCCCTGAATCTCAACGAAAAGCTACTCATTTCAAGATTGGGCAATTACTGTTAAACAATACATCCCCTGAAGCGCTTGAAGCTAGCATTTTTGACATTGTTAATCAGCTAAATGAGGGAATTGACATAATTGATGGACAATCTCAAAGATATGAACTAGCTCAACTGAATCTAATCGCTGGTAAGAAAGCAAAAGCTTCTACTGCTTATAAAGCAGCCCTGAAATATTTTACATTGGGTAGAAGCTTGCTGATAGCAGAAAGTTGGTTATTTAATTATAAAATTACATTTGAATTATATCGAGAATCCGCAGAATGTGAATATTTAAATGGTAATTTTAACCAGGCCGAAACATTATTTCAGATAGCGTTAGCTCAAAGCCAAGATAGGTTTGAGCAAGTAGAGATTTATAGGATTCAGATGTATCTGAGAATGACTCAAGGTGAAAATATAGCAGCTAGTATTGAAGCTGGAGTAAAAGGTTTGAGCATTATGGGGATGCATCTGCTAGTCACTCCTGAAGAACAGCAAGCTGTTATCGAAACTGAACTTCAAGAATTAAAAGCTAAACTGCAAACGGTTCATATATCAGATTTATTCGATCTGCCTGAGATGACAGATCCAGAAAAGAAGGTTTGTATGGGTATTTTAGCTGACCTTTGGGCAGCAGCTTATATGGGAGGAGATCAATATTTTACTTGCTTGGTTCCTCTATTAGCGATCAATTTATCGTTTAAATATGGCAATGCAGAAAGTTCTGGTTTTGCTTACTGTATATATGGGATGAGTCTGGCAAATCAAGGAAATTATCAAACTGCTTATGAGTTCGGTACATTAGCACTAAAACTCGATCGTCACTTTAATAGTACTCAATTTATTTTTAAGACCAATAATATCTTTGCACACACGATTAATCCCTATAATCAGCATTTGAAAACGAATTTGCCACTTTCTCAGGAATCATTCCAAGTCTGTCAAGAAACTGGAAATTTTGTGTTTGGTGTTTGGGCGGTTTCGTTTTTGATTTGGGCAATGTTAATTAAAGGCGATCGCCTCTCAGATGTTTACGCGGAAACTGAAAAATATCTGAGTTATGTCCAACAGGTTAATGATGCCAATATGCTGTATGCATTTACTTTACAGCAGCAGTTTTTATTAAATCTGCAAGATATATCTAAAAATACCGATTTATTAGGCGATCGCAACGACGAAGATATTCCCTATATAGAAGTATGGAGACAGAAAAATAACTTCGATCATGGAATTAATTGGTACTGCTTTCTTAAAATCCAATTGTCGTACCTTTATGGTCGTTACGCCGATGCTGTGGAAGCAGCAGAAGAAGCTGAGAAAACGCTTGGTTGTAACTCTGGTTTTTTCCCAATTATTCAGTATCATTTCTATTATCCACTCAGCTTGATAGCTCTCTATCCCAATGTGACATTAGAGAAGAAAAAGCAGTATTGGGACATTATTCGCGAGCATCAACAGATTCAGAAAAATTGGGCGAATAGTTGCCCAGACAACTTTCTACATCGATATCTCTTGTTATCTGCGGAAATAGCAAGAATTTCTGGTAAATATATGGATGCAATCGAGTCATACGATCGCGCCATTGCTAAAGCCAAAGAAAACGAATATGTCAACGAAGAAGCTCTCGCCAACGAGCTTGCAGCCAAGTTTTATTTAGAATGGGGCAAAGAACGCATTGCTCAAGAGTATTTAATTAATGCTTACTATTGCTACACCCGTTGGGATGCTAAAGCTAAAGTCGATGACCTAGAACAGCGTTATCCACAACTGTTAGCCCCAATTTTACAACAGAGGCGATCGCCACTCACACCCAATGACACAATCGCAAATATTGACAGCATTACTACCTTCCACCCAAGCATTCATAAATCAGTAACATCTAGCAGCAATACATCAGTAATGCTAGATTTGGCAACAGTTTTAAAAGCCTCTCAGACTCTCTCCAGCGAAATTGAATTAGATAAATTACTTACGAAGCTGCTACAAGTAGTGATTGAAAATGCTGGTGCAGATAAGTGTGCGTTACTACTGCTTAAAGAAGATAGATTGCTAGTTGAGGCGATGGCTCAAGTTGGGCAACAATCAACAGTGTTACAGTCCATTTTTGTGGAAGATAGTGCAGACGTTCCTCATAGTCTAATTTACGCCGTTAAACGTAACTTGCAATCTACCGTTATCTTTGATACAACATTGCATCCGGCGCTAATAACCGATCCCTATATTATTCGTCAGCAACCCAAAAGCTTGCTGTGTACGCCGATTCTCTATCAAGGAAAATTGTTAGGGATTTTATATTTAGAAAACAATCTGATGACTGGGGCGTTTAGTAGCGATCGCGTCGAAATTCTTAATCTATTATGCACTCAAGCTGCAATTTCCCTAGAAAACGCTAGGCTTTATCAGCAAGCACAAGATGCTCTAGAAAACTTGGGACAGACGGAACAATTTTTGCGGTTAATTATTGACAATATCCCACAATCTGTTTTCTGGAAAGACTGCAATAGTGTTTATTTAGGCTGTAATCATAAATTTACGCAAACTTGGGGTCTAGGAATGCCAGAAGATGTTATTGGGAAAACAGACTACAATCTTCCCTGGACTAATGAGCAATCAGATTTTTTTGTAGCGCGCGATCGCCGCATCATTGAGTCTGGAGAAGCGGAACTCAACATTATCGAAACCGTGCAACAAGTAGATGGAACACAAAAGTGGTCTAATACAAATAAAATTCCTCTAAAAGATAGAGAAGGAAACGTTTTTGGCATCCTAAGCACATCTGAAGATATCACTGAACGCCAACAAGCACAACAATTGTTACAGCAGCAAAAACAACAGTTGGAACAAGCGTTGCAAGAACTCAAAACGATGCAATTGCAAGTGGTGCAAAATGAAAAAATGTCTGCTCTTGGCAATCTGGTAGCAGGTGTTGCCCATGAAATCAACAATCCTGTAGGCTTCATTGCTGGTAATATTGAACCTGCCAAAGATTATGTTAAAGATTTGTTTGGACTAATTAATCTTTATCAACAAAAGTTTCCCAATCCCAGTTTAGATATTCAAGATGAAATTGATGCCATAGACTTGAATTATTTACGCGAAGATTTGCCTAAATTATTAGACTCGATGAAATTGGGTGTTAACCGGATTCGTAGTATCAGTACCAGTTTGCGAACCTTCTCCAGAGCAGATAAGGATTATAAAGTTCCTTTTGATATTCACGAAGGGATTGATAGCACTATTCTGATTCTCAGACACCGTTTAAAAGCTAATGAAAACCGTCCAGCAATTGAGGTAGTGAAGAATTATGGCAAGCTACCCCTAGTGGAATGCTTTGCGGGACAACTTAATCAAGTGTTTATGAACTTGTTAGCAAATGCCATTGATGCGCTTGAACAATACAATACAGAACGCAGTTTGGAAGCGATTCTTGCCAACCCCAATTGCATCACTATTCAAACTCGTGTAGTAGATTCAGGTCAAAATGTTTTGATTAAGATTGCTGATAACGGGGTGGGGATGCCACCGGAGGTTAAACAAAAAGTGTTTGACCATTTGTTCACTACCAAGGCTGTAGGAAAAGGCACTGGATTAGGATTAGCGATCGCTCGTCAAATTGTGGTAGAAGCACATGGCGGTTCGATCTCTTGTACTTCCGAACTTGGAAAAGGTACAGAGTTTGTCATTCAAATCTCTACTCAACAACAATAATGAGTGTTGAGTACTGTTAGCGATAGCGGAGTGTTTAGCCCGTGCTGAGTAATTTCCACTTTACTCAGCACTTTTCATTTTTGCTTTTTAAATTTTTAGTTTGGAGTCAAGCTACAATGATGCTTCAATTGCGGAAAGTATGGTTGAAAATTAATCCCCAATGGAATGCCCAAATCAACAAAAAATACTACTCATTTAAATGGCGATCGCGTAACTTTATATTATTATCAATTGTGGTATTTTTGTCTATTAGTATTAGCGCCACAGCTATCACTAGTTACAAAATTGTTAAGGGATTGCTGCTCGATAGTCTGAAAGAACAAGTACTATTAAAAACACGCAAAGGCCAGGATGATATTGATAATTGGTTAGCCATTCGTAAAACAGAAATTAAGACTTTGGCAAATTCTGGTGTGGTGCGATCGCTCGATTGGTCTGTAATGGAACCTTACTTGCAATCTGAATTGAAGCGGCTACAAACGTTTTTGCTCATGGGGTTGGTCACACCGGATGCTCTATTAATCAATACTCACGGAGATCATCTCAATGTTAAAGACCGAGAATTTTTTCAGCGGAGTATAGCGGGTGAAACAGTAGCAACCGATCCAATTATTGGACGCACAACTAAACAGTTACAGATTCAGATTAGTTCGCCGATTCCTGCCGAAACAGGCATAAAGCCAGCAGGTGTTTTAATGGGAGGAATTCCAATTAACCGAGTCGTTGAGGCGATCGGCAATTTACATCAAGGTAAAGGCAGCTATGCCTTTGCGCTGAATTCTCAAGGAGTTCCTATCGCCCATCCCAACACGGAACTAATTGGTACAGCCGAAAAAGCCGCTCAGAGTTTCCTTAATTCGCCCAATCCCAGGTTAGCGGAAATTACCCAAAAAATGGTAGCTAAACGCACAAGTATTGAATTAGCTCAACTGGATGGTAAATGGAGCTATGTTGCTTACACTCCCCTCAGAGAGGCAAATTGGTCAGTAGCGTTAATTGTGCTAAAAGAAAATATTGAATCGCCATTACAGGCGTTGAATTTGTTGGCTACCGTTTTGGGAGGATTGCTGGCGGTTGGGTTGATTAGTGCGTGGCGACAGGTGCAACTATATGAACAGATTCGCGATCGCGCCTTGATTTCTAGCCAGCAGACGCAACAACTCAGCAAAACCCTGAAAGAATTGCAAAATACTCAAGCTCAACTCATCCACACCGAAAAAATGTCTAGTCTGGGACAATTAGTGGCTGGAGTGGCACATGAAATCAATAATCCCGCCAATTTTATCCATGCCAATCTCAACCATGCCAGCGTTTACAGCCAAGACATCCTCGATTTACTCAAGCTTTATCAACAAACCTACCCAAATCCTACCCCCGAAATTAGCGATCGCGTTCAAGACCTTGATATTGAGTTTCTTGCAGAAGATTTACCTAAATTAATGGCATCAATGCAAGTGGGAACCAAACGCATTCGTGAAATTGTGCTGTCGCTGCGTAATTTCTCGCGCCTCGATGAAGCAGATATGAAATTTGTAGATATTCACGAAGGATTAGATAACACTCTGATGATTTTGAATCGTCGCCTTACAGCCACGCCCAATCTACCAGAAATTCAGATCGTTAAGCAATACAGCGATCTACCGCTAGTAGAATGCTACGCAGGGCAACTCAATCAAGTGTTTATGAATGTTCTCGTGAATGCGATCGATGCACTAGAAGAAGCCAGCCAAAAACGAAGTTTTGAGGAGCTTAAAACTAACCCCAATCAAATTAAGCTCCAAACCCAAATTGACAAATCAAGTCATTGCGCGATCGTTCAGATTTACGATAACGGTATTGGGATGTCAGAGAATGTCAAGCAACGGGTATTTGACCACATGTTTACTACTAAACCTGTGGGTAAAGGAATCGGATTAGGAATGGCGATCGCTTATCAAATTGTTGTAGATAAACATCGAGGGACTATTGAAGTTGATTCAACTCCAGGATATGGAACAGAGTTTACCATCCGTATTCCATTAACAAGTAAAAATTAAAAATTGCTGACAAAATTGAAACAGTCAAAGATTATATCAATAAGTTTTTTTGGCTAATTTCTACACTCATAGTCAGAGGCGATATACTTTAAGAAAGTTGATTTGTAAATTCCATCTGCCACATACAATTATTACTACATCAACTCTCTGAGGTAATATGCTTTTAAAACTGCAACAAATTATTGTTAAACCTGGTCAACAAATGTTACTTCAAGATATTAGTTGGCAGCAGTTAGAAGATATTTTAGAAGAAATGGGAGAAAGACGTGCTGCACGTATTTCTTATAGTCATGGTTGGTTAGAAATTATGGTTCCCTTACCAGAACACGAAAAAGATAAAGAACTTATTGGTGATTTAGTCAAAATCTTGTTAGAAATACTACAAATTGATTTTGAACCTTTCGGCTCCACAACACTAAAAAATGAGCGAATGCGCCAAGCAGTAGAACCAGATACCAGTTTTTATATTCAAAATCAAGCTGCTGTAATTGGCAAAAAACGTATAGATTTAAATATAGATCCACCACCAGATTTAGCAATCGAAATTGATATTACTTCTCGCACTCGATTTCAAAATTATGAAATTTTGGGAGTTCCTGAACTTTGGCGACATACACAACAAGGTTTAGAAATTTTATTGCTAAAAGAAGGGAAATATATAAAATCTGAATCTAGCCCTAATTTTCCTGGTATCCCAATTGTTGAATTAGTCAATGAATATGTTCAGCAGTGTTTAACAATTGGCAGAAGTCAAGCTATGCGTAATTTTAGAGATTGGGCAAAGAATAATTTATGATAAAAATCTAAGGCTTTCTGAGAAAGGCGATCGCTCATGACTACCGAAAACAACCCAAGAGCCATTCTAGACTGGGAACACCCTACACCGCCGACAGATTTAATTTTTGATGACGGAGAACCCTTGGAATCAAATCGCCACCGTATTGCCATGAATGTGTTGATTCGGTCATTGCAGCAAGCTTGGGCTGATCGCAATGATTTCTTCACTGGGGGCAATATGTTTATTTATTACAGCAGCGCCCAAGTACGTAATCAGGATTTCCGTGGCCCCGATTTCTTTGCTGTCCTGAATGTGGATGGGACTAATTCTCGTCAAGGTTGGGTAGTGTGGGAAGAAAACGGTCGTTATCCTGATGTAATTGTAGAATTAATGTCACCATCTACAGCCAAAATAGATCAGACTGTTAAGAAAGACCTTTACGAACAAACTTTTCATACTTCAGATTATTTTGTCTATGACCCCTTTGACCCCACTTCTTTGCAAGGGTGGCATTTAGATCATAATCAGCAATATCAATCTTTGACACCAGATGAGCGTGGTTGGTTGTGGTGTCAAAAGTTAGATTTATGGTTGGGAACCTATGAAGGAACAATAGACAGAGAAACGGCGGTATGGTTGCGGTTTTACGATGTAGCTGGCAATTTGGTTTTATTACCAGACGAAGCTGCTGCTGCACAAGCACAAGCCGCAGTCACGCAGGCGGAAATTGCTGTTGCACAAGCACAAGCTGCTGGTGTACGAGAAGAAGCCGCAGCTGCAAAAGCGGCTCGTTTAGCAGCTAGATTGAGAGAGTTGGGTGAAAATCCAGATATTTTGTGAGAGATTTTAGCAAAGAAGCTATTTGGCAATACCTAGCCCGACTTCTTTGAGAAGTCGGGGATCTAAATTTTCACAAATAATTTAGGAATGGTATATTTTTTTGAAGTATAAATTAAAAACTAGATGCGATCGCTATTTCCAAATCTCACAACAAATAAGTGCGATCGCTATTTTGAAATATCAGAATGAGTAAGTGCGATCGCTATTAAGTAAAGCTTCACAACTAAGGTTGAATCGGTGTAAATTTATATTTATTATTGCAGTATTTTGCTGAACTTTGATTAATATAAAACTGGCTTTACAATCGCCAGATAAAAACTGAATTTTTTCCGCTACGCCACCAACTGAAAAATTGGAACTGTGCAATAGACCTTTTATACAAAGATTCAGCAAAGCGAAGTATTAGCACCTACTTATTTTCGTCAAGACTTCCAGTTTCTTGAAGGCTTTTTATCATCTCTTGGCCTTGTTTTGTCAAAAGTAAATTAGCGTAGGCTTGACCAGCTTGCTGTTCTCTTTGACCATTTTGCTTAACTACTACGTAGAAAATAGCAGGTAATGGATATTCACCACTGTAAATCGCTTCGATATTAACTCGATTACGCTTGCCAGGGCGACATTGAGCAGGTGAGACAAAGTTTTGTTGTTGATATGGATAGAAAGTTTTACCATCCGTATTAACAATAGGTAAAGTCTTAACTCCATACTGTGGTACGACATCTGAGATTGGGCCTACAAAGATTCCTCCGGGTTCTGTAGCGATTTTTTGGATTCCTTCACTAGTCGTATTAACATAGTTAATATTGCTACCAAAATTTATAATTTCTAAACTTGTTCTAAACTCGTTAATGCTTTGTGAATTACCACTACGTGTATAAAACTTAATTGGGATATCAACGAGAGCGCCAGCCTCTCTCCAGTTGTCAATCTTACCACTGTAGATTTTACTTAATTGTTCTTTGGTCAGAGCTTTGATCGCTAAGTTGCGGTTAACGGCTACTGCTAAACCGCTTTTAAGAACTGGAATTGCTTTAAGAGTAAACTGCTTTCTTTTAGCTTTGTATTCCTCTTCAGAGGAAACATCACGGGATGATAGAGCAAAATCCAGTCCATCTTGTCCACCATCTATTAACTTCTCAATACCTATTCCAGAACCTTGTACCAAGTCCTTTCTTATTTTTATGTCAAATTTAGGATAAGTATTTTTAATTTCTGATTCCAGCTTTGGATGGATAAAAGCCCAAGAAGTACTACCGCCGTATTTAAATGTTCCTTCAGGTACATTACGAACTTCTGCAAACTGATTGGTAACTTCTATTGGCGTAGGTGAGATAACTGGATCTTCAGGTTTTATATCCGGTATAATAAATTTTACTATTCCAGCGCCAATAATAACTCCCATAGTCAACACTACTAAAGATTTAGGAGTTACATTGAACCTTCTTTTTTGAGAAGCTTCAATTAGGGCTGTATCTTCATCCCTAAGTCCTAAATTTTGCTGAAGACGTTTCAAATCGGCACGAGTATTTTCATTAACAGGAAATTTACCCTTAGTTACTTGAAAGAATACTTTTTGATATTCCTGTAAATTTTCTTTGTAGTCTTGATAAGGTTTTAAAACCTCAGCCTCCTTAGCGGCGGCTTCATCAGGTGTAAGTCCTAACTTTTTTTGTAGCTTAGTTAAAGCAGTATGACCAATATCAGAAATCTCACCGTCCCTTACCCAATATTCAACTTCTCTACCATATTGGAGCTTTGGCTCATCAATAGGTGCTTTGGCAAGCTTGATTTTATAGCCTTCTTTGATGGCATATATTTCCGGTTTCATTGCTGGAGCAGCTTCTTGTACTTTCCTTTTAGCATACTCATGTAATTCATCAACAGAGATGAAGCTATCTTGATCCCGGTCTGCTGCTCCAGTCTCAAGCCCCTCAACTATATAGCGGGTGTAAGTTGAAATATCTGCTCCTGGCTGTGCAAAAGAATATTGAGTAGAGGTCGAAGACGTGAGAACCGCTCGTCCTTCACTACCCAATTGGTTCTTGACATCCACAAAACCGTCATCTTTTGCTGACATCCCTTCAGCAAACGCGCCACTAAAACAACAATCAAGAATTACTACCTCGCGTTTGGAGCGGCTGTAACTCATGACGTCATGTACAGAGTTAGCTGGTACTGTTGTGGCCTTAACTAGTTCTCCTTTGTCACTTTTTTTAGTGTTGCGAGATGCAAAGTAAAGCTTGCCATTCTCATCTTTGATTCCATGACCAGAGAAAAATAGCAGCACAAGGTCATCTTTTTGACGATCGGCAAACAAAGCCTCGATCGCAACCGCCATCTCATGTTGTTGAGGATTTACCAGCACTTTCACATCATCAAAACTGCCAATTTCTGGGTGCAGCAAAACTCGTTGCATTTCCTCGACATCTTTTGTCGCTGCTGGCAATGAAGTAAGGCCAGGCTCATACTCACCAACTCCTATTAGCAGTGCTACTTTCACCATCTTGTTATTCTTCTTTACTGCTGGAATTTCTTAGCTATCTGCGATAAACTTTTGAGCTTGTTCAATGGCGGCGTTTAACTCTTCCTGACTACTAGCTTTCACCTTCAGTTTTTTGCCGTTAGCTTCAACTTCCAATTCAATGGTTTTGTTGCCCAAGCGATCGCCTAAATATCCCAACAATTTCTTAAAATTGGCAAGGCTCACCTCTGCTTGCAACACCCCCACCAAAAAACCGCCAACAGATTTGGCTCCTTCAGGTATTTCTGTAACTGCTACTAATTCAGCACTTTCTACATCTAAGTCTTTGATTTCTCGCAGCAGATTTCGTGCTTCCCGGTCTTGCTCCTCTGCATTTAAGTCTGGATTAGCAAGAGTGAGCGTCAGTTTGACATTAGATTCAGAACTCATTTTGTACCCTTTTAGGTTTTTCAGCAGTTGATGGTCAATAGTATTTCTGTAGTATATCGATTGACATCACTTCTTCTATGTAAATTTCCTGAAACTTTTTCAAGATTTTTCCAAAAACTCATAAAATTCAGGTATAAATCTGGTATAAATACAGAACATGCCTTTTCAATAGCTTCAAAACTTAGAGGCAATCAACAGTATTTCTTTCGATACAGCAATTTGTTTTACCACGCTTGCGATCGCAAAGTAAGTTAGTGAGTTTGTCTTTGCAACTTCTTTAGAAGCGATCGCTAGATCAAACTATTACAGAACAGCGAAAATTCAGTGACTATCTCAAATAAGCAGACAAGGGGCTTTAGCCCCTTGTTAAAGGTAGGCAAACTTGCGCCACAGTTGTCAGGTTAACTAAAACAAGTCCAAATCTGTCACAGCACCAATACTGCTAGAAGATACCAATTTGGCATATTTCGCCAATACGCCTTTAGTGTAACGCGGAGCCGGAGGTTGCCAATTAGCACGACGACGAGCCAATTCTTCTTCAGATACGTTCAACTGCAATAAACGAGCGGGTGCATCAATAGTAATACTATCGCCTTCTTCTACAAGCGCGATCGCACCACCAACTGCTGCTTCTGGTGCAACATGACCAACCACCATGCCGTAAGTACCGCCAGAAAAGCGTCCGTCGGTAATTAATCCTACAGCATCACCCAAACCAGCCCCGATAATTGCCGAAGTGGGAGCCAACATTTCACGCATTCCAGGGCCGCCTTTAGGCCCTTCGTAGCGGATGACTAGAATATCACCAGCTTGAATTTTACCCGCTAAAATTGCATCTAAAGAAGCTTCTTCTGATTCAAATACTCGTGCAGGCCCGGTAATTATTGGTTTTTTCACCCCAGTAATTTTGGCGACAGCTCCTTCCGTTGCCAAATTACCTCTGAGGATGGCTAAATGTCCTTGAGGATACATCGGGTTATCCCAAGTCCGAATCACATCTTGATTGGCAGATGGTTCTTCTGGGATGTCTGCTAATATCTCTGCAATAGTTTGACCGCTAATGGTGAGACTATCACCGTGTAATAAATCATGCACAAGTAACATCTTCATGACTTGGGGAATACCACCAGCTTTGTGCAAATCTGTAGCGACATATTTACCGCTTGGTTTTAGATCGCACAAAACGGGAACGCGAGCGCGGATAGTTTCAAAGTCGTCTATAGTTAACTCTACATTAGCGGCGCGGGCGATCGCCAAAAAGTGCAGTACTGCATTGGTCGAACCACCGACTGCCATAATCACAGAGATAGCATTCTCTATAGATTTGCGAGTGATAATTTGCCGGGGTAAGATTTGTTTGCGAATGGCTTCGACTAACACAAATGCTGATTTTTCGGTGCTGTCGGCTTTTTCGGCATCTTCTGCCGCCATTGTTGAAGAATAGGGTAAACTCATCCCCAGCGCTTCAAATGCTGAAGACATGGTGTTAGCTGTGAACATTCCTCCACAGGAACCAGCACCAGGACAAGCTCGACCTTCAACCTCTAATAATTCCTTTTCGTCAATTTTTCCAGCACTGTATTGACCAACAGCTTCAAAAGAACTGACAACAGTTAAATCGCGTCCATTATAGTGACCGGGTTTAATTGTACCACCGTAAACGAATATTGCAGGGATATTCATCCGAGCGATCGCCAGCATTGCCCCTGGCATATTTTTATCACAACCGCCAATAGCCAGCACACCATCCATACTTTGTCCAGTACAGGCGGTTTCAATGGAATCGGCAATCACTTCCCGCGATACTAAGGAATATTTCATCCCTTCAGTTCCCATCGAAATCCCATCGCTAATGGTAATCGTACCGAATACTTGCGGCATCGCTCCGGCGGTTTTAATCCCAACTTCTGCCCTTTGTGCCAGTTGATTTATCCCCATATTACAGGGAGTGATCGTACTGTAGCCGTTGGCAATGCCCACAATAGCTTTATTGAAATCTTCATCTTTAAAACCAACTGCACGCAGCATAGCTCGATTAGGCGATCGCTGCACTCCTTGCGTTACAACTTGGCTTTTCAAATTCTCCGACATCTTTTTTCCTTCCGTGCCATCATCGCAACTGTTGCGATTGTATTACCTGATGATTTTCTCATGCCTGGGCGGTGCGATCGAATATGAGTAATTCTCTATGTTTCACCGTGTCTTTTGGTCAGCCCTAATTAGAATAAATCTTCATCTAAGCGTTTGTGTTAAATAGGGATAATTCTTATGTGTATAGCATCTAGAGTGCCGGAAATACACGAATTTAAATATGAAAAAAAGTCATTGCCCCAAGGTGAGGCACTGACTTTCCACATTTATAAGCTTAGTATATTGATATTGATTCCGGTGCACAGATGGAGACACTCTAACTTTGCACTAGAGTTCTTCTTCAAAATTATATCTGCCTTGAAAATAGTGACTAGGGATTGAAGACTGGGAAAGAGATATTTTCATTCTCTAATGCCTTCTACCTTCTGCCTCCTGCCTTATTTTCAAGGCAGGAATATTAAATTAAAGAATGAAGTCACTTGACACTACTTGTGGTGCTCCTATAAGCCGAACTTGAAACTCAGCCGAGCGATCCCCATCAGTGCTACCTTCGAGAATACCTCCTGAATAACGGATTTGGCCGGGTGCGGAGAATTGGGCACTTCCAATGAAAGCGAAAGCTTGGTTGCCTCCAATAGTGGAGTTGGCATCAATATTAAATAGATCGATGCGATCGCCTGACAAGGTTCCATTTCCACGAAAGTCAGTGATTATGTCGCGTCCCGAAAGTGGAGTATCAGAAATTGAGTTGTACTTGAAAACATCATTACCCGATCCTCCAGTGAGAATATCTTTTCCACTACCGCCAGCCAGGACATCATCCCCAGTACCGCCATTGAGCGTATCGTTGCCAGCACCACCGTTAAGAATATCGTTGCCAGCGTTACCAAAGAGGCTATCATTGCCACCACCAGCGTTAAGGATACTCTTGCCACTACCACCTACAAGGGTACTGTTGCCACCACTTGCGTTAATGACATCGCTCTGACCATTATTGCTACTGCTACTGCTACTGCTACTGCCACCGCTACTGCTATAACTACTAGAGCTGGCGCTAACACTGCCGCTACCGGAGGAGATTGATATTGAAGTTGCCATTGATGAGTTTCTCCTAAACTTAGAGGAAAAAAAAATTACCTCTTTACTTCTCCATTATAAAACGGCATTGCTGATTAAGAGTATGAATTTGATTTCCTTCAAATGCATAAAGCAAGCAATTTAAAACATGGAATTTGGGAATTCCATACTTTCATTCAGCAATGCCGACAAAACCAGGTCAAAATATCAATAATTGGAGTATATTGTTGAACAAACCTGATTGGAATAGTCCTTTACTATTAAGTTTGAATATTCGAGAGTATTTGAGAATATTTAAGAAGTACTAGATGTATTTAATGATATTTATTTCATATTTGTACCAAAAATCATCTGATGCCCTTGTACCTTCTATTTTCAGTTGTTTCAGTTGGAAACTACTCAGGAACAGTAGATTTTTTCTACGTGATTATATAGATTTAATGACATTAATACTGTATTCATAATAACAATACTATAGTATTACCCTCAGCAGATTTTTTTTGAGAAAAAAATAATAATTAACTTTTTTATTCTCTGTCCAGAATAAAATACAAAACCTTTGTCCAGATAGAGTTGGTTTTGCATATTGATATTTTTTTAGTGGTTTCTGTAGTTATATATAACAAATAATTACCAATAAGTTAAAAGCTTTGTTAGACATATGACACAAAGAAAAGCCTTAAGATTTGTGTAACTTGATAACAAATAATTACCAATAAGTTAAAAGCTTTGTTAGACACATGACCCGAAGAAAAGCCTAAAGATTTGTGTAACTTGAATTCGTTCCCAGTCTTAAGACTGGAAATGTATTTCGAGAGGGCTGCTGCCTCTGCTAAAGCCATTGGAGGCAGAGCCTCCCAAGATCGTAATTAGGGTTGTATTTTAACTTAGTGCCATTCCCTTGTTAGACCAGTGCGACGCGAATAGCCCGTCGTAGACATCGCTGCATTCCCTAACGTTACAATTTAGCTATTGTGGCATCATCACAAGTTTTGCGATTGATTGTATTAACAGATTTTCTCATACATACGCAGCATTGGTAATTTTCTATTTTTTAGATGTGCTTCTGTTAGGTGCAGTTGATATGAGCAACTTTGTTAGTATTTAACTGTGCTTGATTATAGTGATATCATTTTTGACAGGTTAAAGCCTACTGCATTTTCTCACAGTTGGAGTATGTTTGGCTTTGCACCTAAATTATTCTTCAATATTACTGTTTGCATAAATCATAAATAAGAACCCTACTCCTAAACGCTTGCTCTTAGAAGTAGGGTGTTCAGCGCTTTTGCAAGAGGTATATTAGATTAGAGGATGATGTCGCTTGCCACTAGTGATGGTGCTCCTGTCAGTCCAATCTCAAACTCAGGTGAGAGATCCCCATCAATGTTAGCTTGAAGAGTACCTCCTGAATAACGAACCTGACGGGCTGCTGAGAATGCGGCAGCACCAATGAAACTAAAGGCTTGGTTGCCCGCTACACTGGAGTTAGCGTCAATGGTAGATAGATCGATTTGATCGCCTGCAAAGATACCGTTTCCAACGAAGTCAGCGATAATATCTCGTGACAAACCAGTAGGACTATCTGAAACTGAATTGAAATCGAAAATATCGTTGCCAGCACCGCCAGTAAGAGAATCAGTCCCAGCACCGCCAGTAAGAATATCGCTGCCAGCACCCCCATTTAGGGTATCGTTGCCAGCACCGCCAGTGAGAAGATCGCTGCCAGCATTACCGTTAAGGATATCGCTGCCAGCATTACCGTTAAGGGTATCGCTGCCAACATTACCGTTAAGGATATCGCTGCCAGCATCGCCATTTAGACTATCATCGCCGGCATTGCCATTCAGGATATCGCTGCCAGCACCCCCATTTAAGATATCGTTGCCGGCATTGCCATTCAGGATATCGCTGCCAGCACCCCCATTGAGGGCAGGACGAAAGATTAGTGGGGAACCGTTGATGGTATTGTTGTCATTAAAAATGCTACCTTCGATAATTGCCATTAGTAAGTTTCTCCTGAACTTAGAGGGTAAAAAATAACCTCGTCACTTTCCCATCAGAAAACGGTGTTGCTGATTAAGAGGATGAATTTGGTTTCCCTCAAAGGTGTAAAGGAAACAGTTTCAAATATTGAATTTTTAAATTTCACACTTTCATTCAGCAACGCCGAGAAGACAAGGCAAAAAAATAACGAGTGGGTAGAGATAACTGAACCAGACCTGATTGGAACAGGTCTTTGGTGTTAAGTTTGAAGATTTGACAAGCACTAGATGTATTGATGATATTGGCATCAAAATTATGCCAAGAGTAATGTCATGTTCTTATATCTTTACTGATTGCAGTAGTAGGATGGTATGAAACAAGCTGATTTCCTCCTACAAAAGCGCATAACTTTTAGAACGTTTTGATTTTATCCACAATCACAACACTATACTATTACTTTCAAGCCTACTTTTTTCTATCTATAAGAAAGAGTAATTATCCCTTTTTTATTCCTCTCGCTAAAACAAAATCTGAAACCTTTGTTCAGATAGGGTTGGTTTTACTTTTTGAGATTTATTCGGTTATTTATCTAGTTATATATAAGGAAGTAATTGCCAATAACTTAAAAGCCTTGTTAACCAGTGCGTAGGCGTAGCCCGTCGTAGACATCGCTACATCCCTTGCGTTACAATGTGCCTTCTCAAATTCTCTGACATTTCTTCATTCAGTGGCATCATTGCAACAGTTGCGATTATATTACCTAATTTTCTGATGTAGAGGTGGCGCAATTTAATAATTATAAACTATTAGAAAGGCAAGCTAAACTTATCTCTCTTTGTGACTATTCAATTATCAAAATTCTGCATTCTGCCTTATTTTTAAGGCAGATAATATTAAATTAAAGGATAATATCGCTTTCCACTAGCTGTGGCGCTCTTGTAAGCCGAATTTCAAACTCAGCCAACAGATCGCCATCAGTACTACCTTGGAGAATACCTCCTGAATAACGGATTTGACCGATTGCAGAGAATGCACGACTCCCGATAAAAGTGAAGGCTTGGTTGCCCTCTTTAGTGGAGTTGGCGTCGATAGTAGATAGATCGATTTGATCCCCTGCAAGGATGCCGTTTCCTACAAAATCAGCGATCGCATCCTGTAACAAACCAGGTTGAGTCTCTGAAACGAAGTTGAAATCGAAAACATCGTTACCCAATCCTCCAGTGAGAACATCAGTTCCACTGACACCCGTGAGGATACCACCGTTACCAAAATCACCGCTAATCGTATCATTGCCAGATCCGCCAACTAGGCTATCGTTGCCCAATCCGCCAACCAGGTTATCATCGCCAGAATCGCCGTTAATCTTATCGTTGCCAGATCCGCCGTTAATCTTATCGTTGCCAGATCCGCCGTCAATCTTATCGTTGCCAGATCCAGTATTAATGATATCGTCGTCAGATCCGCCGTCAATCGTATTTTTACCATCACCGGCGTTAATCGTATCATTGCCAAATCCGCCAATAATTGTATCATCACCAGATCCGGTGTTAATGCGATCGTTGCCAGATACACCGCTAATTATATTGTTCCCCGCTCCGGCGTTAATCGTATCGTTGCCAGAACCAGCGTTAATCGTATCGTTGCCAAATCCACCGTCAATCTTATCGTCGCCAGATCCGCCGTCAATCCTATTGTTCCCAGATCCGCCGTTAATCGTGTCGTTGCCAGATCCGCCTTGAATCCTATCGTTGCCAGATCCGGTGTTAATTATATCGTTGTCATATCCACCATCAATCGTATTATTGCCATCACCAGCGTTAATCGTATCGTTGCCAAATCCACCGTTAATCGTGTCGTCGCCAGATCCGGTGTTAATCGTATCGTTGCCAGAAACACCGTTAATTATATTGTTCCCCACTCCGGCGTTAATCGTATCGTTGCCAGAACCAGCGTTAATCGTATCGTTGCCAGAACCAGCGTTAATTGTATCGTCGCCAGATCCGCCGTCAATCCGATCGTTGCCAGATACGCCGTTAATTGTATCGTTGCCAGATCCGCTTTGAATCCTATCGTTGCCATTACCACCTTGAATCTTATCGTCACCGTCAAATCCGCCGTCAATCGTATTGTTGCCAGATCCGCCGTCAATTATATCGTTGCCTCTTCCCCCGTCAATCGTATCGCTGCCAGATCCGCCCAGAAGGCTATCATTACCGTTTCCGGCGTTAATTCTATCGTCGCCAGAACCACCATTAATCGTATCGTTGCCTCTTCCGCCCCTAATTGTATCGTTACCGTCAAATCCGTTGATGATATCAGGTAGAACAGAAAAAGAATTACCAAGATTGTCAGGCTGATTAGTACCGTTAATGGTTGGCATAGTGAATTTATCCTGAATTTAGAGGGTAAAAAATTAATTTGCCACTTCCCCAGTGGAGAAATAACGAGTAGGAAGATATAACAAATTAGACCTGTTTTAATCAGGTCTTTGCTGTTAAGTCTAAAGATTTGAGAAACACTGGATCTATTGATGATATTGGCATCAAAATAGATTGTGCCAACAGTCATGTTATGTCCTTGTACCTAATGAATTCACAGTTTCTAGCAGCAATCTGCTAGCAAATAAGCAGATTATCTTCTACGGAATTGCATAGGTTTTAGGACATTTTTACTGTATTCAGAATAATAAAAGTATGATACTACCTCAAGCTTACTTTTTTCTATATTTAAGAAATAATAATTAATGGGACTTGAGATCGCGATACTTTTTTTATAAATAAAAAAGTGGCATTCATTTATAAAGACTGAATGCCACTTTGTATTTCTCAAAATTCCTGATTATGCAGATATTTTATTTATCCAGGTAGAGTTATGCCAGTTACAGCGATCGCACCTGCGATCGCACTGGCGCAAAGAGAAGTAATCGCTGTCCCAAATATCCACCATGCAGCATTGGCAACGGTTTTCTTGGTTTCTTCGGCTTGCTTTTTGGCTTGCTCTTGAATCGCTTTCAGGCGTTTTTGAGTTTCTTTCTGAATGCGTTCGGCTCGATGCAATACGCCATCCCGCGCCGCTTCTATTTGGTTAATAATGCGGTTAGCATCCGCTTCGGAAATATCTTCACGAGAACTCAATACAGCAACTAAGGTGTCACGATCGAATTCACTGAGGCGATCGCGCAATGCTTCAAATCCAGCTTGGGGATCGTCGAAGACTTTTGCAAAGTCTTGCTTAATGCCTTCATAGTTGAGTTCAGGAAGATTCAGGGAGTTGAGATAGTTGCGAACTTTGGCAAAAACTCCGTCTAGCACTGATTGCACTCTCTGCTGAATCTGTTGGAATTGTTCGACAATCGAGCTGCGAACAGAATCAATTTGATCGACAATTCGGTTAGCTTCCTCTTCTGAGATATCCTCACGTTGGGATAATAGCGCCACAATTGTCGAACGGTCAAATTTCGCGGCGCGATCGCTTAAACTCCCAAGTCCAGCGCGGGGAGAAGACAGCAGCAATTGTAAATCGCGTTTGATTCCTTCGGGGTTGAGTTCATCTTTGTTAGTATTACGCAGATATTCTTCGAGATTGGCTTCAAAATCTAAAGCTTGTTGAGTGGTGCGCTTGGCTAAACGTCGTGGCGCTCTCAGAATATCACCAATGGCATCTTGAGCGCGATCGATGATTTGATTAACTTGCTCTTGGCTCAAGTCGCCGCGTTGACTCACGAGTTTTACTAAGGTTTCTCGATCGACATTAGACAAGCGATCGCGCAGTGCTAAGGCTCCAGCTTGAGGATCGTCGAGTAATTTTTCCAAATCAGCTCTGATACCTTCGGGATTAAGTTCTTCCAAGTTGGTATTGCGGAGATATTCAGCGATCGCTTTTGTAGTTTTTTCGTACTGTTCTTTCGCTTGTTGCGGTACTTGCAAAATACTATCTCGGACTGCTTCTAGCTGATCGAGAGTTTGATTTATCTGTTCTTCGCTCAAATCTTGACGCTGACTGAGCAATTGTACCAATGTATCCCGATCAAATTGCGATAGGCGCGAAGTTAAAAGGCTAATTCCGGCTTGGGGATCGTCTAGTAAAACTCTAAACTCACGTTTGATAGCTTCGGGATTGAGTTCGTCTTTATTAGTATTTTGCAGATAGTCTTCAACTCTTTGACGCAGTTCATCGGCTTTCGCTTTTGCTTGTTCTTGCAATTCTCTAGCACGATTCAAGAGATTATCGCGGTTGCGTTCGAGTTGACTAACAATATTATTAGCTTCCTCTTCGTTGATATCTTGACGCTGTTGGAGCAATTGTACAAAAGTATCGCGGTCAAATTGTCCGAAGCGGCTATTTAAATCTTCAAAGCCAGCTTGTGGATCGTCTAGCAAGTTGCCAAAGTCTCGTTCAATACCTTCGGGATTAAGTTCGTCTTTACCCGTAGAACGCAGATAATCTTCGATGCGGCTGCGGAAATCTTGCCCTTTTTCTCTTGTTTGAACCTGTTTGACAGTTTCTAAAACTTCCAGGCGATCGCTTTCCATTTGTTCGGAAATTTCTTTTACCCTAGCTTCGCTAATATCACCGCGCTGCTTTAGTAAGTTGGTGAAATATTCTTGATTGATTTCTTCCAACTCTCGTCTCACAGTTGTTGGATCTGCATTTACGTCATAGATGACTTCTTTAAATTCATCTATTAGGGTAATTCGATTGAAGTGCCAAGGAAACGAATGCAATATGTAGTCTTCTATATCTGCCTTAATTGCATTTTCCAGTGATATGGGTAATTTTGCAGATACTTGCTCAGTTGCTTCCTCTCTAAACTTTTGAAATTGTTCTGTGACTTGCTCGACATCGACATCTTGAACTTTTTCTTTCAGTTTTTGCAACTGAGTTGTAATTTTGTTCACATCGATATTAGAAAGGTTTACCCGTTCCAGAACTGCTGGCGCAGCTGCACTTAAGCCATACGTAATAGCTTGCTTGATTATACCATTGCCATTACCGCCTCCGATTGTAACCAATTCTTGCAGCCGTTCACCTAATCGATCAGAATTAAGTTCTTCAGGTGTAGCAGACTTGAGTAAATTAATTACTTGTTCGGTGGGATTTTTGCGATTTAAAGCTTGTTGCCATGCACCTTCAAATTGATCGGCAATGCTATTGATATCTTCTTGAGATAAATCGCTACGGCTACTGATTAAATCAACAATTTGTTGGCGATCGATATTTTGTAAAAGGTCGCTGTTATCAATAGATTGAAAATCTGTATCTTTAAGAAGCTGGTCAAATTGACTGCGAATTTCTTTAATATCCAGCTTTGGTAATTGCAGAGAACCTAAAGAACTTTGAAGGGTATTTTTAATACCTTCAGAATCAAAACCTGAAGTTAATTCCCGCCGGACTGCGGCTGTAATATCTTCAGCAGTAGAAACTAACTGTTTTTTTGCAGTATTAGCACCGATGCCAGCAGTTGCCGTGCCCATCAGAGTTTGAAAACCAGAAGTAACAGTATTAGATATAGAACCAATTAAAGAACCTACTGCTGATGAACCCAACCAAATTACTAGTGAAAAATAGGTAGACCAAATGACTACACCAATAATTGCTCCTAAAAATGCGCTTTCGATTAGGCTAAGTTTTACTGCTAAAAAACAAGCAATAAATAATGCAATGCTAACGGTTATTAATGCCCAAGTACCAACTTTAGCTTGACCTTTACGAATTGTCTTACCCAAACTTTCAGACTCATCATCAGAATCTGAGCCTATTTCCCAAGATGAAATTCCGACAGCGACTGAAAAGTTTGTCAATAATAATTGAAAGGCAAATGCCATCAAAACCCCAGCTAGCAGTGCTACCAACAATTTAGGCCCAGAAAAAACAACTGATGCTTCTTCTGGAGTTAGTACTTCCTGAGCTAAAGTTATCGGCGCCGATCCAAAAGATAGCCAATTCCATTTAAAAAAAGTTAGAACACCTGGAAACATCATATTCTCTCACTTTTACTCAATTAAATACCTATTCATAGGCTTATTTATCAGCTTAATTATCATTTATCTAAGCTGGCACTTTCTTTAGTAATAAGTTGGTTAGCCAAAAGTCGTATTTAAAAGAAATAAATGTTTATTTTTTGTTTCAAAAAAACTTATAATTTAGTTAATAATTTATGAGTCAATATTAGGCAAAAATAAATCTCATTAAACTGTATCTACTGATATAGAAGGTTATGAGCGGGTGGGTTACACTAGCAAATCTGAGAAAATAATGTATTTTAGTATCAATTTTATTGAAATATTGAAAACCGAGAATAATTGTTATAAAAACTTTAGAAAATAAAATATATTTTTTAGTTGAGATTTAGTTACTAACTTTAGATAAAACTACCTATATCTAATGATAGAGATAAAAATTCTTCCAAGCGATTGATGAAAACTAAATAGAAACATGCATTAATAAGGGTTACTACGAGCTATGAATTAGTAAATAATTGATTTTTGTTTGCTGAGGAGAAAGAATAATGGTAGTCGGTGTACATAAACGTGCTGTAGGTGTATTTTCTCATCGTCGAGATGTTGAACACGCCCTACATGAATTAAAAAAAGTTGGGTTTGACATGAACAGAGTTTCTGTTATTACCCAAGATGGTGACAGAGACGATATTGCTGGTGCGGATGTGAGCGATCGCGTTGGCGATCAATCTGACGAAGGTGCTAAAGTTGGAGCAGCTACAGGCGGTGCTTTGGGCGGATTGACTGGCTTATTAGTTGGTCTTGGCACTTTAGCAATTCCTGGAATCGGGCCAATCATGTTGGCTGGAGCCGCAGCAACTACCCTAGCTACAACTCTCGCTGGCGTTGGTATTGGTGCAGTAGCTGGTAGTTTACTTGGTGCATTAATTGGTCTAGGAATTCCTGAAGAACGAGCTAGAGTTTATGACGAACGTGTTAGACGAGGACACTATTTAGTCATTATTGATGGTACAGATTCAGAAATACTTAGAGCAGAATCAATTTTAAATCATCAGGGTGTGGAAGAGTTTGGCATTTACGACCACCCAGATGCGACAAATCCAGCCACTGGTTATGTGACTCCAGCTGCGACTGCGGGTTATAGTGGTGTTTCCAAACGTGCGATCGGGGTATTTTCTCATCGTCGAGATGCTGAAGCAGCAATTACAGAATTACGAGATGCAGGTTTTTCCTTGAATCAAGTCTCCATCATTGCCAAAGATACAGACGGTCATGGGATCGGTGGTGTAGATGTAGACAGAAACGTTGGTACTGGTAATAAAGCAGACGATGGCGCAAAAACTGGAGCAGCTACAGGCGGTGTTCTGGGTGGCTTGACCGGCTTATTAGTTGGACTTGGAACTCTAGCAATTCCTGGAATCGGGCCTGTAATTGCTGGTGGCGCAGTTGCAACAGCTTTGGCGACAACATTAGCTGGTGGTGCGATCGGTGCAGCAGCCGGTAGTATTGTAGGCGCACTTGTTGGCTTGGGAATTCCTGAAGACAGGGCGCGAGTTTATGGCGATCGCTTCCAAAGAGGCGACTACTTAGTAATTCTTGATGGTACGGAAGCTGAAATCCACCAAGCTGAAGCGATTCTCAAACATCGAGGTATTGAAGAATTTGCAATCTATGATGCTACTGAGATTAGTGAATATCGCCCAGGTTCCGACCGAGTAACGCATAATGACGCAGCAGTAGTCGATCCGATTCGCCCCAATTACTCAACAGAGCCTCATAGAAACGATCCTGCTGTAGTTATTGTCGATCGTCGTGATGAAGTACTTTAACCTAAAGTAGTTTTCACTCACACTAATTAGACAAAATTGCAGGAGCAATAATTTGAAAAATTTGCTCCTGACTAAAAAAACTTGCTCCTCATCTTTGCCGTAAAGATCAATAGATTTCATTTTCGGATTCAGAATTAAACCAATGAAAAAGCTAACCCCTTTCGTAATTAGTTGCCTTTTAGTGTTTGGTGTTGCTGCTTGTGATAACGCTTCTAAAACAAGTGAATCTGCACCCAACAATCCTAATGAGGCTCCCCAAACACCAACTGCGAAAACAACAGAAGCTTCTCAAAAAGATGCACAAAGTGAAGTTCGTAGAAGACAACTCAATGAGGATATTCGCGCTCGCGAACAGCGCAATAATACTACTGGTGGCGATACAAAAAGAGCTAAAGCTGACTTAGAAAGTGAAGTTCGCTCCAAATTAGAGGCTAATATCCCCAAGAGTCAACTAACAGTTAATGCCGCAGATGGTGGTGTTGTGACTGTGGCTGGAACTGTCACCAATCAGCAAGAATTGGCTAAAATTGAAAAATTAGCTAAGGAAATTAAAGGTGTGAATAGTGTAGTTGTGAAAGCAACTGTTGCCAAAGTAACTAACTAAGGCAACTAACTAATAAATCCAAGCGAGCAGGTAAGGATAAACCGATTTAACTGCTCCTGCTAAACCTGAGTGGTCAGTAATAAGCTTAACTGACCACTAATAATTGATAACTGACAACCTTAATAACTATATTTATTGATGCTCACAGTTATACAAAGTCTTGTAGTTACCAAACATAAAAACTATGGAAACCGAACAACAGCAACGTGAATCGATCGATGCTTCCTTATCACAAGGTACGCTAGCACTTGAAGGTACTGATACTGCAAACTTGCCAAAGTTACCCCCAGCATCCGAACCTGAATCTCAATGGCAGCAAATTAGCAGACAAATTTCTCAATTTTTAGAGCAACTGCCCCAATACTTAAGTGACTTTTTTCGAGACTATAAGCAGCCTCTAATAAGCGTTGCTTTAATTTTGGCAGCGATTATTACAGCTAGAGTAGTACTGACGGTACTAGCTGCAATCAATGATATTCCCCTACTATCACCACTTTTTGAGTTAGTTGGAATTAGTTACACCAGTTGGTTTGTTTTCCGTTATCTACTGAAGGCTTCAACTCGCCAAGAATTAGCCGATGAAATTCAATCACTGAAAAGCCAATTCGTGGGCGAGTAAATTTTTTGTCTATTAAACAAGAGTTTACACGGGCAAATAGAATTTGCAGCTACGCAAACTCTCGTCCGGTTCTGCCGGCTTGGGTAAAGCCTTGTATAGTTGAAGTTTCTAATTGCCCTTTTTATGTTAAGTTGGCTTCAACTAAAACTCTTGTTCTACCAAGAAATATTAATTCACAGTATTTAACCGGACTCAACCTTAGTGTTTTAGATACATCAAAAGATAGAGAATATAACATTATTTTTAAATTTAAGTCACTTCTCAAGATAGTAGCTTGGAGATGAGAAACAGCCTAATCTAGTTTCTGAAGTTATTTAATAGATTCTTTAACGAGGACATAAATTATGGCTAATGAAGCAGTTAAGAGAGATACAGATTCATCTGATAGAGCGGAAGTCAATAATTACGATCGCGGCATTATCCCTGCTGAAACCGCCGCTAGAATGGAAAGAGAAGGAGATAAGTTCAAAAAAACTCCCACGGAAGAACGGGAAGCAGAAGCACCTACTGACGATCAAACCGATTCCGAAAGTATACGTACCACTGACGGCTATACCATAGATAATGAAGGTTTGTCTAATAACTATGCAATTGAACCGGAAATGTATTACGAAGAACCGGGTGATGCACGCCAGCAAGCCGCAGAAGAGAAGCAACAGCGGATCGAAGAACTTGGAGAAGTTAATCAGGATGAGGAAGGCAAGTTGACAGATAAGGGTGACAGCCGCGGTAGAGGCCCAGGAATAATTTAATTAACAACTCTTTTGCTGGGTGCAATTACACGTAAGAAGGCTAAATAGGTGTTTTCTAGAGACGCAATTATTGCGTCTCTAATTTTTTTTAGATTGTGTGTGGTTCGATAATCAACGGCTCAAGTTCGCGATTATGCCATTGCTGCTGATACCATTCGGCAACCAAAGGACGGACAATAAACTTGGGCTGTTTATCGCCTTTAACATCAATACGTAAACCTGAATAAGGTCGTCGCTTCTGAGAACCTTGACCGTTGCGACCGATGAAGAGATGCGATCGCGCTACTAATCTATTCTCCTCCATCAAATCTGCTCCCTCAATTCGCTGGCGTCGCAAACTAAACCCGCTACCGCCACAAACAATCCAGTGGATATGAGAATCAGCGTGTCCCGTATCCATTGTTTCTAGGTGTTCTAGGCAGTGTGCGTGACCATTTATTACTAAATCTACCAAAGGACGACCCTGATTTAAGGAACCGATTTCTTTAGCTACCGCATCCAGTACCCCACGCAGGCGATCGCGAACAATTAGAGTTTGTGCTTGTTCCCACTTCGTCGCCTCAGTTACATAAGGAGGATGATGGAAATAAATTATCCTTCCTCGAACTTCAGAATTATTCCAAGATTCAATTAATCTTTGCTTGAGCCAATCCAGTTGTTCAGTGTCAGTCAGGGTTGTTTTATTAGTGGCTAGTTGCTTATCGATATCAACAATAATTTCTTCAATTTGTGACATCTTGGCATGAAAATCATCTAATTGATCGGCTTCACTGGGGTCTTCCGGTCGAAGTTTGGCTGAGGTTTCAATAATTTGCAGCTTTTCTTGCTCTAAATCTTCACGACGTTTTTCTAAGAGTTTGCGATCGGCGTTACCTTTTTTTGTTTTCGGTAGCGGTGGTGGATCGTTAAAGGTATTAGAATCTAAAGCAAAGAAATCAATACCGCCGTAACGAAATGTGTAATAGCGATTAGGAAGGCGGGTAAATTCCCCAGGTTGATAGGAAAGACAACGACCTGTATCTGTCTTGGCTGTGTAATACCGATCTAAGTGGCTGGCTAACTCTCCTGGAAGCTGAAACGCCTTTAGATAGTCAAGAAATGCCTTTGCGTAAGCGTCACCGCATCTTGAGCCATGTAAACCTACATCTAGGTCTAACCGCGATCGCAACAGCTGGCGAATGGGTAATGTTGTTAGGGATGCCAAGCTCAATAAAATCGGCAAGTTATAGTAATCGTGATTTCCCGGCACTGGTAAAATGGGCAGCTTAAAAACCATCTGGTCGTAAGCAATCCGTTTGCGATGCTCTATGCCGGAAATAAACTCTCGGTAAGGCTGAATGAAGTTTTGCTGGTAGTATTCACTCGATCCCACTAAATAAATCACATCCCCCGTATGCAGCATAAAACGGGATTCGTGGTGATGAGGCAGCATAAGTTCAGCTACTTGTCGTTGGGGATTGTGTCCCCGGTGCCTGCCGGAACCACTATCACCGACAACTAAAAATGAGAACTCAGAATTGTCTGTTTGACCATCTTCCAAAACCAGCCGAGTTTGGTCAATATCCCGTTCCACAATTAACGGATCTTGCCATCGTACCCGCTGATTCATTTTCCGAATTTTATTAGCGATCGTTGGATCAGATACAAGTTTCAATGCAACCTCTCCTGAGTTTCAATTGAAGGGGAGCAGGGAGAGCAGGGGAGCAGAGGGGCAGGGGAGCAAGGGAGCAGAGGAGCAGAAATTATTCCTAATCCCCAGTCCCCAATGCCCAATGCCCCATGCCCCATGCCCCATGCCCCATGCCCAATGCCCCATGCCCCATACCCTCATTCTTCTGCTGTATCTTTCATCTCAATAATCAGATTAGGGAGCCCCTCTAGTTTTTCGGTCGGCTCAACTTCTTCTACTAATGGCACGAAAATTCTTAAGCCTGCTGGTACACACTTAATTTCTACAGGTGTTGTGCCTACTATTTCACCATCTAGAACAACTTTTTGTGGTGGCTCTGTAGTAATTTTAAATTGTTTGGCTCGCAGGAAACCTATATCATCTCGTTCAACGGCGTTACCTGTGGAAGCCGTTTGAAATAGATGAAACGTGGCAGCGATCGCTCCTGCTTTGTTAGTTGGAGCTACAATTGTTAAATCTAGTAACCCATCATCATAAACCAGACCTGCTGGGCCTTGAGCCAAAACTGAAGTGGGAGGCGCGGCATTTGCTACCGTTACTGCACTGGCACTAGTTTTAATTATCCTATCTTCAGTTTCAATTTCAACATCAAAGTTTTTTAAATTTCTTAATTGCTGGATTCCTGCCAAAACGTAGGCCATCATCCCAAAGCGATTTTTGGCGTCTCGATCTGCCAATTCTACAGTTTCAGCTTCAAAGCCAATACCTGCCAAAAGTACCATTGGGCGATCGTTGCAATAGGCTACGTCTACATGGGTGGTTGCTCCCTGCAAAATTGTCTGACACGCACCTGCGATCGTGTCAGGAATTCCTAAAGCTGTGGCAAAAGCGTTCGCTGTTCCTCTGGAAACGATCCCAAAGGGGATATCAGTTCCCACTACCGCCGCCGCCGCTATTGAGAGAGTACCATCCCCCCCGGAAGCAATGATTGCATCTACTCCTCGCTCTATAGCTTGATATGCCAGTTGGTCGGCATCGATTTCTTCAGTTGTAAAATAAATATCTAGATCGATCTCTGGCTCTAATATTGCCCGAATTTCTGCTAGCTCTGTATCTGGGTCGCCCTGACCCGCAACAGGATTGAAGATTAAACAGGCGGAACGATTCATAAGGTATAATAACTAAGCTTGGATAACTAATGAAGATAACAAATTATTCTTAGCATTCCTGTAAATTTTCAACTTCCTTTTTCGGGCTGAGTTTTTTAGAGATATTGACCAAGTTCAGCGCGATGTGCGATCGCATCATACCACCAAGAAAAGGCAAGAACCTTTAATCGTTATTAAAACCTTCCCAAATAACCCTATTTTCAGCCGCCTTTTTCAACAGACTTACTCAACTGGAAAGGTATTTGGTTAGTCGGTAGAAAAATTTAAAGCCATCATCAGAATTGTATATAGACAGGTTTTAGGAAATTCCTATATTATGGGAAGTGAGCAAATTACTGTTCTTGAGTCGTAGTTTCAGCAAAGTGAAATTAGCGATCGCAAGTTTATCTGTTTAGTAGCGAAGGGCAATTGAATTAAACTTTAGGCATCTCTTCAGTTGCGCTCTCATCAATACGTAAATCTAGCTACTATCTCCATTAATCAGACAAGTTGCTTGAGCAACTTATTAAAGGTAGACAAAATTACACTACAGCCTACTAGTACAATGTCTAAGTTAATCTTGAGGGTTTGTAGTAAGCACTTTAGTGCTTAGAAAATAAGGACTGAAGTCCTTACTACAAACTTAAACTTGGCATACTAGTAATCAATTTTACGGCAATTACAACTCAAAGGGCTAATAACTGGGGATAAGGGAGACAAAAGCAAAATTAAATGCCCTTCAGGAATGCTGAGTTGGGAATCTTCAGAACTCGGTACTGACTCAACGCCTCGCTAGCAGAAATGTTTTGGCTCATACATAATTCCCAATCCCTGCAAATTTATAGCTCTAATATGTCTATTCCTTTGTTAAGCTATTTCCCCTCATCTCGAAATCATCGTGTATCTGGATATGAGATTCTTAGCGACGAGCAACCTAAAATTTATACAACCGAATATCTGCAATCATCACTAGAAATGGATGCCTTGATTAAAGCAGCCTATCGCCAGATTTTCCACGAACAACAGATGCTTGATAGTAACCGCCAAATCTGTCTAGAATCCCAACTGAGAACTGGTCAAATTACAACTAGGGATTTCATTCGAGGGTTAGCAATATCCGATCCATTTCGGCGACTCAATTACGAAAGCAACAACAATTACCGCTTTGTGCAGATATGCATACAGCGCTTATTGGGTCGTGAGGTTTACAATGAAGGCGAAAAACTAGCCTGGTCGATTGTGCTAGCTAGTAAAGGACTGCACAGGTTTATCGACGATTTGGTGGATAGTGAGGAGTATATGAGTAACTTTGGTTACAATACAGTCCCCTATCAACGGCGACGGATTTTACAAGGACGCTCTTTAGGAGAATTACCATTTGCCAGAATAGCTCGTTATGGCGAAGATTATCGCGATAAATTACCGCTTACCTTGACGAAAAAGCAGGTTGAGCCTTTTAATTTACAAACCTTCTTACGCAGTTCTGACAGAGATGTGGTGTTATTGCTATTAGCTTCGACACTGGCACTGATTGTCTTGTTTAGTTTGCTGACTGCATTTGGTTATTTCCCAAAATTTGGTGGGTACTAGCTGAAACTTGAGATGTAGCGATCGCCATTGTGAGCGATCGCTACATTCAACAGTCAGAACTTTACAAACAGCTACAAACACTCAACGCTGAACTAGAACACTGCCTTCAACAACGGACTCAATAGTTAGCTAAAGTCCGCTTACAAGGAGCAATGAAAATTCCTTTTCCCCATTCCCCATACTTCAACTGCGCCCTAAGCGTAGCTATGCCGCAGGCTTTACGGCTACGCTCAGGACAAGCTCAGTACAAGTTCCCCATCCCCTTCTATATATTTGAGATTCCACAAACAAGCTTTTGGTAAAGAATTGTAATCCAAAATCCAAAATCCAAAACCCAAAATTCGCATGAGTCCCTGACTACGGTAGTCTAGATGAGAGTGAATTTATCGCCTCCTTTGATATATTGTTTTATGACTTCAGTTGTTTCTAGTCCCCCACGCACTATTCGGATCGGCTCACGTAAAAGCCAACTTGCTCTGGTTCAGACCTACTGGGTACAAGAGCAACTCCAGAAAAGCTTTCCTGATATCACTTTTGAAGTCCACACCATGTCTACCCAAGGCGATAAAATCTTGGATGTAGCATTAGCTAAGATTGGCGATAAAGGACTTTTTACTAAAGAACTTGAACTCGGAATGATCGATCAAGAGATTGACTTTGCAGTTCATTCTCTTAAGGATCTGCCGACTCACTTACCAGAAGGATTAACGTTAGCAGCAATTACTGAACGGGAAAACCCAGCAGATGCATTAGTGGTGCATGAAAAGCACAAAGATAAACAAATCGATACGTTGCCAGAAGGTGCGGTAATTGGTACATCTTCTCTACGGCGGTTAGCACAGTTACGCCATCATTTCCCTCACTTTACCTTTAAGGATGTGCGAGGAAACTTAATTACACGGTTGGCAAAACTGGATGCAGGTGAATACGATGCTTTGATTTTGGCAGCAGCAGGATTAGAAAGATTGGGAATGGGCGATCGCGTTCATCAAATTCTCCCTAAAGAAATCTCCCTCCACGCGGTTGGACAAGGAGCTTTGGGAATAGAATGCCGTGCTGATGATAGTGAAGTGCTATCTCTACTCAAAGCAATTGAACATACTGAAACACGCGATCGCTGTCTTGCCGAACGATCTTTTCTCCGTTCTCTAGAGGGTGGATGTCAAGTACCTATCGGTGTAAATACAGAAATATCTGGTGATAATTTAACTTTAACCGGGATAGTCGCCAGTGTAGATGGTCAAAAGTTTGTCAAAGATACCGTCACCGGACTTGCCAATAACGCCGAAGCACTAGGCACAGAACTAGCAGAACTGTTGCGAAAACAGGGTGCGCAAGAAATTTTATCAGAAATTTTTGCGGTGATTCAGCGCGGTTCCTAAGCAATTGGGCAAGCCGATGTGATTAGATAATAATTGATCGCCGTTGCACTGATGTGCCAGACGCGACTTGTCGCGTTGGTCGGGATTTCAAAAAGTTAATTTGACAATATTGACTCAGGGAAGCAAAAATTACCATGCGGATTCTATTTGTTGCAGCAGAGGCAGCACCAGTTGCGAAAGTAGGAGGAATGGGTGATGTTGTCGGGGCATTACCCAAAGTCCTGAGAGAAATGGGGCATGATGTGCGGATATTCTTGCCTTACTACGGCTTCCTGCCAGACAAAATGGAAATTCCCTATGAACCCATTTGGTGGGGAGATGCGATGTTCCAGCACTTTGCAGTGTATGAAAGTGTTCTGCCTGGTACTGATGTTCCCTTGTACTTATTTGGACATCCGGCCTTCATGCCGCGCCGCATCTATTCTGGAGATGATGAAGATTGGCGGTTCACATTGTTTGCTAATGGTGCAGCCGAGTTCGCCTGGAATTACTGGAAGCCAGATATTATCCATTGTCACGATTGGCATACAGGAATGATTCCCGTATGGATGCACCAAGATCCTGATATCACCACAGTGTTTACCATCCATAACCTGGCTTATCAAGGGCCGTGGCGTTGGTATTTAGAGAAAATTACTTGGTGTCCCTGGTATATGCAAGGACACAACGTCATGGCGGCGGCGGTACAATTTGCCAATAAGGTAAATACAGTTTCGCCTACCTATGCCGATCAAATCAAGACAGCTACTTACGGTGAAACATTAGAAGGTTTGCTGTCTTTTATTAGCGGTAAATTATCTGGGATTATCAACGGTATTGATACCGAAGTTTATAACCCAGAAAATGACAAATACATTGAGCAAACCTTTACTACTGATACTTTAGAAAAACGCAAAGCCAATAAAATTGCTTTGCAACAAGAAGTAGGATTAGAAGTCAATTCCAAAGCCTTTTTTATTGGGATTGTTACCCGATTAGTAGAACAAAAAGGGATTGATTTGATATTGCAAATCCTCGATCGCTTTCTATCTTATACAGATGCCCAGTTTGTGCTGTTGGGGACAGGCGATCGCTACTATGAAACTCAGATGTGGCAATTAGCATCCCGTTTCCCCGGACGCATGGCAACTTACTTACTGTATAACGATGCCTTGTCTCGCCGGATCTACGCTGGTACTGATGCCTTCTTGATGCCTAGCCGTTTTGAACCATGCGGTATTAGCCAAATGATGGCTTTGCGTTACGGTTCTGTGCCGATTGTCCGTCGCACAGGTGGATTAGTTGACACTGTAAGCCATCATGACCCTGAAAATGCTGCTGGTACTGGTTATTGCTTCGATCGCTATGAACCGTTAGACCTTTTCACCTCTATGATCCGAGCTTGGGAAGGCTTCCGTTTCAAACCGCAATGGCAAGAACTACAGCAACGTGGCATGAGTCAAGATTTTAGCTGGTATCAATCTGCCAAGCAGTACGTGAAGTTGTACAGGTCAATTTTCGGCTTGCCAGAAGAAGAAGAGGAGACACCAGAACCAAAGTTAGTTTTAAACGAAGCAGTCACCAGTAGTAAGTCCTAAACCGCCAGTAGAGGCGTACAGATGTGCGTTTCTACTCCTAACTTTAAATAACTCAATTTGCTAGTTATGGATTCGGGCGATACCTTCTCTACGAGACGCTATGCATAGCAAGATCCCCAAAGGGGTACGGTGAGCTTCTGTAAGAGACGCTGCCCCAAAGGGGTACGCTAACGCAAAACTTTTCGGTTTACTGAAATTGAAATCTGGTTTAGTATTGTACTTCATGAACCTGCAATCTGCTGTAAAGAGGCGTCATTGTGCTTAGTGAACGCGAGAAGATGTTGGTAGGAGAGCTGTATAACAAGCTTGACCCTGAACTAGTCCGCGCTCGCGACCGGGCGCGGGACTTGTGTCAAGACCTCAATGCCATGCGCTTTTCCCAACACGAGGAGCGTCAGCACATCCTCCAAGAACTGTTAGGCGCAGGAGGCGAGGACGTGTGGATACAGTCGCCATTCTTCTGCGACTACGGGTTCAACATACTGATCGGGAAGAAGTGCTTTTTCAACTTCAACTGCGTCGTACTCGATGTCTGCCAGGTCAAAATCGGAGATTACACATTGTTTGGCCCAGGGGTGCAGATTTATACTGCCACCCACCCGCTTAACGCAAAGTTGCGCCGCCAGCAGGAGTTCGGCAAGTCGGTCGAGATCGGCTCTGACGTGTGGGTTGGCGGCGGGGCTGTCATTTGTCCGGGCGTGACAATCGGTTCGGGGTGCGTCATCGGCGCGGGTAGCGTAGTCACCCACGACATTCCTGCCGGGGTGTTAGCTGCTGGCAACCCCTGCCGTGTTATCCGGGAAATAACGGATATCTAGGTTCAATATAACTTTTGAATTCTAACTTCTAACTATTGAGTACTTGTTGCTTTCGCCCTAATTAACCAATCACGATCGCCAGTGCAAATTTCCCGCCCAGACGAGTCTCCTAAGCGGTCTAGTGCTAATAAACAAGCGTATTTCAAATCCCAAATCGGTGTATTCAGGCAAATTTTGATTTCAGGAATTGCTCGCGAATCACCCAATTCACCAAGAGCGATCGCACACGCCGCACGAGATTTTTGAAACTGAGGTTCGCGGTTGTGCAGGTTTTCTACTAATAAATCGTAGGCGGGAGCATATTTCAGCCAACCGAAAAGTTTCATCACATGATAATGAGCGCCATAGTCGTTATATGCTTTGTCGCCATAAGTTGTTAACAGTGCTGCTGGTGCTTCTTGTGCATAGATATCTAGTAAGGTTTTTGTCGCTAAATAGCAACGTCCAAAATCGGTTTCGTAGAGTTCGTTAATCACAAAATCTAGAACAGGGGTGGCGTCATACTCATGTACTAGATCGAGGTCGTTGGGACGATCGTAGAGTACTTGCTCTAAGTAAGGTTGAATTTCTGTAAAGGTAATTTCACCACTGGGAACGCCTGCATCCAAAAGCATCCGCAATGCTCGTAACCGGAATACCAGAGATACTGGACAACGAGCGATTTCTGGGATCGCTTTGTAGTAGCGAGAATCAATCAAATCTTGAATGCAACCGCGTCGTGCATTGACGCTTGAACTTTGCAGTAGCGCCATTACTTCAGTAATTTGGGAGTAGTCACCCGTGAAGCGACAAACTGTAGCGATCGCCGCACTACGAGTAGGTTCATCCTCAGATAAAGTAAATTTTCGTACACGTTCAAGGGACGGTTGATAGTCAGCGTTAGCTAAAGTGTGAATAATGACTCGATAGATTTGACCTGGTTTATCCAGGAGTTGCGCCACCTCTTCGAGAATTTCTGGATCTTTAGTCCCGATTTCTCCAATCGTCCACACGGTATTTTCAACAGTATAAATATCATCATCTTTAAGACATTGCCTAATTACAGGTAAAGCTGATTGTGCCTGCAATCGCCCCAGACTTTCCACAGCTTTGCGTCGGACAATGCGGTGGTCTAACTCATCAGGGTTACTGTTTTCAATCGCCCGCACCAAAGCCGCGATCGATTGCTCAGTCGGGAAGTTAATTAAATGGGAAACAGCAATATACTTATCAGAAGCGTCTTCGAGTTGTTCTAATGGTGTATCGATAATTGCGATCGCTTCTTCTTCTGTTAGCCCAAACATTTTAAAAAAACGTTTATCCATTGATCTGTAAATTGCTCTTGGATAATTGCTTTGAAGTCACTTTTACTATCGTACTAGGGACTGGGTACTAGTTATTGGGCATTAGAAAATAATGTATTTGAGTTAGACTTTTGAAGATTTACATCAAAAAGCTTTACCAGTGGTAACGCGATCTGAGAAGATCGAAACATATACATTTGTCAGCTATTAGTTAGTTGTCTCTCTTTAACGAATAACCAAATACAAACATTTTTGGGAACACCGCTCGCACATCATTCATATAAACACATATTTAGGAAACAAAACTTATGGATGAAACTTCAGAACTCACAACAACCGATAACGTAACCGCTCAAGATGTAGCAGAAGTGATTGCAGAACTTGAGCAATATCGGGAACGTCTAGTTCAAGAAACTACGGAAACTGCAAAACGGGCTAAGTTGAAGAAAGTAAGCGTTATGGCAAACCTGGAGCCTGAGCTTGCCAAGATTGATTCTGCCCTCCAGGAACTCCGTAATCAGCAAGCTGCGCTGAGTGGCAGCAACTAGTCATTTGTCTCGATCGTTTAGCTAGAGATTATATGCTCAACTTTGAAACTCAATCCGGGGCAGATTCGTTAAATCTGTCCCATGCAGAAACTGACGCTTTATTTAAAGCGGTGAGTGAGCAATTAAGTTTAAACACCTTCAACTCGGATGACCAAGAGCTAGTAAAGCGGATGGTTGAGAGTATGGGAGACTCACGAGGCATGGTTAGGTTGAGTTTTGCAGAGGCTTTGGGTAAAATCGGCAAACCAGCGACCCCTTTATTGATGGAAGCTGTGGCAAATCATCCCAACCCAGTTGTGCGGAGAGCCAGCGCTAAAACCTTGACACTGATTGCTGACCCGATCGCAGTTCCGACTTTGGTCAATGCCCTGTTAAATGATGAAGATATGGTGGTCAAAACCTCGTCTGTGGGGGGGCTTGCCAAAATAGGTGAGGCAGCTGTACCAGCATTGCTGAAAATCTTAGCGTCAACCGAGTATCCAGAAAGTGCCAAAGGCCATGCCGTATGGGCGTTAGGATTTATTGGAGCAGAGGCGAAGGAGCATTTATATCGAGAGATTAACTCCGACTCCGCTGAAGTTCGGGCTGCGGTGGTGGGTGCGATCGCTAAAATTGCTCAAGAAGGCACTCAAGAAGGAGCATTTAATATTTTAATTAATGCTCTCAACGATCCATCTGAAATTGTCAGGTGTGAAGCCGCAGCAGCTTTGGGTAGCCTGACCTATCGTTCCGCAATTCCTAGCCTTGTTGAATTACTACATCATCCCGATTGGGAAACCCGAAAAGCAGCAGCTCTGGCATTGATGAAAATTGGCGATGGTGCTGCTTTAGAACCCCTGCAAGCTGCATTAACTGAGGAAGAAGAAGCGGGAGTTCAGGCGGTGATGAAGTTGGCGATTTCTCAAATTGAGAAGCAGTTAGAGGAAGAAGCTTGGGAATAAGGCGATGGACATTTACACTCCCAAGGTGATTGAGACGGAAGAAGAGTACGATCGCGCCCTAGCAATAGCAGAGCGCCTAACATTTTGCAAAAACCGGACTCCAGAAGAGCAAGCTCTGCATAAGCTGATAGTAACCCTGGTTGAAGCGTATGAGGCACAGAACTATCCAATGGATGAATCTGCACCGCATGAAATTCTCCAACACATTATGGAAGTCAGTTGCACCCGTTAAGCGGACTTGGTGGGCATCATCGGGTCGAGCGGCGTGGTATCTGAGGTTGTGAACGGTAAGCGGTCGATTAGTAAGGCACAAGCTAAGGCACTTGGAGAGTACTTCAAGGTGAAACCCAGTCTGTTCATCTAATGTATCCGCCCTATTAGGATTGATAAAAGTAGTTGTAAGAGCGATCGCTACTCTCAGTTATATTTAATCACTTGATCTAATCGGGGCAAAGCGCTCACTGCTGACTCTCGAACATACGGATCGACAGATTCATCATTTGTCAATGCCGTCAGCACTTCCACCCCACGGATATCGCCCATCGAACCGAGTGCATTGACGATCGCCACAGCTACCGCCACATTATCTATTGTTTTCAAAGCTTCAGTCAAAATTTCAAAGGC
Source organism: Nostoc sp. DedQUE04 (assembly GCF_034530995.1). Lineage (NCBI taxonomy): Bacteria > Bacillati > Cyanobacteriota > Cyanophyceae > Nostocales > Nostocaceae > Nostoc > Nostoc sp. DedQUE04. The sequence goes on along the minus strand of NZ_JAVRCA010000011.1, from coordinate 106,474 downwards.
GGGAGATCCAATCTCACCCAGTGCCATTACGGATGCAATATAAACAACTGGATTTGGGTCATTAAGCGCTGTTTGCAATCCCTGTAAGCCCTCATTCGGGAAGGGAACATCGGGATGATTAGCAGCAACCTGTGCTAGGGCTTTAGCACAACTACCCCGAATGGTTGCATTATCACTATTTACTAATGACTCTACCAGTAGCGGTACAGCATCTGTCCCAATAGCACCCAGTGCTTTTACCGCAGCTCGACGATAAGTGACATCTTCTTCATCTAAAATACCCATCAGCCGAGGAATGGTATTTTCATCACGGACATCAGCCAGTTCCCACATAGCTCGTTCCCGCAAATTGGGATTGGGGTGTTTTAATTGTGCAAATAGAGAATCTATTGTCATAAAAGAAAATTTCCCTGTTTAAATCCCCCAAGTTCAATCATTAATTACGAATTACGAATTACAAATTACGAATTATTAACAACAGAGGGACTCTTGGTCAATCACCCAACCTGATACAGGCAAAGCAACAGACTGAGAGTCCCTAAGTTTTAGAGTATGACGATCGCTCGTCTACGTCTAGTCAATCCCTATGACTATGAAAGGGAGTTGATTACGTAGTCGAGGAGATTGCGGAACTCAACCAACGCTTGAGGAGACAAGTCGCGAGGAGCGCAAGCGCGATCGCGAGTGTAAGTCATTGCGGTAACATAAGGAGCGGTAGGCAGATTCAAAGAGCGATAAACTTCGCGAGCACCTGCAATACCCCACTCATCCAGAGGGCCAGTACCGCCCACAACTAAGCTGTAGTTGATCAAGCGTAGGTAGTGCTTGATGTCGCGGAGGCACTTGTCTTTTTTAACTTGAGTGTCGCCAGCTTCACCATCTTGGCTCAGGTAAGGATATTTTTTGAAGGCAGCATCATAACCTTCTTTAGCTACAGCATCGATACCAGAAGCTAGCTTTTCAGCAGCTTCTAAACGAGCATTAGCACGTTGAATACTACCTTGAACGGATTCTAGATCGGAGGTGGTTGGAAAACGACCTGCTGCATCAGCAGATCCAATAACTGTAGTGATAACTGATTTCATTGCTTTTTATACTCCAGATTAGATTTGATCGAGTTTTAATTTCAGTTTGCTTGGCTAATAGCCTTTAACCATGAGCGATTAGCTCAGAGCAGAAATAACGCGATCGAAGTAGCTAGCAGCTTCAGCAGCTAGAGCAGAGCAGTCGCCTTGAACAACTTCTTGTTTGCGGAATCTTTTGCCAGCGTTAGCTTCAGTGTTGGTGTTGGTGATGTGAGCAACGCTGATCGCTTTCAGGATTTGGAAAGCCCGTACAGAAGATCCAGTGGGTACGCCCAAAGCTGTGTAAGTTTCTTTCAAACCGTTCAAAGCGCGATCGTCTAATACGGAAGAATCACCAGCCAACAATGCATAAGTTACATAGCGCAGAACGATTTCAGCATCGCGCAAGCAAGCAGCCATCCGACGAGTGGGGTACAAGTTACCACCAGATTGAATCAAACCTGTGTTTTCACAAGCAATCCCAGCAATGGCATCAGAAACCGCACAGCTAGCGTTGCTGGCGATCGCATTCACTGCATCAAGGCGCTTGTTGCCTTCAGCGATGAAAGACTTAAGGGCTGCTAAGTCAGCACCACCGATAGGAGCGGTTTTAGCATCAGCTGAAATTACAGCTCTGGAAAAAGCATCAAGAACCATGAGTTCTCCTTAATATTCACAAATGGCGGATATTATTTCTGGCGTGTTTTCAAGCAGGTTAACTGCGAGTAGCCAAACAAAAACATAGGGGATCGATAGTGCCCTAGTCTTTACTATGAGAGAGAAAGTAATAATCTGTAATATTTACCTGGAATTTGCTTTCCCGATCGAGAAATCAAGTTTTAGCCGAAATTGAGCAAAAAAATTAAGACTTACGCATTTTGATGGAACTCTCCCATTGCGTAAGTCTTAAGGAAAAAATTTTGTTTTTTATTCGATCAAGCTTGTTTTAACAAATGTTTGACCAAATTATCTTTCACCATCATCTGCCGTAAAACTTCTAGTAAAAATTCTTGAGCCTCTTGTTGACTCAAATTTTTTACCTGATCTTTCAAATTTTGTAAGCGAAACTGTTGCTCTAAAGTTAATTCGACTGGAAAGTCCATCATTCACTCCTGTGATTGATTGAATCGAAAAGTATTTGTTGTTAGTGGAAGACGATCGCTTTCTACTAGTTTAGCACTTGGATATTAAAATGTCTACATTGTCAAGCTATAAGAAATCAGACTCATAAAAGTTTACAATTACATGACAACATATTTGTCCCTCCCTTTCTAGGGTGTTTATTGAAGCTGACCACTAATCGCTGTAATGTTTAGAATGTTTATATACCAACTACTCTAAAAACAAAGACCTCGTAAAACATCATCCGCAGGAGTAATAAGTAGGAGTCAGAAGATTGATAGACGCAATGGAATTTTTTCAGCTAAGTGCTGGTAAGTGGCGATCGCAACGTGCAACTCATCATCTGGCGTTCAAACGCTCAGAGATAGGAGAATCGGATATACAGGTAGAAACTCTCGATGCTAATCATCCCGAAATCATAGAATTGTGCCGCTATCATGAGATTGACCCCAGCCTTTGTGTCGGTGGTTCGCGTGTGCGTTGGCTAGGGACAATGGCCTGGGATCGAGAGGATGAGGAGAATCATCAGGGGAAAACCATATTTGCGATCGTGCCTGATGGCGATAATCCAAGGCAAGGCAAATTACTCCGTGAAAGAGGTTATGCGGAAATAGTGCCTGTAGTTGGTCTTTTTCACATGGATGATGAAGATGGACTAGTGTTGACAACCGAATATGAAACAATGAGTTCCATTGAGCGATTCTGGTTCGCCAGCCCAAATATGCGACTAAGAACCAGTACAGTCAAAAGGTTTGGTGGCTTTAGCACCGCATCGTTTTGTAGCGAAAGCCGCATTGATTCTGTTGAGGCTTCTAGCTCAGAAGAAGTAACACAAAGACAAGGAGCGGATATTTTGGAAAAAAGACAGTTTTATTCAGTTTTGGGCTGGTGAATGATTCTTAAGCAGAGCGATGCTTTTACTCGTGGGCAAGATTATCTGCGTCTGGTACAAGGATTTGCCTTAGAAGCGGATATGGTGAATGTGTTTGATAACCTGCGCGATCGCATTCCCATTTGCACTTGGATCGGTGAGAATATTAACGCTGTGAACGCTCAGATCAACACCTATCTAGAAGTTTGTCATCAGTGTTTTCATCCCCAAGAGCGTCGCCACATCCAAATTTTTGCAGTCCCCATAGCTCAATCTTTTGGCATAGATGGGCTGTGCAACATTCTCACAAACCCAATCACTATTCTGGTAGATGTTGGTCGAGTTGCACCTAAAGACTGGTTTGGTGTAGTCGTCCATGAATACGCCCATGCCCATCTAGGAGAGTTTGGTCACAACGAGCAGTTTGCTAGCATCCTATCTCATCTATGCTTAGGGCTGGGATTGGAACCACCCTACTGGGAGGCAGGAATGGAAGCAACTTTGCGTAGCTGGCCTTACTGTAAATCAACCATAGATCCCTTGGAATTTTGGATAGGTCGCTGAGTCGCCGAGGGAGGCAGGGGGACAGGGGAGATGAGGGGACAAGGGGACAAGGGGACAAGGGGATAAGGGGACAAGGGGATAAGGGGACAAGGGGACAAGGGGACAAGGGGACAAGGGGATAAGCAAAACTCTTAACTCTTAACTCCTAACTCAGCACTCCTAACGCCCAATGCCCCATGCCCAATGCCCAATCTCCTATATCCTATTAATTTCTTTTGCTAAATGTTAAAAATTATTGCTTCAGTTCAAAAAGGTGAAACTGAATCTCCTAATCTAAAATATGTGAATAAAATTTTTTAGTCATTTACGTAGTCATTAAGCTGGAAGTCTGATTACCTATTTTTCTTGATTAGCTATGGGTTGAATCCAGCAAACTAATCATTTATACTACGAATACTTAAATTTCCCTTAGTTAAGTTTCGTGAAATTTTATCAGAATCTGAAGTTCTGATACAACTACTCCCTTAATATGTGATTAAAAGTTGTTAACTTTAATTAAGAACATGGAGGCTTTAGAGTGCCACTTCCTCTGTTAGAATATAGCCCTTCAAGTCAAAACCAGCGTGTAGCTGCGTATGAAGTACCTGGTGATGAACAACCCAGGATTTTCACTACTGACAATATACTTTCTCCGTCAGATTTAGGCGATCTGATAGAAGCAGCATATCGTCAAATTTTCTTTTACGCCTTTGCTGCCGATCGCGAAACATATTTAGAGTCTCAACTCCGTAATGGACAAATTACAGTACGGGACTTTATTCGTGGGTTGGTGCTTTCCAATACCTTTAAGAAAAGCTTCTACGACCTCAACAATAACTATCGTTTTGTTGAGCAAGTAATTCAGCGGGTTCTAGGACGCGATCCATACAACGAGCGGGAAAAAATCGCCTGGTCAATTGTAGTCGCTACCAAGGGTATTGTAGGCTTTATTGATGAAGTGCTCAATACTGAAGAGTACCTGAGCAATTTTGGATACTCCACAGTGCCTTATCAGCGCCGTCGGATACTCCCATCCCAATCTGAGGGTGAGTTGCCATTCAACATCAAATCTCCGCGATACGAAGATTATCACCGTGCCAAACTGGGTTTCCCCCAAATCATTTGGCAAGTCGAAGTACGCAGATTCCTTCCACAAGAGCAAAAGCCCAAGGCTGGCGATCCAGCTTTATTCTTGGGTTTAGCACAAAGTATCAATGCAACTGGCAATGCTCCACAACGGATCTCGCCATACAATATTGATATCGAAAAGTCTGTACCTTATCGGCAACTGTCAGGAATTAAATAACGATTTTTACTCGGTGGCTGGCTAGTACATCCATTCGATCGCTTTATAGCGTGCATAAGTCTTGGGTTATGTAGGAGTTTTATTTAGATATAACTAAGTGAAACAGACTCTATTCCATGTCTTATGCACGCTAGTTGTTAATGGGGATTGGGGATTGGGGATTGGGGATTGGGCATTGGGCGTTAAAGTGTAGTTCGTCTTTTTAGCATCTCTAAAAGTTTTGTGAAGTGGGCGGGAGGAGTCGCTGTCACCTCAATCAACTCCTCAGATAAGGGATGCTGCAACTTGAGTCGCCAAGCGTGTAGTGCTTGACCAGGTAAATTTACACCCACTGAATGGCCAGAACTATAAACTGGATCGCCGACAATAGGATGACCGATTTTGCTGCTGTGGACGCGAATTTGATGGGTGCGTCCAGTTTCTAATTGAAAGTGAATTAAGGTGAAGTTACCAAGGCGTTCTAATATTTTCCAGTGAGTGACGGCGACTCGTCCGCCTTGTTCGACAGGCATAACAGCCATTTTTTTGCGGTCTTGGGGATGGCGACCAATGGGCAAGTCGATAGTGCCACTTTCAGTTTTTGGCGCACCGTAAACTATGCCCAAGTATTCTCGTCGTGCAGTTTTTGCTTTCAGTTGTGCTTGTAGATGATGATGGGCAATATCTGTTTTAGCGATCGCGATCGCACCCGTAGTATCCTTATCCAATCGATGGACAATTCCTGGACGTTGGACTCCGCCAATTCCTGGTAAATTGGGACAGTGAGCCAATAGGGCATTTACTAAAGTACCATCTGGATGGCCGGGTGCAGGATGGACAACTAAACCTGCGGGTTTATTGAGAATAAGTAATTGGTCGTCTTCGTAAAGGATATCTAAGGGGATATCTTCGGCTTGTAGTTCTAAAGGTTGCGCTTCTGGTATTTCCAGAGTGATGCGATCGCCTACCTTGACATTGATCTTCTTGGATGTGCAAACTCGATCGTTAAGTTGGACATTACCCTGTTCGATTAACTGTTGGATGCGGGAACGGGATAAGTCTGGTAATTCTTGGGAAAGGTAACGGTCAAGGCGATCGCCTTTGGTGTTGACGCAGTGGATCGTACTCTTAAGGGGAAGCAAGCTAGGTATAGCATCCTCATGTGGAGTTGACAAGCGATCGCCCTTGCCGTTGGCAAAGCGATCGCTATTTTCTTGGATTTGTAAATTAAATTCGGTCACAATTGCTCTAGATTATTAATTCCCCTTCTTTAAGTAAAGCGCGGAATGCTTTAAATGGCTTCTCGTCTTTCTTCTTCTGCATCCTTGCTGTTCGCGTAGGTGTCGCAGACAAGCTAATTCGTTATTCTAAATTTATAACTTCTTGCGGCAAATCAAATAAACCATCTTCCCCAGCTTCAAAATCAATTACCTGATACACAGCATCAATATTTAATTCACCATAAATATGAGGAAACAATTCGCCAACTTCAGCTTCTTCATAACGAATTTCAGCTTGGACTTTATCAGAATCAATAAAAAGTAGTACCAATTCTTTTTGATTATAAAAAAATCTTTTTGCAACCTTGAGTATTTGCGTGGACTTTGAACAATGTATAAAACCTTCACTGTCTAAAGAATCAGCGCGATATCTATTGATATTTTTTGCTTGTTCCCATTGTTGGCGTTTGGTAATGTGGAGAATAGTGTTCATAGAAAATTTAGGAATTACTGCATGTTGTAATATTTTCAGGAAATCTTCTAAATTTGTAAAGTCTTTAATTACTTTGCTAGCACCTATATTTTTTAATTTAGTATCAGCTATTCCAATAAAAGCAATATTCAACTGATAGGCTGCTTTGACATCCCAAACACCATCACCTACAAAAACAACTTTATGAAATTTTTCAACTTGATAAACATTCTTCGCTTTGATAATAGCTGTCTTAATAATATCTTCTCGTGAAAGTGCATCATTAGCTGAAGCCAATGGAATACTTTCTATTTGTAAATTAGCTTTTTGAAGTTTTAATTTGGCAGATTCACACCAACCACCAGTTGCGATCGCAACACACCAATCAGGGTCTAGCTGTAATTTAGCTAATACATTTGCAGCACCAGGAATTTCGCTGAATAAATCTTGCTTGTTAATAAACGCTTCCTGGAGTAGGCTAACAAAACGTGTTTTGAGTCTAACTATCTCTTCATCTGAAGGAAGACGTTCTAATTTTTCTTTGAAAATTTGTTGGGTAATTCCAGAATCCGTCGTGTATGCGTATTCAGCCCAATTCGTATTTATACCAAAAATACCAAACTCCAATGTAAAGGCTTGTACAAAACAATTTTCATCAATTTTGTTGGTATTTGTTAGTGTACCATCAATATCAAAAACGACTAATTTCATACGAGCGATCGCTAAATATTATTCTTTAAAATTTCATACTCAGACGACGAAATACAAATTTTTGATTTCTGCCTTTAAGGAAGATAATTCTTCTATAAATTAGGCGGAATACAAATATCCGGTGCGCATAAACCAGGAAATTGCAGCGTTGTCACCTCAAAAGTATTCAAATCTACGCTACGAATAGCATGATTATTGGTATCAGCAATATATAGATATGAATTTATAGCACTCAATCCCGAAGGTTCAAAAAAGCGAGTGTTCTTACCTTGACCATCTTGTAAACCAGCAGAACCATCTCCCAAAACTGTTTGACAATTCCCATTAGGGCTAACTAATTTAATTTTATGGTTATAAGTATCTGCCACCCACAAAAAATTCTGAACATATTCCACTCCTAAACAGTGTTGTAAACGGACATCTTCACCTTGTCCATCTATATCGCCAAAACCAAATAAACCCCCACTACCGCAAACAGTTCTTACTTGATACGGTTCGACAATTTCCACACTACGAATTGAACTAACTTCACTGTCAGCAATATATAATTCTTGCCCATTATTAGTAATACCACTAGGTTGAGCAAAAGCAGATTCAGTAAGTGAACCATCAATACACGCTTCTGCACCAGTACCAGCATAAGTTTTAATGATGCCAGTTTCTAAGTCCATTTGCCAAATTTGATGCGGCCCAGCCATTGCAATAAATAAAGTATTTCCTACTTTCACTAAATCCCAAGGAGAATTTAGTGCGGTTTCTAAACCAGCACCGCCATGAGGATGAATATTACGGCTTTGTTCGCCAGTTCCCGCAATAGTTTCAACGATTTGGTGCTTGAAATCAACTCGCCGCAGCGCATGATTTTCTGTATCAGCAACATAAAGAATCTGATTTTCGGCATCATAAACCATTCCTTGCGGTGCAAAAAATTGCGCTTCGCTAAACGAACCATCAGTTAAGCCAGATTTTCCAGTACCAATTAAATGTAGAATTTCTCCGTCGAAACTACTCATAACTAGGCGGTGATGTCCAGAATCAGCAATGAATAAACCCATTTGAGTAGCTAGAACTTTCCCAGGAAAAGCTAAAGGTGTGATTAATGGTTGGCGCTGTTTTTCTAAAGTTAAGCTGATTTCTTGGAAATTAATTGTGCCTTTGTCTTGGTGTTGCTGAATTAACTTTTGAATCAACTCATCTAAAGTGTCACGATTTCCTTCACCAGAAATCTGGGCGATCGCGTAACCTTCTGGATCGATAATTATTAACGTAGGCCAAGCACGCACAGCATACTCTTCCCAAATCCGAAAACCTCTGTCAACTACAACTGGATGTTCGATGTCGTAGCGCAGGATAGCTTGGCGAATATTTTCTGTTTCCTTTTCGTTGTCAAATTTGGCAGAATGTACGCCAATAACGGTAAGACTATCTTTATATTTTTGTTCTAAATATTTCAGGTTTGGCAAAATATGCAGACAATTGATACAGCAGTATGTCCAAAAGTCTAAAATTATGACTCTACCTTTAAGTTGTTTAAGAGATAAGGGTTTATCGGTGTTGAGCCAAGAGTAATTTTGGGGTAATTCTGGCGCTCTGACACGAGGAATCATCTTTATTGCCTACTCTGATAATTTAGTAAAATCAATATTTATTGACCAGCATTAAAAACTTGTTCTGCCGTCAACTCTAACTCAGAGAAAGTAGGAGATATTATTTGATCGCTACCCCGAAACTGACTGACTTGGTATTCTCCATCAATTAGTTGATAAACTGAAATAGTGGGTTGTTTAGGATTACCAATAAATTTCCTAGCTCCTAAAGCGGCATAATCAACAATCCAATATTCAGGAATACCCATCTCTTCATAATCGGCAAGTTTCAGATAATAATCATCACGCCAATTAGTACTGACAACCTCAATTACTAAAGGAATTGATGTACCCTTAGTCACAATAGAAGATTTTTCCCAAAGAGGTTCATCAACCAAAGCCACATCATTTAATATTAATACATCAGGGAAATAACCTGATTCTCTCTCCGGTGGTTTTACAATTGCTTGATTGGGGATAAAGTAGGCGAGATTTAATCGTCTAAACTCTAAAGTCAATTCAGCAGATGAAAATCCTTTTATCCTTTCATGTTTCCCAGTTGGCTGTGCCATTTCGACAATTTCCCCATTATGTAGTTCGTAGCTTACCCCAGAGTTTTCGGGATACCAGGTGATAAATTCGTCAAAGGGAACTATTTTAGGTAAGGTTTTGGTCATAATAATTGATTACTGTAGGTTGTGTTTTTATTCTAGAGTGCTGTACCTTCCTTGGTTTCTTCCTTCCAATTTGATGAAATAAGCCGATAAAAAATAATCATATATTACCGCGTGCTGCTACTAGAGGCTTAGACAAACGTACGTACAATTATAAGAAATCACTGTTACTTGCTATTTAATAAATGAACTTTTAGAAAATTTATACTTTGAAAGGACTTGACAAACTAACTATTACGGACTTATGCGCCTGGGTTCAACTAGCTAAAATTCAGGCTGAACACGGAAAAGTTATTGATCGCATTCCGCAATTAGCTTTAGCTAATCCTGGTTGGTTTGCAGTTCATATCTGCTGTGAATCTGGACACACCATCAGCTTTGGGGATACAGCTTGTGTGTTCCCGCTAATGAGTGTGATTAAGACATTTTCTCTACTTTATCTGCTAGAACATCTTGGAGCAGAAACTGTTTTTGGCTGGGTTGGGGTGGAACCATCAGATGCACCCTTCAATTCTTTAGAACAATTAATTAGCGATCGCGCCCATCCCCGCAACCCGATGATTAATAGTGGGGCAATTACCCTGTCTGAGAAGTTACCAGGACAGAACGCTAATCAACGCACTCTTTTATTCTGTCAATGGCTTAACCAATTAGCAGGTTGCCAACTAAGTTTAGATGAAGAAATGCTGGCTTCAGTGCGATTAACCCGTTCAACAGCCAATGAAGCGATCGCTAATTATCTCGCCGAAGCTGGTCATCTCGAAAATATTGAAACAGCACTTGACACATACGAGCAAATATGCTGTATTTCTGGGCAAGTTGAAGATTTAGCCTTGTTAGGAAAACTGCTAGCTTGTGAAAATAGCTATTTATCAGCACAAAACCGCCGGATTGTCAATGCTGTGATGTTAACTTGTGGACTTTATGAAGCTTCTGCCGAGTTTGCAGTCAGAATTGGTTTACCAATGAAATCAGGAATTGGTGGTGGGCTTGTAGCAATAGTACCAGGTGAGGGAGCGATCGCTTGTTATAGTCCAGCTTTGGATAAAGTAGGAAATCCGGTAGCGGGTCTTGCTTTTGTTGAGGCTTTAGCACAAGAGTTGCAGCTGAGTATTTTTGGCTAAATCCTGTTTTTGAATAGGCAGAGAAATGATAAATTCTTGTCAGCACTTCGACAGGATGGGTAATGGTTCGACTCGTCAAAAAAGCTTGGTATATTTTTGAGAACCACCCTTTTCGGCTCAATTGTACGACGGCGATATCACCGAAAACTGATGGAAAATTTGCATCTGGAGTCTAGAAAGCCAGATTAATCCTAAGTAAAATAAGAGTCAATACTTACTTAGAATTCCCAGTTATTCAGTAAAAGCAAAAATTTTGAAATTTTCTAACACATCTTGCTGAGTCCGATGACGCAGAAGAAAAGTGATTTATTTCACTTCTCTGCTGCCTCTACCAGCCTTCAAGGTATAACTAAATCCTGTTTTTTATGGCTGTTGCACTTGTTTTTCGGGTAATTCAGCAGAAGGTGTTGGCGTTACCTCTGCCTGTGGTTCTAGTGTTGGCGTAATAATTTCGGGTGCTGGAGACTCAATAATCTCTGGCAGCGTTGGTGGCAAACTAGGAGATGGGGCAATTGTTACTTGGGGAGTAGGTGTTTTGGTCGTTCGACGGTTGAAAAATCCACCAAATCTAGATTTTGTTGGCTGAGGCGTAACTTTTTCGGGTAACGGTGTTGATTCAGGAGTTGGTATTACCTCCGGCTGTGGTTCTGGTGTTGGCGTAATAATTTCTGGTGTCGGAGACTCAATAATCTCTGGCAGTGTGGGTGGCAAACTAGGAGATGGTGCAACTGGTGCTTCTGGGGTAGGAACTTTACCAGCCCCACGGTTAAAAAATCCACCAAATCTAGGTTTTGTTGGCTGAGGCGTTACTTTTTCAGGTAACGGTGTTGATTCGGGAGTTGGTATTACCTCTGGCTGTGGTTCTGGTGCTGGAGACTCAATAATTTCTGGTGGTGTTGGGGACAAGCTGGGAGTTGGTGTAGCTGTGGGAACTTCTAATTTTGGTTGTTCTGGCTGTATTTTGGATTGTTCTGGAATTTCAGTTTCCGGAAGCGGCTGTTTTTCTACCTTAGGCTGTGTTGGGGGTGTTTTTTCTACAGAAGGTGTGGGTGTGGGTTTAGGTGCAAGTTTATAATTCGGGTCTACAATAGGGCGCACCTCATCTGCTGTGAGTTCTCCTCTGACAATTCTCGACAAAGTGTCTTTACCCTTTGGCTGGTAGTCAATCAATCTAACTGTAGTATTAAAAGCATTTTTGACAGCATTTCCCTGATTATCGAGAAATTCTAGTTTTACCCAGTTTTTCCCTGGACGGAAGCCTTTAAGATAAACTGCCTGCCAGCGATCGAAAATAAAGCTTTCACCATTAATAGTGGAGCGGATGCGCCAATCACTGAACTCGTCGTTGGGGTTTTCCTTACCAACAAGGTGCAGAGGAGCGTTAGTTAGGTAAAAGTCCAGTAAGATTGGTTCTGCCCCGTAGCTACTTTGAGGACGACTATAAGTTAGCAGGGGTAATTTAGGATCTGGGGTGTTGTCGTCGGTTTTAGTGAAGACGTGAAATGTTGTTTGGGCATAAGCGCCTTCATTCTTAAAGCTTTCATGCCAGGGACGAGAGGCAAAGACACGCAAGGTATGACTACCTGGAGACAAGTCTGGCAAAACTAAGGGCTGATTCAGGTCGTAAACAGGTATATAAGGTTGATTATCCAGAATTACGTGTAAATGTGGCCCCAATTGTAATTGTGGGTCTTTAAATATCGGTAGATCCTTAACCTGAAAACTGGCTGTAACTTTATTGTCTTGAAGAACTTCATCAAATTTTGGAGTAACAATTGTTACTTGTGGCTGATAAACTTCCAAAGTTGGACGCAGTTCTTGAATAACAGATGGAGGGGAAACTTCCGAAAATTGCTTTGAAATTTGAGAAATCTTGGGGGAGTTTTCTTTATAACCAGTAGATACTTCCTGGCTGTCGGCTTTCTCGCCGCAACTGGTCAAGCTTAATACCAGCACTATTATCATTACCCACCTGAGAATCGGAAACCTCTGAGGGAGGAGCTTCTCTAACACCCTTTTCTGCCACGAGTTCATGCGTTGCACCCAGTGATAGTCTTCAACAATTGACAGATTATTTTGGCTCAAACTGTCCATCTGGAACTATAGCCCAAAAGGTGAAATCTACCTCACATCCCATAAGTTTTCCTTTGTATCTCATGAAATTTTAAAATAAGTCATATTCTCTACAACGTTTTACTTGCAAAAATTGAAATATGACATAAATGTTCATGAGTAATCGCAGTAAAAGTTGGGACATCGGTTACATACAGTCAAATCATAAATTTTACGAATTGTTATTGTTTGTAAATTAAATAGCTAAACTATTGACTTTTGGACAAAAAGTTTGAAGTTAAAAGCCAGTTAAGGCATGAATTTCAGCAATATTTGAGCAAGTTTGAATTATTGTTAAAATATCTCTAACAATGTACAAGTGAAGACTTTATAATTCAACGAGAAACAACAATCCACATAGGTCTTCATCGCGGCTTCAGCAAAATGGAATTTGCGGTAATGGTTAACTTTGTGGTATTCATGATTCCTCATTCCTTATCAAGAGAGGAGGTCGAATGACAATAAGTCCTCCGGAGCGAGAGGAAAAGAAGGCAAGAGTAATCGTCGATAACGACCCGGTTCCAACGTCTTTCGAGAGATGGTCACAACCAGGGCACTTTGACAGATCCTTAGCCAGAGGTCCCAAAACCACCACATGGATTTGGAACCTGCACGCACTCGCCCATGATTTTGATACACATACAAGCGATTTAGAAGACATCTCCCGCAAGATATTCTCAGCCCACTTCGGCCACTTGGCTGTAGTGACAATCTGGTTGAGCGGGATGATTTTTCACGGGGCGAAGTTTTCTAACTACGAAGCTTGGTTAAGCGACCCTCTAAACGTTAGACCAAGTGCCCAAGTCGTTTGGCCCATTGTTGGACAAGACATTTTAAATGGTGATGTTGGCGGTGGTTTCCACGGTATTCAAATCACCTCTGGTTTGTTCTATGTATGGCGTGGTTGGGGTATTACCAACTCATTCCAGCTTTACTGCACAGCGATCGGTGGCTTGGTACTAGCAGGCTTATTCCTATTTGCCGGCTGGTTCCACTACCACAAACGCGCTCCCAAATTGGAATGGTTCCAGAATGTGGAGTCGATGCTGAATCACCACTTGCAAGTATTGCTAGGTTGTGGTTCCTTGGGATGGGCAGGTCATTTAATCCACGTATCCGCACCGACCAACAAGCTTTTGGATGCAGGCGTTGCTCTCAAAGACATCCCCTTGCCCCACGAGTTCATCTTGAACAAAGACTTGTTGACCGAGCTGTATCCCGGCTTTGCTGCTGGTTTAGCACCTTTCTTCACCTTGAACTGGGGTCAGTATGCTGACTTCCTCACCTTCAAGGGCGGTCTGAACCCAGTAACAGGCAGCCTATGGATGACGGACATTTCCCATCACCACTTAGCGATCGCAGTTCTCTTTATCGTTGCTGGTCACCAGTACCGTACTAACTGGGGTATCGGTCACAGCATTAAAGAGATCCTAGAAAACCACAAAGGTCCTTTCACCGGTGAAGGTCACAAAGGTCTCTACGAAAACTTGACCTCATCCTGGCACGCTCAGTTAGGAACTAACCTGGCCTTCTTGGGTTCGCTGACCATCATCATCGCGCATCACATGTACGCGATGCCTCCGTACCCGTACCTGTCAACCGACTATGCTACACAGTTGTGCATATTCACCCACCATATGTGGATTGGAGCCTTCTTAATCGTAGGCGGTGCGGCTCACGCTAGTATCTTCATGGTGCGGGATTACGATCCTGTGGTTAATCAAAACAACCTCTTGGATCGGGTACTTCGTCATCGAGATGCAATCATCTCTCACCTAAACTGGGTGTGTATATTCCTTGGCTTCCATAGCTTTGGGTTATACATCCACAATGACACGATGCGTGCCTTGGGTCGTCCCCAAGATATGTTTTCGGATACAGCAATCCAATTGCAACCAGTTTTTGCCCAGTGGGTACAAAACATCCACACCTTAGCTCCTGGTGGCACTGCTCCCAATGCCTTAGAACCAGTTAGCTATGCGTTTGGCGGTGGAATCTTAGCGGTAGGTGGCAAAGTGGCAATGATGCCCATTGCTTTAGGTACAGCGGATTTCATGATCCACCACATTCACGCATTCCAGATCCACGTCACTGTCCTAATTCTGTTAAAAGGATTTCTGTTTGCCCGCAGCTCTCGTCTGATTCCAGACAAGGCAAATCTAGGCTTCCGTTTCCCTTGTGACGGTCCTGGTCGTGGCGGTACCTGTCAAGTGTCTGGTTGGGATCATGTGTTCCTCGGACTTTTCTGGATGTACAACACAATATCCATCGCAATTTTCCACTTCAGCTGGAAGATGCAATCAGATGTCTGGGGAACCGTAGATGCAGATGGTGCTGTGACTCACATCACTGGTGGTAACTTTGCCCAAAGTGCCATTACCATCAACGGTTGGTTGCGAGACTTCTTGTGGGCACAAGCTACACAAGTCATCAATTCCTATGGCAGCGCGCTATCTGCCTATGGTCTACTCTTCTTAGGCGCTCACTTTGTCTGGGCATTCAGCTTGATGTTCCTGTTCAGTGGTCGCGGCTACTGGCAAGAATTAATTGAGTCCATTGTTTGGGCGCATAACAAACTGAAGGTAGCACCAGCAATTCAGCCTCGCGCTCTGAGCATTATTCAGGGTCGGGCTGTAGGGGTAGCTCACTACCTCTTGGGAGGAATTGCCACAACCTGGGCATTCTTCCATGCACACATCCTTTCAGTAGGGTAGCAATCAGTTGTGGAGTGCTGAGTGCTAAGTGCTGAGAAAATACTCAAAACTTGGTACTCAGAACTCAGGACTCTAGACGCTGGTATTTGATGGCTAAAGGTCAGAGGATTTATTAAACCTATGGCGACAAAATTTCCGAAATTTAGCCAGGATCTCGCACAGGACCCGACGACTCGTCGGATATGGTATGCGATCGCTACAGGCAACGATTTTGAAACCCATGATGGCATCACAGAGGAAAATCTTTACCAAAAGATTTTCGCAACTCACTTCGGTCACTTGGCAATCATCTTCCTGTGGGCATCCAGCCTCCTGTTCCATGTAGCCTGGCAAGGTAACTTTGAACAGTGGATTAAAGATCCCCTTCATATCCGTCCCATCGCCCACGCGATTTGGGACCCCCACTTTGGTAAACCAGCGATCGAAGCTTTTACCCAAGCTGGCGCTAGCAATCCGGTAAACATTACCTACTCTGGTCTTTACCATTGGTGGTATACCATCGGAATGCGGACGAACGGCGAACTATACAACGGTTCAGTATTCCTGTTAATACTGGCAGCCGTACTGTTGTTTGCTGGTTGGCTGCACTTGCAACCCAAGTATCGTCCTAGCTTGGCATGGTTTAAGAGCGCTGAACATCGCCTAAACCACCACCTAGCAGGTCTGTTTGGTGTTAGTTCTCTGGCTTGGGCTGGTCACTTAATTCACGTTGCTGTCCCCGAATCTCGCGGTCAGCACGTAGGTTGGGATAACTTCCTGAATACCCCACCCCACCCAGCAGGTTTGACACCATTCTTTACAGGCAACTGGGGTGTTTACTCTCAAAACCCTGACACTCCTGGACATATCTTTGGGACATCTCAAGGTGCAGGAACTGCAATTCTAAGTTTCTTGGGTGGCTTCCATCCTCAGACAGAAGCTTTGTGGCTGACTGACATGGCTCATCACCACTTGGCGATCGCAGTTATCTTCATTGTTGCCGGTCATCAGTATCGGACTAACTTCGGAATTGGTCACAGCATCAAAGAAATGCTGAACTCCAAAGCTGGGTTAGTACCAGGTACCAACAGTGAAGGTCAGTTCAACCTGCCTCACCAAGGGTTGTATGACACCTATAACAATTCACTGCACTTCCAGTTAGGTATTCACCTAGCTGCTCTGGGAACCATCACCTCTTTGGTGGCACAGCATATGTACGCCATGCCTCCTTATGCATTTATTGCTAAGGACTATACAACTCAGGCAGCGCTGTACACGCACCATCAATATATTGCTGGTTTCTTGATACTTGGTGCTTTTGCTCACGGAGCAATATTCTGGGTACGTGATTACGACCCAGAACAAAACAAGGGCAACGTTCTTGAGCGCGTATTGAAGCATAAAGAAGCGATTATCTCCCACCTTAGCTGGGTATCCCTTTTCTTAGGCTTCCATACCCTCAGCTTGTACGTCCACAATGATGTAGTGGTTGCTTTCGGTACTCCTGAAAAGCAAATCTTGATTGAGCCAGTGTTTGCTCAATTCGTTCAAGCTGCTAACGGTAAAGTACTGTACGGTTTAGACACCTTACTATCTAACCCAGATAGTATTGCCCATACAGCATGGCCCAACTACGCTAACGTTTGGTTGCCAGGCTGGTTAGATGCCATCAATGCTGGTACTAACTCCCTGTTCTTGACAATTGGCCCTGGCGACTTCTTGGTACACCATGCGATCGCTTTAGGTCTGCACACCACCACCTTGATCTTGGTCAAAGGTGCTTTGGATGCCCGTGGTTCTAAGCTGATGCCCGATAAAAAGGACTTCGGCTATGCCTTCCCTTGTGACGGCCCCGGTCGTGGCGGTACTTGCGACATCTCCGGTTGGGATTCCTTCTACCTCGCTGCGTTCTGGATGCTCAATACCCTTGGTTGGGTTACGTTCTACTGGCATTGGAAACATCTGGGTATTTGGCAAGGCAACGTAGCTCAGTTCAATGAGAACTCTACATATCTCATGGGCTGGTTCCGCGATTACCTCTGGGCTAACTCTGCTCAGTTGATTAACGGTTACAACCCTTACGGCGTAAATAACCTGTCGGTCTGGGCTTGGATGTTCCTGTTTGGACACCTAGTTTGGGCTACTGGCTTCATGTTCTTAATCTCCTGGAGAGGTTACTGGCAAGAGTTGATTGAAACCCTTGTTTGGGCACACGAACGCACTCCTCTAGCTAACCTAGTTCGCTGGAAAGACAAGCCCGTGGCTCTGTCCATCGTTCAAGGTCGTGTAGTTGGTTTAGCTCACTTCACTGTTGGCTACATCGTGACTTACGCAGCATTCTTGATTGCTTCTACTGCTGGTAAGTTCGGTTAATTTCGACTGCTAGTTTTGTAGATAAGTAATAAAAATCCCCTGCCGCAAGGTGGGGGATTTTTTTGGGTTTTGGGTGGGAAAAATAGAGAAAGGGGCGGGCAAGATGCCCACCCCACAAGAAAAGTTATAGAAAAATTAGAAATAGTATATTGAATGCAAGAGCCAAAGTTGAAAATTTTTCGGAGAAGATTACCTCATTGGGAGTTAGATGGGGCGGTTTATTTCATTACTTTTAATACTTGGGAAAAGTTAGAACTTAGCCTAGAAGCTAGAGAAATAGTTTTTAATTCTTGCTTGTTTTTTGATCAAAACAGATATCAAATATTTGTTTTTGTAGTCATGACAAATCATGTGCATTTGCTTATTCAGCCATTACTCAAATCGAAAAATGAGTTTTGGTCATTGAGTAGCATTATGAAAAGTATTAAAGGTTATAGTGCTAAACAAATTCCGAAAGTTATGAAACATATAGGAACAGTTTGGCAAGATGAAAGATATGACCGTATTGTTAGGAATGACCAAGAGTTTCAACAATGTTGGGAATATATCAGACAAAATCCTGTAAAAGCAGGACTCTCATCAAGCCCAGAAAATTACCCCTTCTTTTGGCAACTCCCTGAATAATCTCAATCATCACATTTTCTCTTCTCTTGTGGGGTGGGCATCTTGCCCGCCCCTTTGTAGCCTTAAGTGCCAGTCTATAATTGACTATTGAAATAATTTAATTATTTCTATTGCCTCTGCATATTTTGTTGTAAATAAAGGTTAGCGGCTTGCTGCCAATCTTTAATTGCACCTTGCTTATCTCCTAAGTTATAGCGAACCTCAGCTCGATTATTATAGGCAGTAGCATTTTTTGCGTTTAACTGAATCGCTTTATTATAATCTTGTAAAGCTCCCTGTTTATCACCTAAATTGTAGCGAGCAACACCTCGATTGTTATAAGCATTATCAAATTCAGGTACAAGCTTAATTGCTATGTTGGAGTCTTGTAATGCTCCTTGATTATCTCCTAATTCGCTCCGTAATGCAGCGCGATCGCTGTAAGCAAAAGAGCTTTTAGGGTTAAGCTCAATTGCTTTATTGCTGTCTTGCAAAGCACCCTGTTTATCCCCTAATTCACTTTTTAATCTAGCGCGCAATCTGTAAGCAAAATCATCTATAGGGTTAAGCTCAATTACTTTATTGTAGTCTTGTAAAGCACCCTGTTTATTCCCTAATTCACTTTTTAATCTAGCGCGCAAGCGGCGATCGCGTTAAAATCATTATGTCTGGTAAATTTCTACCATACAAAAAATGGTAGTATTTCAATAACATCAAAACAAGTTATAACTATAAAACTGAGATTACTTGATAAATCTTGCAAGAAGAGCCAATAACGCCAGCAAAAAAAATAATTATTAATCCCTACTATACCCAGCAGAACGGAGCAGCATATTTAGGTGATAGCCTTAAACTTATTAAATTCATTGATGATAATAGTATTAATTTAATTATCACATCACCTCCATTCGCACTGACACGAAAAAAAGAATACGGTAACGAAACTGCTGAAAAATATATTGAGTGGTTTCTACCTTTTGCCTATGAATTTAAAAGAGTACTGGCAGATAATGGCTCATTCGTACTAGATTTAGGCGGCGCTTACTTACCTGGCAATCCCGTGCGGAGTATCTACCAATACGAACTTTTAGTCAGATTATGCAAAGAAGTAGGTTTCTTTCTTGCTCAAGAATTTTACCACTATAATCCGGCTCGACTGCCAACCCCTGCTGAGTGGGTGACAATTAGGCGAATTCGTGTGAAAGACTCAGTAAACACAGTTTGGTGGTTGTCTAAAACACCGAATCCTAAAGCAGATAACAGAAAAGTTTTAAAGCCATATAGCCAAAGTATGAAACAATTACTCAAAAATGGCTATAAAGCAAAAATACGTCCTAGTGGACATGATATTTCTGATAAATTTCAAAAAGATAATCAAGGTGCAATTCCGCCAAATTTGCTAGAAATTGCTAATACTGAATCGAATAGTGCTTATTTACGACGCTGCAAAGCAGCAGAAATTAGACCCCATCCAGCACGTTTTCCTCAAGGGTTTGCCGAGTTCTTCATCAAATTCTTAACTGATGAAGGTGATATGGTATTAGATCCGTTCGCAGGTTCTAATACAACTGGGTTTGTTGCTGAAACTCTGCAACGCCGATGGATATCTTTTGAAATTAATGAAAATTATGTAATGGGAAGTCGTTATCGATTTAGCCAATAACCAAATTAAGTAAAGAGTCAGGAGTGAGAAGTTAAAATTGATAACCCTTCGGCAGGCTCAGGGCATCGCTTATAACTCTTAACTCATAGCTACTCAATTAAATTTCTCCATTCACTTGCATTTGATGAACTCGATCGGCTAGCTCTTGACGACCTCGATCATCTAGTTTATCAATAGCTAACATCCCCATCAGAATAACTTCTTTTAGGGTCAAACGTGTGGAATGTGCCTGTTTTTGCACAATCTCTTTAATAATGGGACTGACACCAATCGCTGTACTAGCTCTAGCCACAGAAGAAAAGGAAACACTAATGATTCAGCCTAAATCTTAGCACTTTCAATGAGGTTATTCTCTAGAGCTAAACTTAATTTAAGTGTGTTTCAACTCATACTTCAATGAGTAAACAGAAATTTTAAATTACGTGTAGTGAGTTATCAAATTCTCAGTATGGCAAACCTGATACTTGCTCATTGAGGACACGTTATCGTATGATATCAATATTCTCAAAAGTTAAAATTTTGGCTATTTTTTCCAAAATTTCTACTAAGTTCTCAATCGTCAGATTAAAGATACGAGCTAATTTAGATATAGCAGGAAAGTCAACTGTTATCGTTTTCTGACGACGCGCATAGCTTGTAACTCTGCTGCAAATTACCCCACAATGGTCAGAAGCTTCTTTTAGTGACCACACTTTCACTTGTGCTTGACAAAACGAAAATGTATACGTATTACCGTAGCTTTCTCGGTCTAGCCAACTCTCACGCGATCGCGACAATTAGCTGAAATCTAGAAACCTAAAATCTGCTGTTTATTTCACATATTAGCAACATCAAAAGCAAAAACCTCTGTTCTTAGATCCTCTAAAATAACTCACTAATCGCCAGTTTGCAAACCTAGTTATATTTGTGATAACTGAGTTAGAAAAAGCGAGTGGCTGATGAAAACAGTGCTTTCAGTAGAAGTATTCGCACAAATAAGACTTGTATACCACCGGGAAAACCCTACTTTAAAGAGATCGTAAATTGTCAAATATAATCTCATGAACACGCTTTACAGAACTATACAGCGTAAATAAGAATAATAACTTAACC
Organism: Nostoc sp. DedQUE04; assembly: GCF_034530995.1. NCBI lineage: Bacteria > Bacillati > Cyanobacteriota > Cyanophyceae > Nostocales > Nostocaceae > Nostoc > Nostoc sp. DedQUE04. The sequence goes on along the minus strand of NZ_JAVRCA010000011.1, from coordinate 85,266 downwards.
GAAGTAAAATTTTCCTGAATACAGCCAATTAATGCCGTCATAAGGAAAAGCAGTGAGTAGAGGAGAGAGAAAGCGATGAGGGACCCTTATCTGTTGGCAGCAGGCTTGTTAACAGGATTAGCAATACCAGCATCGGCTCTTCCACATCTGTCAATTGTCCTGCCAGAAAGTTCTAGATTCCTGTGGGATTTAAAACAAGGTTCGCAGACAATAGTCAGTACAAAAATTATCAAGAGCGTCGACCTTTCCTTACCCGAACTCAGCTCTCAAGCGTTCCAACCCCTAAAAAGTTCGCAGCCAATAGTAAGTGAAAAAAACGTCCCTAGCGTACCAGAATTCAGCACTCAGGGATTACCAGTATCAACAGAGTCATCACTTAACCCCAGCACCCAAGCAACTAGCCTCTTATTGACATCTGGAAATCAACTTTACTACCAAAGATTGGCAGCTCTGAAAACAGGTCAGATTTATACACGCGTAGATAGTGATAATTTGCAATCATTGTGGGAGTCGATCAAGAAACGTCAACTAACTTATGACGACTGGAAAAGTTTATTAGCTTTAGAAGCTAGAGCGATCGCTCAAGGTCAAGGTGCCAATCATCTAAGTATTTTGGTTGGTGATTCTTTGAGCATGTGGTTTCCCAGAGAAAAACTGCCTGCTGGTAAATTGTGGCTCAATCAAGGCATATCTGGAGATACCTCTAGTGGCGTTTTAAAAAGATTGGGGGCATTTTCAGCAACGCGACCAGATGTTATTTACATTATGGCTGGGATTAACGACCTACGAAAAGGCGCTAGTGATGAAACAATTTTGCATAATTATCGCCGGATTGTCCGGCGTTTACGCCAGACTCATCCCAAAGCTCAAATCATTGTCCAATCAATTTTGCCTACTCGTCTACCAAAAATTTCCAATAGCCGTATTCGTCACCTCAACATCCAACTAACCGCGATCGCTAAACAAGAAGGTGCTAATTATCTCAATATTTATAGCTGGTTTACGGATATGGAAGGCAATTTGCGCCCAGAGTTGACCACAGATGGCTTGCACCTGTCTCAAGAGGGATATGATGTGTGGCGAACGGCACTACAGCAGATAGAATACACACTCACTCAGCGTGAGAATTGAGCGATCGTGCCGACACTTGCAGCGATGTCTACGATGGGCTGCGCCTACGCAATTTTGAAATTTATGGAAGTTAGTCATACTGATGCCATCAACATACGTTCTGTAATTGAATACCAATTAGCAGCCTTTAAAAAAGATGATGCCCAAGGCGCTTTTGCCTTTGCTAGTCCGGCGATTCAGGCGCAATTTGTAACCCCAGAAAATTTTATGCAGATGGTAAAAACAAGCTACCAAGCAGTATACCGTCCTCGTTCTGTATTTTTTGAGAACATAACAACCATCCAGGGAAACATAACTCAACCAGTGCTGCTACTTGCTCCTGATGGAGTCCCCTTGAGGGCTTTATATTTTATGGAAAAACAGCCCAATAATATCTGGGGAATTAACGGTTGCTTTCTAGTTTCTCTAGAGGGTAAATAAACTCTATTTTATAGAACTAAAATCCTATACTTTAACGCCCAAGGCTTCCCTATTTAAAACCTGATTTAACTTCCCACTACGATAACCTTCTAAATCTAAGGTTACGTAGATAAATCCAAAATCTTGAAATGCCGAAACTAATGTTTGTAAATCGTTAGTTAATACAAACTCTTTGATTTGTTCTGGTGGTAATTCAATACGTGCTGTATCACCTTCCGATCGCACGCGCAAATTCTGCCAACCTAGTTTTCGCAGATAAATTTCTCCTCTACCAACTCGTTGCAACTTAGCGACAGTAATCTCTTCACCGTAAGGAAACCTCGAACTTAGGCAAGGTTGAGCGGGTTTATCCCACCAAGGTAAACCGAGTTGTTGCGAAAGTTGGCGAACTTCAACCTTGGTAAGACCGACTTCTGCTAAAGGCGATCGCGCCCCTCTTTCTTTAGCCGCCTGAATTCCTGGGCGATAATCATGCAAATCATCAGCATTTACCCCATCCACCACATAAGGATAACCCAACTCTAAAGCTAAAGGTTTGAGGGTATCGTGCAACTCACTTTTGCAAAAATAACAACGGTTAACTGGGTTAGAAGTGTAATTGGGATTTTCCATCTCGTGAGTCTGGACGATTTTATGAGGAATCCCAATTGTTGCAGCTTGAATTTTGGCGTCTTCCAATTCTTCTGGTAACAGTGAAGGAGAAACAGCAGTGACAGCCAAAGCGCGATCGCCCAACACATCATAAGCAATTTTGGCAACCAAAGTGCTATCAACGCCCCCAGAGTAGGCAATCAACGCCTGCTCCATTTCTTTAAATAAGGCTCTTAATTGCTCAAATTTTTCTGTCAGCATCATTTCCCAATCCTGCCAAAACCTTGTAGCATCCAATCATTTATATTGTAGTCATTACTTATGGCGCTTTGGGCACAAAAGGTAGAGAGGAAAGACTTACTATAACTTCCCCTCCGCTCCCCTGCTCCTCTGCTCCCCTGCTCCTCTGCTCCCCTGCTCCTCATCAACCAACATTGGTGCTTTACTGTACTTAGCCACCAGACTGGCTAAAAGTGGTAAATCAATTGGTTTAGAAATATAGTCATTTACTCCAGCCGCTAGACAGGTTTCGCGATCGCCTTTCATCGCCATTGCTGTTTGAACAATTACCGGAATCGTCCGATATTGCTGATGTTCTCGCAGTTGTTGTACCAAGTTAAGACCATTTCCATCTGCCAAACAAACATCCATTAAAATTACCGCTGGATCTAACTGTGTTAGGGCTTCCCACATCTCGTCAGCATTCTTAACCCAAGTCACTTGATATCCCAATTTTTGTAGATAAATTTGCATCAAATCAGCATTGGGTAAATCATTTTCTACCAGCAAAATTTCTACAGAGGAACTAGGTGTCAAAGGCAGAGGAAATGAGGGAAAATTTGTTTCTCCTGCTTCCTCATCTACCCTCACTCCCATCTCTTGCTTAAGAGGAAGTACAAGAGTAAAACGGGAGCCACGATCTATTTCAGATTCAACTTTCACCCAACCACCGTGAATTTGGGCGAGTTTCTGAGTCACTGCTAAACCCAAACCAGTACCTTCAATACCATCTGCTACGGCCTTGGCAATTTGGAAATATGGCTGAAACAGTTGAACTTGGTCTTCCTGGGAAATGCCAGTGCCAGTATCCCAAACTGTAAAATGCACAAATACACCTTTGGAAGCAATCTGTAAGCCAACACTTCCAATACTTGTAAACTTTAGGGCGTTGAAGAGTAAATTCAACAACATTTGCTTGAGTCGTAAGGGGTCAGCTACTAAGGTTGTAATATCAGGTTCAAGTTCTAGGCACAGTTTCAAACTTTTATTAGCAGCTTTCTCTTTCACCAATGCCAAAACATTGTTACACAACAGTGGGACATCTACTGTTTCCCACTGTACTTCTAGCTGATTTGCTTCAATTTTAGAGAGATCCAAAATATCGTTAATCAGAGCTAGTAAGTGTTTACCGCTAGACTGAATGATATTTAAATACTCTTGCTGCCGTTCTTTAGTTGGTTCGTACCCTGGAGCTAAAAGCAGATGGGTAAACCCAATAATGGAACTAAGCGGTGTACGAATTTCGTGGCTGGTGTTTGCCAGAAACTGATTTTTCAGTTGATTGGTGCGCTCCAATTCTTGATTAGAATTACTTAACTGTTGACACCGTTGCGGCCAAGACAGGATGTGTCTAAGTTGTACTAAGGTTGTAGTACAGCATTTGGCAGACCTTGTTATCAATTGCGATCTGAGTTGAGCTTGCGATTCTATGAACGACTCATGATGAGAACTTAGGGGCGCTGTGGCAAGAATTAGCCAGCCGATAACGCTGCCAGAATCATCCGCTAACCGCCAAGCGCTCGGTAGTTGCTGATTCTCAAGCTGTTGTAAATCTTCAATTTTTATGACTTCTTGCAATCTCAACAGCAGCTTTTTTTCTGCTGTCAGCACTTCTAGAAATAAAGGTGGTGAATTTGGGGATGGAGAACCAGAAACATAGCAAACTGTGGCAACAGTTTCTTGTGGTTGACACATAGCGATGCCTACGGCACATTCTGTAAGTGCCAGATTACTGCTGTGAATAGCACTGTTAATCTCGTTAACCACGGTTTGGAAAATTTCCGCTTGTGCTGCTTCTGGCTGTGGGACAGTGTTACAAGCAGAAAGCAAGCAATCATTAAGGCGACTTTGCAACTGGTTTAAGCTGCTCTCCAGCCACAGCTGCGCGCGAAGTTGCTCAATTGTTGTCAAAAGTTTAAGTTTTGGCGTTGCATCTATCAGTGATTTCTGGTCTGGTAAGCTTGAATACTGCTGCATGGTCAACTAGACCGCTGAACAAGTTTAGCTACGCATAAAAATCCCAACAGGATTTTATGTATATTAACGGACAATTCTTTTTTATTTATAAACGATAACTTATGTTGTTATAAACCATAACTTATGATGTCGAGTTTAGCAGCTAGTCCAAAAAAAAATTATTGTATGAACCTAACCTAAAATTTTTTCAACGCAACTGAAAACTTATGGATGCACAATTCGCCCAACTAATCGTGAATGGGATTGCGGTAGGGAGCATTATTGCTCTAGCCGCAGTCGGACTGACTCTTACTTATGGAATTTTACGGCTATCTAACTTTGCTCATGGTGACTTTCTCACTTTAGGAGCCTATCTAACTTGGCTGATGAACACCATTGGAGTCAATATTTGGCTGTCGATGATTTTGGCGGCGGCGGGAACAGTAGCAGCAATGCTGTTATCGGAAAAGTTACTGTGGTCAAAGATGCGCTCTATCCGTGCTACTTCCACTACGCTGATTATTATTTCTATCGGACTTGCCTTATTTATTCGCAATGGGATTATTTTTATCTGGGGTGGCAGGAACCAAAATTATAATTTACCTGTTACTCCGGCTTTAGATATTTTGGGTTTAAAGATACCGCAAAATCAATTATTGGTATTAGGGTTGGCGGTGCTAGCAATTTTGGCGCTGCATTATCTGCTGCAAAATACCAAAATTGGTAAGGCGATGCGAGCAGTTGCCGACGATCTGGACTTAGCTAGAGTTTCAGGTATCAATGTTGACCGAGTTATTTTTTGGACTTGGGTAATTGCTGGCACGATTACGTCATTGGGCGGCAGTATGTATGGGTTAATTACAGCTGTGCGCCCGAATATGGGTTGGTTTTTAATATTACCATTGTTTGCCTCAGTAATACTTGGTGGAATTGGCAATCCCTACGGTGCGATCGCAGCAGCTTTTATCATTGGCATCGTCCAGGAAATCAGCACTCCTTGGCTGGGTTCACAATACAAACAAGGTGTAGCACTGTTAATCATGATTTTGGTGCTGCTCATTCGCCCCAAAGGTTTATTCAAAGGAACGATTTGAGCAGCACCACTCCACTTCTAATTATTCAATAATGTGGAAATACCAGGCTGCTACCAGGAAATTGATAGCTAACAAGAATATTGCCCAGCCTGTGCGATAGGCGTAGGGAGGTTTAGCTCCACTGTCGGCAACTGGTAAATCTGTAGGATTCTTCGTTGTTTTAGAGGTCATAATCCGATTCTCCTAATGTCATGACTTTTAAAGAAATACCAAACTGGTGTACCAAATACTCAAATTCTTTAAGAATATTTGTGTGAAGTTGGGAATTGGGCATTGGGAATTGGGAATTGGACATTGGGCATTGGGCATTGGGCATGGAGAAGAGACAAGGAAGAGGGGGGAGACAAAGGAGAAACTTGTCCCCCTGCCCCTCTGCCCCCCTGCCCCTCTGCCCCCCTACTCCCCAATCCCTACTCCCTCCTCTCCAGCATGGTAAGAACTGCGAACCAGAGGCCCAGAACGAACATGGTTGAATCCCATTTCCCATGCTAATCTGCCAAGTCGATCGAATTCCTCTGGAGTCCAATATTTTTGGACTGGCAAATGTTCTAAAGAAGGACGCATATACTGCCCAAGAGTCAAGCGATCGCATCCTACAGCCCTTAAATCAGCCATTGCTTCAATAACTTCATCAACTGTTTCTCCGTGTCCCAGCATCAAACCTGATTTGGTGGGAATTGTCGAATCGATTTCTTTAACCGTAGCCAGCACCAAAAGTGAGCGATCGTACTTGGCTCCCCGGCGCACTGGCCCAGTTAACCGCCGCACTGTCTCAATATTGTGATTGAAACAAGCTGGTTTGGCTTTGACAATCATCGCTATCCGCTGACGTTGACCTTCTTCTCCAACACCAGCACCACCCCAAAAATCTGGGGTCAGCACTTCTATTTGAGTCTCTGGATTCAATTGGCGAATAGTCGCGATCGTCTCTACAAAATGCCCTGCACCCCGATCGGACAAGTCATCACGGGCTACAGAAGTCAGCACCACATAACGCAATCCCAAAAGCTGCACCGCCTGGGCAACCTTTTCAGGTTCCTCTAAATCAAGAGGCATTGGTGCATGACCTTTATCTACTTGACAGAAAGCACAAGAGCGTGTGCATGTAGGCCCCATTAGCAAAAAAGTTGCAGTTTTTTGGGCATAGCACTCCCCTCGGTTAGGGCAGCGTCCTTCTTCACAAATCGTGTGAATTTGGCGCTGCTTAATAATGCGTTGTACGGTAGAGATTTCACTGGCTTTACCAATCGGGCGACGTAACCAGCTAGGCATTGCCTTAATTTCAGACTTTAGTTCGGCTTGTTGTGACGAAATCATAAACATCCAAGCAAGATGCGGATATAGATGTAGTGGTCTGTTGATTAAATATCACAATGACACAAATTTAAAAGAGCGCAAGCAAAAGTTTTGCAAAACACCTCTAACAATGTCATTTATACCGAAATATACTATCCCCCAATTGCTAGAAATTATGTATATAGTGGGAGGATTCTCAAGGACAATCGGCAAAGCCGCTATTTACACTTATAGTTTCTGTTAGAGCAAACAGTCGTGGCAAGTAACAAGATTTTAGTTATCGATGACACTACAGTTGTCAGGGTAAAAGTACGAGAAATGTTGCCTCCGGGCAATTTTGAGGTACTAGAAGCAAAAGACGGTGTGGAAGGACTAAATTTCATCCTTCAGGAAAAACTCAGCCTGATTATGCTGGATTTTCTGTTACCTAAAATGAGTGGCTGGGAAGTTTTCCAGAAAGTTCAAGCCGATCCAGAGTTAAGGAAAATTCCTTTAGTGATCATGTCTGGTCGCAAGGAAGAGGTGACTGAGAAAATCACAGAACCATTTGAATATTTTGAATTTCTGGGCAAACCTTTCGATCAGAAACAACTAATTGGTGCAATTAAGCTAGCTATGGCCAAGGCAAAACAGCCACGCCCAGAACTAGTCGCAGTAGGAGCAGCGGTTGCTGTCAAAAATGGCACAGTAGCAACCTCTGGTGTCGCCAATGGTACGGTAGTAGCTCCTAGCGTTGCAAACTCTAGCGTCACAGCCCCCAGCATCACAACCCCAAGTACTGGAGGAGTCTCCGAGGCAGAAATTAATGCATTGAATGAGAAAATTGTCAAAATGCAAGCAGAAATTGATGGTTTGAAGAAACAGCTTACTCAGGTTGTGACTTTTATTAAACAAAAAATCAAGTAGTATTTGTGCTCGTTATTATTATCGCAGCCAAAAATACACCATCTATACTGGTGTCCGATTAAAAGCGGATAAAAATAGTTAGTTCAAAAACACTTATGTTGATAAATCATCATTATTTAGTGAGGTACAGCTTGACCTAAGCCCGGTAAAGCTGTACTTTATCTTCTCTCTTCGTAAGTTCAAAGAAGGGTTGTGTTGAGATTTCGATATGTACTTCACTTGATGAGAAAACATACAGTTTAAGATTCAGATATTTAGTAATAAAAATATATTACAAGTCACATTTTCTAATACAAATTAAACAAAAAAATCCTCTTTCATGATGAGGATAGTCTTTGCGCGGGAATAATAAGCCATAGAAACAATAATTATGAGCATAGTCCGCAATGTTAGTAGTATTAGATACATTATATTCGTTTCCTGGTTATCGCATTACTGAACAAATCTACTCAGGTAGTAAAACCCTAGTTTATCGAGGTATTAGAGAAGAAGACCAAAAATCAGTCGTTCTCAAATTGATGCGGAATGAATATCCTACCTTTGCGGAAATAGCTCAGTTCCGAAATCAATATATCATCACCAAAAACCTCGATTTTCCTGGCATAGTCAAAACCTATAGCTTAGAAAATTACCGTAACAGCTATGTTTTGGTGATGGAAGACTTTGGTGGCATTTCCCTCCAAAACTGGCAAATAGATGACAAAGTAAAAAAGGAAAACTGGCTTTCCCTGAACGAGTTTTTCCACATTGCGATTAAAATTGCTTCTACCCTGGAAAGACTGCATCGCGATCGCATCATTCACAAAGATATCAAGCCTGCCAACATCCTCATCAACCCTAGCACAAATGAAATCAAACTCATCGACTTTAGTATTGCCACCCTTCTGCCAAGAGAAATTCAATTTCTCACGAATCCCAACATCTTAGAAGGTACTCTGGCTTACATTTCCCCAGAACAAACTGGAAGGATGAACCGAGGTATTGACTACCGCACTGATTTTTATTCCCTCGGTGTCACCTTCTTTCAGCTCCTCACCGGACAGTTACCTTTCACCAGCAAAGATCCGACGGAGTTAGTTTACTCTCACATTGCCAAACAACCGCCAAGAGCCAGTCGGATTAACTCCGATATTCCGCTAATTTTGTCTGACATCATCAGCAAGCTGATGGCAAAAAATGCCGAAGACCGCTATCAGAGTGCTTTGGGGTTAAAGCATGACTTGGAGGTGTGCCAAAGCCAGTGGCAAGAAACAGGAAATATTGCACCCTTTAAACTCGGTGTCAGAGACATCTCTGACCGTTTCGTAATTCCCGAAAAACTCTACGGTCGCCAAAGTGAAGTTGAAACTCTACTTGCTGCTTTTAAGCGTGTGACAGACGGGGCAACAGAAATGATATTAGTTGCAGGTTTCTCTGGCATTGGCAAAACTGCCGTGGTTAATGAAGTCCACAAACCTATTGTGCGGCAGCGTAGTTACTTCATCAAAGGAAAATTTGACCAGTTTCAACGTGACATTCCTTTGTCAGGATTAGTGCAAGCCTTTCGGGACTTAATTGGGCAACTGCTCTCAGAAACTGATGCTCAAATTCAACAATGGAAATCCAAAATTCTGCGGGAATTAGGTACACAAACACAGGTGATTATTGATGTCATTCCTGAACTCGAACAGATTATTGGTAAACAACCTCAGGTTACAGAACTCTCTGGCAGCGCTGCCAAAAATCGTTTCAATTTATTGTTTCAAAAATTCATCCAAATCTTTACAACTAAAGAACATCCCCTAGTTATCTTTCTCGATGACTTGCAATGGGCAGATACAGCTTCTTTGAAATTAATTCAGTTATTAATGTGTGAAAGTATGTTGTCTTCTATTTCAGAAGAGACAGAACAGATGCGTGAAACAAAAGGAGGTTTCTTATTAGTTGGTTCCTATCGAGATAATGAAATTTCCAAGGCACATCCGCTTTCTTTGACACTACAGGAGATTCAAAAAGCAGGAGTAATCATTAATACGATTACCTTAGCACCTTTAAATCAAGGCGATTTAAATCATCTAATTGCTGAGACACTTCATTGTCCAGAATTGGTTGCTGTTCCTCTCACCCAGATGGTGTTTGCTAAAACTAAAGGCAACCCCTTCTTTTCTGTTCAATTTCTCAAAACTTTACATGATGATGGGCTAATTGTATTAAATTTTGATGCTGGTCATTGGCAGTATGATATTTCAAAAATCAAAGATTTAGCTCTTACAGATGATGTAGTAGAATTTATCGCCCTGCAAATAGAAAAATTGCCAATATATACCCAAAAAGTTTTGAAACTAGCTGCCTGTATTGGAAATCAATTTGACTTAAAAACTCTGGCGATCGTTAATGAAAAATCTGTAGTAGATACAGCATCAGACTTGTGGCAAGCGTTACTTGATGGGCTAATTTTACCACAATCTGAAAATTACAGCATTTTTTCAAAAGATAATACTAATCAAGAATTCATTGTTCATGGAATAGAATCTACACAATGTTCAAATTCTCATTTACAGCTACCCAAGTATAAATTTGTCCATGATAGAGTGCAGCAAGCCGCTTATTCTTTAATTCCTGAAGAACAAAAAAAGCCAATTCACTTAAAAATTGGGCTACTGTTATTGAACAATATTCCTGTTGCAAAACAGGAAGAAAAGATTTTTGAGCTTGTCAATCAGTTTAATATCGCAGTAGAATTCATCTCCCCTCAAGCTAAACGAGATGAACTGGCCCAGATGAATCTAATTGCTGGACGTAAGGCTTTAGCATCAACAGCTTATCCCGCTGCTGTTAAGTATTTAACTATCGGCATCCAATTGCTGGCAAGTGATAGTTGGGAGACTAAATATCAACTAATCCTAGCTTTGTATGAGACAGGAGCAGAGGCTGCATATCTAGCTGGCGACTTTAGGCAAATGGAGCAATTAGTAGAAGTAGTGTTGGCACGAGCAAAAACACTGCTAGAAAAAGTAAAAGTTTATGAAGTCAAAATTAAAGCTTATGGGGCGCAGAACCAAGCACTGAAGGCTGTAAATACTGCTCTAACCTTTTTGAAACTTTTGGAAGTGGAGTTTCCTGAACATCCAAGTCAGTCTGATATTCAACTAGCAATGGCGGAATTAGCATTAAATCTGAACGGCAGGCGCATTGATGACTTAATGAACCTACCACAGATGACAGAAGCCCAGCAGATAGTAGCTATGCGTATTCTATCGGCTGTAACAGCCGTGACCTATTCAGTCACTCCTGAACTGTTTTTGCTGATTGTTATTAAACAAATCAACTTATCACTCAAATATGGTAATGCTTCCTCGTCTGCTTATGCCTATGTTGCTTACGGGGTAATTCTCTGCGGGATAGTAGGAGATATTGAATCTGGCTATCAATTTGGCAAATTAGCTTTGAGCCTTTTAGTTAAATCTAATGTTAAAGAAGTAAAAACTAAGATCATGATGGTATTCTATACATCTATCTGGCATTGGAAGGAGCATAGTAGGGAAATATTAAAACCTTTGCTTGAGGCTTACTCTGTCGGGCTAGAAACTGGAGATTTAGAATATGCAGCTTACTGTCTTAATAATTATTGCTACTCTACATATTTCATTGGTAAAGAACTGACAGAGTTGGAATGGGAGATAGCAACTTACAGCAATGCCATCAGACAAATCAAGCAAGAAACAGTATTTAACTGGAATAGTATATATCAGCAGAGTACTTTAAACTGGCTAGGAAATGTTGTAAATCCCTGCTATCTGATCGGTAAAGCATATAATGAGGAGATAACACAACCGCTTCATCTTCAAAAGAAGGATGCTATAGGACTTTTATATTTATATTACAACAAATTGCAATTATGCTACTCATTTTATGAGTTCTCTCAAGCGGTTGAAAATGCTAATTTAGCAGAAAAGTATTTAGATGGTGGTATAGGGCAGTTAGTTTTTCCTCTTTTCCATTTTTATGATTCATTGGCTAGACTTGCGGTGTATTCTGAGGTATCTGCTTCTGAGCAAAAGTTTATTCTTGATAAAGTACAAGCCAATCAGGATAAAATGCAAAAATGGGCGCATCATGCCCCCATGAATTATTTACACAAATATTATCTTGTAGAAGCTGAACGGCATCGAATTGGAGATCAATATATTGAAGCGATGGAATCGTATGATCGTGCTATCTCCCTTGCGAAAAAACATGAGTATATCAACGAAGAAGCTCTGGCTAATGAACTTGCAGCTAAATTTTATCTAGAGTGGGACAAAGATAAGATTGCTCAAACTTACCTAACTGATGCCTACTATAGCTACGTTCGCTGGGGAGCGTTAGCCAAGGTTGACGATTTGGCAAAACGCTATCCCCAATTACTGGCTTCCATATTTAAGCAAGAAAAACTGAGTATCCATTCCAGCGAGGAAAGTACTTCTTTCAATAACACATCTATATCATCTTTATCTACCCTAAGTAATCAACAAACTGTTATTGGCTCGAAGACAAGTATTTCTGACTCTCTGGATTTAGCCGCATTTATCAAAGCATCTCAAGCACTCTCTGGAGAAATCGAGCTTGAGCGACTTCTTTCTACTTTGATGGAGGTTGTTATAGAGAATGCAGGAGCATCTAAATGCGCTTTAATTTTGAGTGAAGGTGACAACTTAGCATTAACTGTCACAGCAGTTTGTTCAAGTTCCAATTTTGAGCATACCTACACTGAGTTTCCATCAACTTGCCTTGAATCAAGCTACGATGTTCCCATTACTTTGATTAATTATGTTAAACGCTCCAGAGAAATCTTGGTTATTGATGATGTAATGGCTGTTTCTTTTCTAGCAGGTGATACCTATATTATTAGTGAAGAGCCTAAGAGTTTATTGTCTATACCTCTTCTAAATCAAAGTAAATTAATTGGGATTATTTATCTAGAAAATCATCTAACGACAGGAGCATTTACACACGATCGCGTAGAAGTCCTGAAACTCCTCACTACTCAAGCAGCAATATCTTTAGAGAATGCTATCCTCTACAAAAATTTGGCGCAAGCTAAAGAAAGCTTGGAGGAATACAACCATACCCTAGAGGAAAAAGTTCAGAAAAGAACGCAGGAACTCAACGACAAAAATCAGTGTTTACAACAAACTTTACAAGAATTGCAACGTACCCAAATTCAATTGATTCAAAGTGAAAAAATGTCTTCTTTAGGACAAATGGTGGCGGGAGTTGCTCATGAAATTAATAACCCTATTAACTTTATTCATGGTAATATTAATCATGCTAGTGATTATGTCCAAGATTTGCTGGATTTGATAGTTATTTATCAGCAAGAATATCCCCATCCTTCGCCTTTAGTTAAGGAGAAAACTGAGGAGATTGACATAGCTTTTTTATCAGAAGACCTGCCCAAGATTTTAGATTCAATGAAAATGGGGAGTTCGCGTATCCGAAATATTGTTTTGGGCTTACGCAACTTTTCTCGCTTAGATGAAGCTGAGATGAAGCCTGTAGATGTTCATGAGGGTATAGACAACACCTTAATGATTTTGCAGCATCGACTTCAACAAAAGATCAATTTACCTGAAATAGAAGTCGTCAAAGAATATGGGAAATTACCGGAAGTTATTTGTTACCCTGGTCAACTCAATCAGGTATTTATGAATATCTTGAGTAATGCGGTCGATGCTTTAGAAGAGTCATTTGCCATTGGTTATCTAGCATTAATAAATGACAAGGAACAAATCACAAAGGGCATAGACGCGTCAGCAGCTCCTCATAAAGTAGGAAAAATTCATATCTTTACTGAACTAACAGATTCTAATACGGTGATAATTCGGATTGCCGATAACGGTTCTGGTATGACAAAAGAGGTGCAGCAGAAAATATTTGACCCATTTTTCACCACCAAGTCGGTAGGAAGTGGCACGGGGTTGGGGTTATCGATTAGCTATCAGATTATTGTGGACAAACACAAGGGTAGTTTAACCTGTGATTCCTCATTAGGAAAGGGGACTGAGTTCGTGATTGAGATCCCAATGCAACAGTCAGATATTTAGACTAGTAACGCTTCTTTGAAAATACAAAGTTGGGTTAAGTAAAGCAAAACCTATCATTTAGAATTGCTATACAATTCTAAAAACCCAGTTTGTCACAAAAACTGGGTGATGTTCTAAGACTTATCAAAACAACTCAGGCAAGCTACTAGAATATGGGTGTAGTTGTCATATTAACTAAAGACTCTTGACGCGCACGTCGCCCTGTAATTACCATCTTGACTCCACTGGAAGGCGCAAGGGTAAAACCTCGACGTTGAGGTCGCTCTGGACGCCGATCAACTAGCGCCAAGTGATAGCGTGACAAAACGGTTGCTAATACTAGCTTCATTTCAAATAGAGCCAAAGCCTCGCCAATACAACGACGGGCACCACCGCCAAAAGGCAGGAATTCATAGGGAGAAAATTGCCGTTCAACAAAGCGCTCTGGTTGAAACTCCTTAGGCTGGGGATATAAATCCTCTCGCTGATGAGTGAGATAAATACTGGGAAGCAGTACAGTTCCAGGCTCTAAAGGATGTCCTAATAATTCAACAGGTTCTTGCACTACCCTGGGAAACGAAAACATTGTAACAGGGTGAATTCGCAAGGTTTCATTACAGACAGCGGTGAGATATGGAAGTCGGTAAATGCTCATAGGGTCTGGGTAATCACCGAGAGTGTCCAGTTCTTGGAGCAGTTTTTCACGGACTAGAGGCTTTTGGTGAATCCAGTACAATCCCCAAGCCATTGCCGATGCAGTAGTTTCATAACCGGCAAGTATTAGGGTTATTAACTGATCGCGCAACTCCTGAACCGTCATCGGTTGGCCGGCTTCATCCCGACATGATATCAGCAAAGAGAGAATATCGATGCGTTCTAGATCGGGTTGTTGCTGACATTTGGCAATTTCAGTGTAGAGAAATTGATCGATTTGCTCTCGATTGCGTAGGAACTTCCCCCAGGGACTCCAAGCTCCTAAATCCTGTTGCAAGAATGAGAAAAAGAATAAGCTAGAAGTGAAAGGTGATTGAAAAAGCTCTAACAGCAACGGCAATAGTTGCCTGAGTTTTTGAATTTTTTCTCCCTCATACAAGCCAAAGATAGCCTGTAAAATGACTTGCTGGGATATCTCCTGTGTTAGATTACGAGCTAAAAAGGGCTTATTTAGTGGTAACTGACTAAAGATTTTTTCAGACTCATTACAGATTAGCTGACCATAGGCTTGCATCCGCTCTCCATGAAAAGAGGGTGTTGCCAGTTGTCGTTGACGTTTATGGCGATCGCCCTCCAGCATCACGACTGAATAATTCCCCAAAAGCGGCTGCAAAATTCCGTTGAGTTTCCCAACGGCTGTAAACTTCTTTCTATCATTAGTTAAAATTTCCTGGATTGCTTTGGGATGGTTCACAAAGACTACTGTGTCACCAAAACCGATTATTTTACCAGTAAAAATATCGGGATACTGTTGAGCTGCATTTTCCATATAGCTAACAGGGTCAGTAACCCACTGAAGCTTTTGTAGCAAAGAGGAGGTTTTGAGAGGATTAGGTAGTTGCATTTAATGTTTAATTCTGAAATTGTGCTAATTTTCCGCCCTTATTTTTAGAGTAATAAGTGGCTATTCAATTTTTATGTTCAAATGTTTCTTACTTGGCTTAGAAATTTGCAATTCTTTTAAGATTTAATTACCTCAAGCTTTTCAGCAGTCTGATAGCGAGTAGATTGAGCACACCAAGCGAGGTTGGCACTTATCCAGCTATGCAATCCTGATATATATTTTGCGAGTTCAGCATCTTTTTCTTCTCCAAAATTTGGAATAGATGCTTCTAAATTCATCATAGTTAGCACGTCTTGATCGTGGATTTCAACAGCAAGCTGGATTGCTTGTACTAAAGGCAACTTCTGTTGATAATGCAGTACCAATACTAAATTATGAACGTCGCCATCTTCCATTTCCCTGAGTGCTGAGAAAATATCATTACCCCAGCAAAGAACTTTATTTGCCATCAGTTTTAGTTCTTTCACCATGTTGTGTTCTCGTACAAAATCAGGAATTATTAAATGGTCGCAAAATTCAATCAATTCGATAACAGGCTCCACCCCTCCGGCTAATATACGTATCGCCATATAAGTGTCAATATCAGGTACAACTCCCTGTATACGGTTAGTTGCTTCCTCCACACATCCTTGGAAGTAGCCTTTAAAGCTACAGAGAAAGTGATGAAACCATTTTGTGTTTCCTCTTTCGAGTATTCGATTTTTTAAGTTATTTAAGGCATAAGCAAGGGGTACATCTTGATTTGTAAGTTCTTCCCCATTTAATATTTCCAAAAATCTATTTTGAAAACACTTTAGTAGTTCAGGTTGTTTTCCTAAATCTGACAAATCACATTGGTCATCCCAAATAAATAACCAGCTCAATAAGTCATTTGCAATCTTCAATTCCTCAAGCGGACAGGAAGGGTAAGTACTTGCTGCTAATAAAAAGAATTTCGCCTTGGAGAAACGCTGATAAGACGATTCATCTGCTAGGAGGTTGAAGCGTAGTACCCATTCAAAAGCATACTCTTCCAAAACATCAACATACTTATTAATATGCAATGAAAATGGACAGTATAAATCGGAGGAAAGTAGTTCCTTCATGGTAATTATTAGTTAGAAGTCAGAGTTAGAAATCAGAAGTCCTGAACATGAATTACAGAAGAAAAAATCAATAGACTTAATAAAAAGCCTATGACAAATTTTTGAAAAGAACTCACTGTAATACCACACGTTATGCAGTGTGTAAATTATATTTACGTCACTGCTAGTGGTATGTAAATCTATATGAATATTTGCAAACTTAACTAGTTATGTTTTTTAAAAAACATAGTTGTAACTATAGCGTAATTATATGTAATTATATTTTTTGTAAAAAAAAAGTTACATATAAAAATACTCATGATAAACACTATTGACTAAATGAAACAATGAACTTGTAGCATTAACAATCTTTTTCTGAGCTAGCAGTGCACTAATTTGGTAAAAAGACAAGGGTAATAATAACTAATTTATGAGTCACGAGCTTCCAAAAGGAAGATACTTATTTCTACTGAAATGAAGATTGGTGGTTAATGTATCCTCATGTAGCGATCGCCCCAACGCAAAGCTATAAGCAATTTAGCGTGAAAATGTTGCTGTTATCAGAGTTTTTGGGAACTATAGGGTTGTCAGACGATAAATTGGCAGCCTGTCTACCAAGAAAATAGAGGGGAATTAGCTGCGATCGCAAGGCAAGAGGCAATAACTAACAATGAATAAAATTAATTTAAATATATGAATGAAAAACCAGATATGAAAATGCTTTACACCCCAGAAGATAGTTTAATCTTAGTGGTAGATGATACTACTACTAATTTAGAAATTGTCTTTGATACATTAACTAATGTAGGCTTTAAAGTTATCACAGAAAATGATGGAGAAAAAGCACTGAAGCAGGTTGAGTATCAACTTCCCGATTTAATTTTATTAGATGTGATGATGCCAGGAATAGATGGATTTGAAACTTGCAAAAGACTAAAAGAAAATTCAGCTACTTGTGATATCCCCGTAATTTTTATGACAGCTAATTCTGATACTCATAGTAAGGTAAAGGGTCTAAATATAGGAGCAGTTGATTATATCACAAAACCCTTTCATCAAGAAGAATTATTAGCTAGAATTAAAACCCATCTTCAATTACGAAATCTCACAAAAACTTTAGAAAAACGAGTTTTAGAAAGGACATCAGCATTATCTAGGGCATTAAAAGACTTACAAGAGTCTCAACTTCAGCTTGTACAGACGGAAAAAATGTCTGCTCTTGGTCAATTAGTAGCAGGAGTTGCTCATGAAATTAATAATCCAGTTGGTTTTATTCATGGCAATCTTGGACACGCTTCAGTATATTTCCAAAACATGATTAACATTATTGACCTTTATCAGGAACACTATCCTAATCCAGTTCCAGAAATTCAAGAGGAAATTGCAGCTATAGATTTGAAGTATATACTTGCCGATCTACCTAATTTAATTTCCTCAATGAAAGAGGGAATTCAGCGCATTCGCAACATTAGTACCAGCTTGAGAACCTTTTCTCGAGCAGATAGCGATCGCAAAGTGTATTGCAACATTCATGATGGTATAGACAGTACAATTATGATTCTAAAACACCGTTTAAAAGCATCCGAAGATCGACCCGATATTCAAGTAATTAGAGATTACGATATATTGCCAGAATTAGAATGTTTTATCGGACAACTAAATCAAGTATTTATGAATTTATTAGCTAATGCTATTGATGCTTTAGAGGAGTCTAATATAGGACTTACCTATATGGAAATTGATGCAAATCCTAATCAAATTTTGATTCAAACCACTCTCACTGAAGATAAAAATTATATCTCGATTAGGATTAAAGATAATGGCGTGGGAATGTCGGCTGATGTCCAACAAAAAATCTTTGACTATTTATTCACCACCAAGCCTGTGGGTCAAGGCACAGGATTAGGCTTATCAATTGCTCGTCAGATTGTTGTCGAAAAACATGGAGGAACTCTAGAGGTAAATTCATCAATAGGGCAAGGTTCAGAATTTATCATTAAACTTCCTATTTAATAATTATAGTAAGCTACATTTATTAACATAATAAATAAATTTATGTTCGAGGCAGTAGTAGACCACAGTAACGATCCAGATTCTCTTGCAGCAGTTGAAGAAGTTCTTCAGCAATGTGCCAGTTCTCTTGCAAAAGATATACCAAAAGCTGGGATTATTTTTGCTGGCTAACCTTTTAAGACTCGATCTAATTCCCCACTCTTGAAGGAGGGTTAGAAAAAATAATGGGGACTTAACCTAGAAGAGACTATGCAAAACCGTAAACTGTCACAACGATAAGGCTCATAATTTCTTATCGACATTTTTTCATTAGAACCAAAAGCAAACATTAAATTCTCAAAATAAAAAGATTAAGTAGTTACTTTAGAGAAATTTTGGGGAACTCTATAAGTGTACTTCCAAGATTGTATTCTCAAAATTTATGATCGATGTACCCAAGGACTCAATAGCTACGCTTAATATTTCTTTAGAACGCGACATATTTTTACGTACACTAATCAGAGAATTATCTGGTACTTTGCAGGATGTAGTGGGTTTAAAAGAAGCTTCGGGATTTATTAGCGTTGTTGGTGAAAGGATGGGAAGGCAGATTAACCAAGATTATAAATCTGCCCTGGAAATCTCTAACCTTTCTCGTAAGCAGGTAGCTGATGTCTTGATTGATTTAAAAAAACGAATCCAGGGCGATTTTTATGTCATTGAGCAGAATGATGAAAAAATTGTCTTTGGCAACCGTGTTTGCCCATTTGGCGATAAAGTAATTAATCGCCCTGCCATGTGCATGATGACTTCAAACGTTTTTGGAACGATCGCAGCTAATAATCTAGGATATGCAAAAGTAGAATTGCAAGAGACAATAGCAGAAGGTAATTCTGGATGTAAAGTTATTGTTTACTTAAAACTTACAGAAGAAGCAGAAGATGCAGAAGGTCGAGAATACTTTAGGGGACTAGAATCTGTGTAAATCCTTCACTATCGAACAAAATAACTCCAGGATTAAGCTTAGTGCAGATATGTAAAGTAGAGTCAAACCGTGAAAGTAGAAGCCCCATGACTCCTGAACAATTTCTTGAATTTGCCAGAGTTTTACCAGAACCTTTACTTCTGGTAAGTGGAGAGGGTCAGCTGTTAGCTACCAATCAACCATTAGCAGATATGTTGGGGTTACGCCGTCAAGAATTGCAGGGAAAAATACTTTTTGAAATTGTAACTGAGCCTGCTAACGATATTGTAAAGTATCTGCAAGCTTGTTCAAGTAGCAGGGCAATGGTGATTGGCTCTTTGACTTTACGAAAGAATGATGGACAAACGTTAATATGTCGTAGCCAAGGAGCCGTTATTCAACCTTGGTCTCCTGAATCTTCAGCTTTAATTCTCTTACGCTTGGAAAATAGAACTCTGACCAGCAGTAATTTCGTTCTCTTGAACGAAAAAATTGATGAGTTAGCCAAAGAAATTCAGAGACGGAAACAAGCAGAGGAAGCGCTCAAGAAAGCGAATCAAGAGCTAGAAATTCGGGTCGAGGAACGTACAACTGCTTTACAAGACACACTAAATGAGCTAAAGCTTACCCAAACTCAGCTTATCCAAGCTGAGAAAATGTCTAGTTTAGGTCAGATGGTCGCTGGTATTGCTCATGAAATTAATAACCCCGTGAGTTTTATTTATGGGAACCTTCACCACGCTCATAAATACACTCAGGATTTACTGAAATTAGTCGAAGTTTATCAACAAGCTTTTCCAAATACTCTTCCAGAAATCCAACAGCAAGTAGAAGAAATAGACTTAGATTTTTTGATTCAAGATATAACCAAACTCTTCCAATCCATGAAAGTGGGAGCAGAACGCATTCAGGAAATTGTTAAATCACTACGTAATTTTTCCAGGCTGGATGAAGCAGAACTTAAGCAAGTCAATATTCATGAAGGAATTGATAGTACCTTGATGA
This sequence comes from Nostoc sp. DedQUE04, assembly GCF_034530995.1. Taxonomy (NCBI): domain Bacteria; kingdom Bacillati; phylum Cyanobacteriota; class Cyanophyceae; order Nostocales; family Nostocaceae; genus Nostoc; species Nostoc sp. DedQUE04. Next base: position 64,966 of record NZ_JAVRCA010000011.1, on the reverse strand, counting down.
TTTTGGAGCATCGCCTGCAAGCTAGGCATGAGTACCCAGAAATCAAAGTCATCAAAAAATATAGTCAGCTACCAAATGTAACTTGCTATCCTGGTCAACTCAATCAAGTGTTTATGAATATTCTTGCTAATGCAATCGATGCACTGGAAGCATCAGCGCTCAACAGTCAGTATTCAGAAGTAAATACACAAAAAACTGAAAGTCAAAAACTGATAAATAATAATCCCCAAATTCAAATTAAAACTGAGCTAATCGATGAAAAATGGATAGAAGTTAGTATTGCTGATAATGGTTTGGGGATAAATGAACAAGTTCGCTCAAAGCTATTCGATCCGTTTTTTACCACTAAAACTGTGGGTAAAGGTACTGGACTAGGGCTATATATAAGCTATCAAATTATAGTTGAAAAACATAACGGGCAACTTAACTGTTTTTCTATTCCAGAAAAAGGTGCAGAATTTGTAATTAAAATACCTATTCAATCAGCTTTATAAAATTTAAGTTAAAAGATATAACAACGCCTGTATGCTAATTAGCAAACAGGCGTGTTTTTGATTACAAAATCTGGTTGAGACTCAGTTATATCTTGGCAGTAGAATCAACAGAGGATTCCGACTGACTAACCGAATCTAACTTTGGTAAAAGCAGTGGATTTTCTGCTTTTACATTAGTGTTGATTGTTGCTTGCAAAAATGCGGTATGGGAAATAGAGTTGTTAGCCAGCGTAAACAGTGGATTTGACAAAATCCCTGCTATAGAAGTGGCAATAAATGTTACCACCAACCCAACCTGCAAAGGTCTTAACCCAGGCAAATCCCAACGCACTTGGGGATAATTCTTCACTGCGTCGGACATTTCATGGGGTTCTTTTACTACCATCATCTTAACTACGCGAATGTAGTAGTAGATGGAGACGACGGTGGTAACTAAGCCCAGCAAAACTAACCAATAAAGTCCTGCTTGCCAACCAGCCCAGAATAAGTAAATCTTGCCGAAAAACCCAGCTAATGGTGGAATACCACCCAAGGAAAGCAGGGAGATACTCAACGCTAGTGTTAGGAGTGGGTCTTTCTGATATAAGCCAGAGTATTCGGCAATCTGGTCGGTTCCTGTCCGCAGTGAAAACAGAATGATGCAGGTAAAGCCGCACAGGTTCATGAACAGGTAAACCAGTAAGTAGAATATCATACTGGCGTATCCTGCCTGAGTACCAGCAATCAAGCCAATCATCACAAACCCAGCTTGGGCAATCGATGAATAAGCTAGCATCCGTTTCATGCTGGTTTGGGCTAGGGCGACTACGTTACCCAAAATCATGCTGAGAACGGCTAGAGCTGTGAAGACAAACCTCCACTCGTCAGCAACAAGGGGGAAGGCTGTTGTTAACAAGCGGATGGCTAAGGCAAAACCAGCTGCTTTGGAACCGACAGATAAAAAGGCGATGACTGGGGTGGGAGCGCCTTCGTAAACGTCTGGTGTCCACTGGTGGAAGGGTGCAGCGGAGATTTTGAAGCCAATACCCGCGATCGCAAATACCAGGGCAATCACTAAACCTAAAGATTGTCCCACTTTTGCTGTAGCAATGCCATTAGCGATCGCACTAAGTTCGGTTTGTCCTCCAGATAGTCCATACAGCAGGGATACACCGTACAAAAATATTGCTGTACTGGAAGCTCCAATTAACAAGTATTTCAGCGCCGCTTCGTTGGAGCGGGGGTCACGCTTGGTATAACCTGTCAACAAGTAAGAGGAAATACTCAGGGTTTCTAGAGAGATGAAAATCATCACCAACTCACTAGCCCCGGATAAAAACATCCCTCCCAAAGTAGCACTCAGCAAAATAGCGAGAAATTCGGCTATTGCGGTGCCACTCTGCTCAACGTAGCGAATTGACATCAGTATAGTCACAATCGCAGACAAGGCAATAATACCGCGAAAGACGATACTCAAGTCATCACTATTAAAGCCACCGGTAAAACCGATAGGATTGGGAGAGTCCCATTGAAAATATAGGGCGACAATCGAAGCAAATAAACCTGCGATCGCTAGATATCCAATCCAGCGTCCAGATGTACGCCCCAAAATCAAATCAACAATCAAAACCCCCAAGAGGGTGAGAATAACAATCCCCTCTGGCAAAATCGTTCCAGCGTTTAGCTGGGATGCAATATTAGCAAAATCCATGAGATGTATAGGTTTTGGGGATTAGACATTAAGGCTAACTCTGTTCACTCTAGCAAGTTTTCTAATCCCCGGACTAGCTCTTTTAACAAGAGCTTAACAGCTTGGGTGCAATCGCTATCTGCACCAACTTCACCAGCTTACCAGCAGCTTTCTCAGTATCCAGGGATTCACTTAACAACTTTCCTACTTCGTTTTTCAGGCGTGACCAAATAATTCGTAATACTCGCCAAAGGGGAGAAGCAAGCTACGTAATTCGTAATTTGTAATGAAAAATGGTACAAGTTGTTACTGATAGTAATTAAGAATTACTTATTATCAATTACGAATTATTTTAATCTTTAGTGAATACCTTGATTACATAAATAATTATGTCGCAGTCAGCGCGATCGCGTAGCGTGCCGTAGGCGATCGCCACCGACAAAAAGCTCATAAAATTAATAAGGGCACAGCAATGCTGTGCCCGTACAATATTCATAACTCCTAAATTTATTAAAAATCGGCGGATGGCAGTTTGCCTTGTAGCGACTGAAATTTAGACTGAACACAGTTGGCACAATTGCAACCAACTGGATCGATAATCGGATTAGATGTTTGAATCAAATGTGGTGTTGGCTCAGGAATTTGTTGTGTAGATACTACCGTCATAAATTGGGTAGCATCAGCAGATTTTAGGCTGGATGCGTTTGCTGGATTGATTACCAGCAGCATAGATACCAGAAATGCGGGACAGGCAAGTAAAATCAGTTTGACAATGTTCATAATTCACACAAAGATAGCTTTGCTGATACAGCATAGCTAATAAATTGCCCAGCTTCAATTTTAATTACCAAGTATTGCTTAACTACGTCCAAATCCTTGACCCCGCAAAACCTTTGACCATACAAGTAATTCGCCCTGTTCACCGCCTGCGGCTAGTAACTTACCTTGGGGATGCCAAGCTAGGCTAGAAAATCCTCCAGAGACACCTGTGATAATTTGGGATACTTCCTTAGCTTGGTTCCACAAACACAACCAACCGTCAGCAGCAGCAGAAGCCAGAAGGAAGCTTTTGGGTGCAAAGGCGATCGCATTAATCACACCCACATGATTAGTTAATACTCGTGCTTCCCAACCTAATGAATCATCCTCTAGCTTTTCCCAGACTACAATACCTTCAACGCTAGAGGATGCCAATATTGGCGCACCTACTTTGGTCATAGCTTCTGACCATGCCAATTGGCGAATTTTACCAGGGAAGCCGCGCATTACCCAAGGATCGGGGTTGTTCCATTCCAAAACGGTGACACTACGATCCATGTTGCCAGAAGCCAGGAATTTACCATCGGGCGACCAAGCCATCGCTAAACTGACAGTAGTCATATCTAAACTGTATGGTTCTTCATCCCAGCTTTGACTATGCCAAATTTTCACTCCCTTGTAACCACTAATAGCCAAATACTGCCCATCAATGCGCCAATCTATACCCAATACTGAAGAGTTGTCGAAATTCAGCGTCACGACAATTTCACGAGTCTCTGCGTCCCAGACTTGGACATAACGCCCCAAACTAAAAGCGAGTTGGTTACTGGTGTAATTCCAAGCTAGCTTGTCAACCCATGCGGGAGCATTTTCTAACGTGGCGATTAATTCAGTGTCGCGCCAAATTTTTACCTGTCCATCTTGTCCACCAACGGCTAAAAACTTCCCATCTGGTGAAAAGGCGAGACAATCTACTGATTTAGCGTTACCAGTTTGTAAACTTGTCAGTTCGCCATCATTCCACAAAACTACTTCACCGGCGGCAGAAGTTGCTGCTAAAGTTTGACCTTGTGGCGACCAAGCGATCGCAGTTACATAATCTGAAAGTGTCCCGGAATAATGTTGTTCAAATTCCTTAGATTTGCTGGTTGTAATATTCATAGTTATGTGCAGGAGTTAGGAGTTAAGAGTTAGAAGTTAGGAATTTTTAACTCATCACTCATAACTCCTAACTCCTAACTTTTTATTTACGCTAAACAAGCGAGAAAATCTTGCTTAAGTTTGGCTGCATCAAGGTTGCGACCGATGAAGACTAGTTCATTTTTAGGGGTTTCGCTGGGTTTCCAGGGGCGATCGGGTTTGCCATCAAATATCATGTGTACTCCTTGGAATACAAATCGATTATCTTCTCCAGCAATATTTAAAATGCCTTTCATCCGAAAAATATCGGGGCCTTGAGTACGCAGTAGCTCCGAAAGCCAAGCGTTTAATTTTTCTCCATCAACTGCACCTGCTTCTACTAAAGCTACAGAATAGACAGTTTCATCGTGTACGTGGGCATCTTCGCCTAAGAAATCTGGATCGATCTCTAATGCGCGGTTCAAATCAAAGGCTTGTACACCTAATAAAGCATCCATTCCTAGTTCAGAATTTTGGGTGCGGTAAATTTTTGCGATCGCATTCATCGCCCGAATCCGTTTTTCTAATTCATTTAACTCTTCTGGCGCTACTAAATCTGTTTTATTAAGTAAAATTACATCGGCAAAAGCAATCTGTTCTTGGGCTTCGTCTGCATCCCAGTGCTGCCAAATGTGCTTGGCATCTACGACTGTCACCACTGCATCGAGAGACAGTTGACTTTGCAAATCTTCATCAACAAAAAATGTCTGAATCACTGGCGCAGGATCGGCTAATCCAGTTGTTTCAATTACTAAATGGTCAAATTTATCGCGCCGTTTCATCAAATTGCCAATGATGCGAATTAAATCGCCGCGCACTGTACAACAGATACAACCATTGTTCATTTCAAATATTTCTTCATCTGCATCGATAATCAATTGATTATCAATACCCACTTCCCCAAATTCATTAACAATCACAGCAACTTTTTTGCCGTGTTCGTAGGTGAGGATGTGATTGAGTAGAGTCGTTTTACCTGCTCCCAAATAGCCTGTAAGAACAGTAACGGGAACTGAATTGTTGATTACGTCAGCCACCATACTCTAAATTCCTCTTGTCTCACCTTGTGGATAATCATTATCGCCCATGATAAATCTTTTTATATTTTTGTGCGAACTTGCTGTTATTTTGGGTTTCAGCAAAATCATTACATAATTTAATCAAGAAGCACTTTCTTTTTGTGCATCTGTAATAAGTAATAAATATTCATAAGTTGGCATAGCTTGGTAGGAATATTGCATCCAAGCTAGTTTACTCTGCCATAAGTTGCAGGTTAGTAGCTTGACAAGAATAGGAAATTTATGATAATCATCACATAAAAAACTATACTTTGATGGAGAAGCGTGGTGGTTTCAAAAAACACTAGCTGCTCGAAAAAGCAAGTAACTCAAACAGGTCAAGCATCTGCATCTATTCCAGTTAGCTTTTTAGTTAAATTTCAAGTGGCATTAGAAATTTCATTTTTATGCCTTTGGTTATCTATGTTGCCGATGGGCAACGCCTGGGGACAAGAGAAGGAGCGCACACTGAGTGTTTCAAGTTACCAATAACCAAACAGGAATTATTGTGGCTCTGAAAGAACAGCTAGAGCTAGGCAAAGAATTGGTTCACAAGCTGTTTCTGATTTAGTTAAAGCGTTACGAAACCGGGATACAAAACTGCGTGCCGATGCTGCTCACCTGTTGGGAAGCATTGATAAAAAAGTAGCTAGTCAGGTAATTCCAAACTTAATTACCACCTCAAAAAACGATCCAGATGCGGAAGTTCGCGTTTGTGCTGTCTCAGCTTTGATTAGCATTGCTGGCAAAGACTTAAATAAATCTACCCCTGAAGTGAAAGCAGTCATCCCCGTTGTGATTGCAGCAGTGAAAGACAGTGATACGGAAGTACGTTTAGCTGCGCTCATGGCCTTTCAATCTATGAGTTTTACTTATTCTAGCGATGACAACTTTAACGTCAAACTCACAAACGAACTGAAAGCGGCAATTCCTGTACTTATGGAAACACTTAAAGATGACAACGAGCAAGTGCGATCGAATGCTATTAGTGCTTTGAGCAATATGGGGCAAGATACAACATCGCTAGTTCCTGTAATTATCCAAGGATTGAAAGACAAAAATGATTTGGTTCGTATAGGTGCTACCTCTGTCTTGGGAAGTGTTGGTATTTGGAAACGCAAGAGTGAAGAAGTAGTAAAAGCCGTGCCTGCACTCATCACAGCTTTGAAAGAGGATAAAAATACACAAGTTCGCTCAAATGCTGCCTATGCTTTGAAATTCATCGGTGAAAAAGTAGCAATCGTAGTCTCCGCACTTATTGAAGCTTTGAAAAATGATTTGGACTTTCAGGTTCGTTCAAGTGCTGCCTCTGCCTTAGAAAGCCTGGGGGAAAAAGCAACAACAGCCGTCCCGGTGCTTATTGAAGCTTTGAAGAAACCGGAGCTTAGATATAATGCAGAAGAAGCTTTGGGACGCATCGCTGAAAGCTGGCAAGATAACGCAACTAAGCTATCTAATCAAGAAGTGGATCTCGCCATATCCTACTTAGAAACGGCTTTAAATATTGCAGAAAATCCCAAGTCTGAGTATGCAAATTTATTTGGGTTTGCAGAAGGAAAAAAACGTTTGCGTCGCTCTCTTAATTTCCTCAAAAAAGAAAAAGATTCCCGCTTGTTTTCTAAAACCCGCCCAAGGTAGGGAAGCAGTAGCTTGAACTAATTTTAATCTCGCACCAAGGCGCAAAATGATTCTTTGCGTCTTGGTATGAGGATTGAATTTTATCGGGAGAACAAAAAATCTTGAACTCCTTCTAAAACAACTGCTGGATATTCTTCATGCAATCCCAAAGAACCAGGAATAACAACGCTTTTCACTCCTGGTAAGGCTACCAAAGCGTTCATTTCTTCTCGTGATTTAGGGGGGCTGGATTCTCCAATTACTACCATGAGCGGTACGGTTAAAGATTTTACAAGTTCCAAAAAATCAGATTGTTCGCGTACAGCATCAAGATTACCAGTTACAAAGGCAGCAGATGCAAATCGCGCTCCTGGTTGTTGAGTTGTTTCCCATTTCTGCTCAATGAAACTGGGTGTAATTTTAGCCGCGTCAGTAAAAACATGACGGCGGTACATGAAACTTAAAAAGGATGGGGTAGTGTTGAGTTTGTAGAGAATTTGACCAAGTATAGGCGATCGCACCAATTCTCTCACAACGCCAGCTATCTGTTGACTTGCCCCCATTGTTGGTAAAGGCCCACGCCAAGTAGGAGCCAACAATACAATTTTTGAGAAAGCAGCCTGTTTGACAGCTAATTGTAAAACGTATGTAGCAGCATGACCAGCCGCCACCACGGTAATGGGAGTATTAAAAATAGCTTTGACAAAATCTTCCAGAAAGTGCTGATATATTTCCGGTCGATAATTCAAACTAGGGCGAGAAGATTCACCAAATCCAGGCCAGTCTATGGCTACAACTTGAAAATTGGGAGCTAGTAACTTGGCAAGTTCGCCGACTTCCAAACGCGTCGAAACACTGCTGAAAGATGGTAGTAGCAATAACGGTGAACCTTTACCAAGGGTTTCATAAACAACGCGCAATTGCTGATTTTCCCAATTCCAGAGATATTCTTGAACTACTCCACCAAAGCCAGTAGCAGGGGTAGATAATAAATTTGTTGACATAAGACTAAATTTTGGTAGTTGTACCTTATTTGTCATTTGTCCTTTGCTAATGACCAATGACTAATCACAAATGACTAAAATAACCAAGTTTAGCTAGGCAAATCTAACTTACATTCCAATGCTTTTTTTTGCATGGTTTTAAAAATATTGTAAAATCCATTAGCACGGGAAGGTGTCAGGCTAACATTTAAACCTGTTTCTTGAATAAAATCTGGAGTAAGCTGGACAATCTCACTTGGCGTTAATCCATGTAATCCTTCAACCAGAAGCCCGACTAATCCTTTGGTTAATTGGGAGTCGGAATCGCCCTGAAACACAACTTTACCGTCATCCAAAGCTGCTGTGATATAAACTTGAGACACGCAACCAGGAACTTTATTTTCGGGTAATTTGTCAGCTTCTGGGAACTCATTGAGCTTCTGAGCATACCAGATTAGCTGTTCGTAGCGTCGTTTCGGTTCGGAAGCGCGTTGAAAGCGCTGGACAATTTTAGCGAGCGCAGGTGGCAAAGAATCTAGAATTGAGGACATAACAGAAGCTGCAAACGATCGGTATCACCTTGAGTGTAGATTATCTTGAAAGCGATCGCGCCTCTGGTTCTCTTGGCATTATCAAGCTTGCCATTACTGACTCTAATTTATCAAATCCAGCTAATTACTGCGTAGGCGCAGCCCAACCTAGGCATTGCATCCCCATCGTCCAAGTTTTTCAATGCCTCTAATTACAAAAACTTAATTTTATTCTAAATAGAAAACTATATAACTTCGTAGCATATTCTCTGCGTACCTCTGCGCTTACCTTTGCGTCCCTCTGCGTTGAAATTTCAACCCTCAATTCTCCACGATTTGACAATGCGATGCTTACGCACTTACAAAATTAGCTGCAAGTATATTTAACCAAGCAGCTAGATAATTATCAACAATAATTAAAAATTAAAAATCAAAAAAAAATTCTGATTTTTAATTTTTAACTTCTCTTCCTTAACGATTAATTCGTAGTTTGTGCAGCTAACATCTGCTTCAGCTTTTCTAATTCCGAAGCCCAACGCGGATCTGGACGAATAGCGTCTGAATCGGTGGTTGTGGTGCTGGTTTCGCGAGAACCACCGCCACCGCCGCCACGACGAGGCTTCTTAGAGCTTTTCTCACGACGGCTACCTTCTCTGTTGGGGGCAGGAGTTGGCGTACTATTATTAGCAAGAGTAACTGGTTTAGGAGCTTGCTCGTCGCCCTCTTCACCCTTTGTGCGAGGTAATGCCTTCTCTAGCTTAATGGGAGTGTCTTTGAACATCTGACCATTATACTTTTCAATAATTTCGTCAGCTTGTTCGTCATTGTTGACTGTAAGAAAACCGAAACCACGGCATTTGCCAGTTTTGCGGTCTTTAATTAATTTAGTAGTTACAGCATCACCTTCTGCTGCAAAAACGGCTTGCAGATCTTGACGATCTATTTCATCTTTAGGCAAATTACCTATATATAGGCGAACGGACATGAACTATACCTCCAGAGTTGAATGAACATGGCAAGGCAAGAAAACAATCACTTAGCTTTGGCTTTTAAATAGATGCTATTGACCAAGACTGCCATAAACCAATTTTTTTGCTCGAAACTGTCAACTTATACAACAATACAGTTTTTCGTCGGGATCAAGCTTGTTTAATCCAAAGGCTCACACTAATGGTGAGCTAATAACACCTTAATTCTAAGAATTGTAAATTTAATAGCCTATTGCCTGCTAAAGTACACGCTTTCTTCTATGCCCTTTTTCGCAGAATCAAATACCATTCCTTACATTACCACGGTATTTTCTACGTAGCTAGTTTAGCGCCTACATTTTCAGCATTACTATTACTAGATCGTAACATAAAACACATTTTTTTATGCAAGTGAGCATATTTTGAAACAAAAACCAGCCAGTGGCTGGTTAATTTGCTGCTGTGTTGGGAGGATAAAAAGGTATAGAGCGGGGAAAAAGCACCTAAATCCACAACTAAGCGGTGATGCTGAGTTATGTCGGTTGCTCTTGTTTGTGTAAATAAATGTAACATTTGTTAAGGAAACCTGCAACTTTTCTTTACATTCCAATTTGTCCTTTGTCCTTTGTCCTTTGTCCTTTGTTGATAACCAATGACTAATGACTAATGACCAATGACTAACCAGTTAAAAAGACGTATGCGCCCCAAGCCTGTGCTGCAACAGCTAAAAAAGTAGACCAAATAGGATGAGGGCTATGAATGGTTTTACCACTTTGAGTTTCTAGGGTTTGGATATCGATCCAAGGTGTTGCTCCTCGTCGGAACCAACCTGTGACGATAATTTGCCGCCCGATTAGATCCTGGTGATTGACTGACTGTCCTAGCCAAGAAATGTGGTGCAATTTCACCAAACCTGCGCTGGATTGCAAGATTAAATCTTGCGCTAGGGTGTTACTAGTGCCTTGACGACCTAATAATTTACCCACAAGACGCACGCTGACGCTATCAATAGGTAAGGCAGAAGGGTCAGCTAACAGGTTGGGTAAGCTGTCGTCAGTTTGTACGGTGGCAGGTTTAATATCGGGGAAGAAAGAATTAATCCGCATCACAGTACCGATGCTAAAGCCAATCAGAAGGCAGCCTGTAATGAAAGACCAATCTTCATATATCCACTTTAGATTTAAAAACTTGAGTGTGAATGCTAGTTGCCAGGTTAGCCAGACGAAAGCTGCAAACAGAACCCCTAGAGGAATTCCCAACCAGGGAGCGACTTGTAATAGAAAAGACTGACGCTTAACCTTTGATGGAACGCTAGCAAAATGTAGTTCGGTGTCTAGATGCCAGTGACGAGCTATTTGACAAAGGCGTTCGATGCGATCGCCCATTAAAGGATGGCTATTATTAATCGTAAACCATCGGCGATAGGGATTGGCCGTATCCCACTTTAAAAAGGATTCAAAAGATAGATTACTGGCAATAGTGCCCAAAGATAAACTCTGTTGGTAGCTGACTGGTGTTAAAAGATTTAAGCTTTCCAGTTGCCAACTGGTGTGTTCTTGTTTTTGGATATCAGCGGCGATGCCAATGGCAATTTTGAGTAAAGCGCGAATCAGAGCATTGGGATTACCAGTAATTTCAGCAGCGACGCGATCGCTATAATAAAGCCGCAACCGCGACAACCACAATGCAGTTCCAGTCAGCAAACACCAAATTCCATAAATTAGACTCGCCAGAATTGTCACTGGCCAGCGCCAAATTTTCGCTGATATTTTGTCTCCTAACTCCGACACTTGCTGATATAGCTGATGAGTTGGGAGTGTCACCAGCAGCAACAAAGACATTACAGCAAAATCCCAGTGAGCTATATGCCCTAGTTGCGTGGCGTAAATAATGGCGATTTCATCATCTGCTAACTGCTCTAATAACCCTTGACTGACAACAATCCTGGCATTACGTGGTAAACTACCATAAGTCAGAATAATTGGTGCAGCCGTTGGTAAAATCCGCAGTTTGGGTAACGGCCAGTGCCGCTGCTGGCAACAACGTTGTAGCACCCGAACAGCTTCGCGGCTATGAGTATTCAATACATCTTTCGGAAATTCTCGCTGGCCATACAGGTTCGTCAGTAGCAAATCCAGCAACCAAGGTGATACCCCGATTAAAATCACCAATGCGATCAGCAACAGTTGAGTAGGATCTTGGTATAAAAACTGTATTGGCTCCAGATAAGGTAGTTTGACTAAAGCCTGGTTGATTAATCCTAATGCCAACTTGAGGATTTCTCGTATTACCCAAAACAGGGCGATAAATGTCCCTGCCGATAGTAGCCGCAAGGGAATTAATTTTGGTTTACGTAGTGGTTGCCATGCTTTGGCTCGTTGTGCTTGCCGCCAATAAATAACGCCGAATAATTTGGCTTGAGTGCGGGTAACAGAACCCATGAAGCCGCTTAGGGGTGTAGCTGGTGGCGGCGGTGGTGGCGGTGTCGCTAATGTAGCTTTGAGTCTAGCTAGTGGCACCATTGGCGGGATGTCGTCGCTTTTGGTTTCTATGACTCGATCGTTCGGTTTTTCCTCTGATGTAGGAGTTTCCGGGGGAGTAATGGGGGTTGAATCTGCTGGCGTTGAATTCTCAAAGGGAACAAATCCAGTTTCGACTTTTTTTGATTCTCGATCGGATTTTTTACGTTTTGTCAGGTGTTCGAGAGCGCGTGTTGCCCACTCTTGAACTTGCGGATTGTTACTCTCAATGAGATTCTGGGAAATAGCGATCGCTTTGGAAACTTCGCCAGTGCGAGCATAAGCCATCACTAAACCAACCTGAGCTTGTAAGCTAGCAGTCCCATTATGGCTGCTAGCAATAGGTTCTAGTTGAGCGATCGCTGTTTGGTAATTTCCCTGCTTGAGGGCAACTAAACCAGCCTCCAAAGACGGTTTGGCATGTGAAGGCATACAAATTCTGGCACTCCAATCTCTTCTAAATGATCCACGTTTGTGCAAAAGCGCGAACCTCGGATGCCGTGGAAATCAACCGCGCTCAAGTTTTGCTTGTCAACTAATTTTGGATTTTGGATTTTGGATTTTGGATTTTGGATTGAGCCTGACCACAAGGTTACTTGGCTCAAGGATTTTAAATTAAAGATTTTAGATTTGTTCTACCCACTAGGGGCAAGGCATGAACAAAAAAATCTAAAATTTAAAATCTAAAATCTAAAATTCGTAGTGAATTATTCCTCCACTGGTTGTTGACTAGAAAATACTGGAGCGATCGCGCTTAATTTTAACTCTGGATGGTCGCCCAATAACTGTTGACAATTCCATTCATTGCGGAATAGCAACACTGGTCGTCCCATACTGTCTTTAACTGTAGTGGTATTGAATATTCGTCCCACTTTTTCTAATGCTTCCCAACCACCCTCAACCCAACGGGCGACACTGTAGGGCAATAAATCTAATATGGTTTCTACACCATACTCATTTTGTAAACGAAACTGTACTACCTCGAATTGCAACTGACCCACCGCCGCCAAAATTGGATCGCGCTTGGCTTCATCAGTTGAATACATAATTTGCACAGCACCTTCTTCTCGCAATTCCGCAACGCCTTTTTGGAATTGTTTAGATTTCGAGGGGTTGGGATTCCTCAAAGATGCAAACAGTTCCGGCGAGAAATACGGAATCCCCTCATATTCGAGCTTTTGTCCCGTGTAAATTGTATCCCCGATCGCAAAAACACCAGGATTATTCAAACCGATCACATCGCCAGGATAAGCCACATCAATCGATTCTCGCTCTTGAGCAAAAAGTTTTTGCGGGCGAGATAGACGGATGAGTTTACCAATGCGGGCGTGATTCACCATCATATCTTTTTCAAACTTACCAGTGCAAACCCGGATAAATGCAACGCGATCGCGGTGTTTCGGGTCCATATTCGCTTGCAGTTTGAAGACAAACCCCGAAAATTCCGGGTATGTAGGGGGAACTTCACCAACACTGCTGATATGAGAACCGGGTTTGAGGGCATAGTCGAGGAAATACTTGAGGAATAACTCTACCCCGAAGTTAGTCATGGCGCTACCAAAAAACACAGGCGTCATTTTCCCTTCGTGTATCAACTGCAAATCTAGCTCTGGGCCAACTCCTTCTAAGAGTTCTAGATCGTTTTTCAGTTGATAGTACAGATTTTGTTCTAGCTGTTCTTCTATTCTCGGATCGCCTAACTCCACTATTGTATCGCGGGCTTCTCGGCTGCCGTGGGCGCTGCGTTCAAACAGGTGTATTTGTTGCTTGTGTCGGTCAAAAACACCTTTAAAGCGATCGCCCATCCCAATCGGCCAGTTTACCGCATAGGTTTGCAATCCCAATTCTTGCTCAATTTCATCCAACAATTCCAGAGGTTCCCTTCCGGGGCGATCGAGCTTGTTGATAAATGTAAAAATTGGGATACCCCGCAACTTACACACTTCAAACAATTTGCGGGTTTGCGGTTCCAAACCTTTTGCCGCATCAATTAACATTACTGCATTATCGGCAGCAGCGAGGGTGCGATAAGTATCTTCACTGAAATCTTGGTGTCCGGGAGTGTCCAATAAATTGATTTGACAATTCTGGTATTCAAATTGCAACACTGTGGAGGTAATGGAAATACCCCGTTGTTGCTCCATCGCCATCCAGTCAGAAGTAGCCTTTCGTTGTGCCCGTCGTGCCTTAACGGCCCCAGCTTCGTGAATTGCACCCCCGTACAGGAGTAGCTTTTCAGTTAGTGTAGTTTTACCTGCATCGGGGTGAGATATAATCGCAAAGTTGCGGCGAAGTTCAACTGCTTGAGTAAGTTCAGACTGAAGTTCAGTAGACATAAATGTATTTGTTTGTCAGCTAGCTTAATTTTTTTTGACTCTGGTAAGTCTTTTAATCTTAAGACAACGATGCTCATGATAGGGTCGTAGTATAACCAACAATCTGACTAAATAGGAGAAAGCAATGTACGACACAGACAAGCGAAAGCTTCTATCTGCTTTGTCTCATGGAGCGATTTTTTTCAGCACAACATTGGTATCTGTAGGCATACCTATCGCCATACTGCTCGTATCTGACGATCCTGTTGTTAAAGAAAACGCCAAAGAATCGGTCAATTTCCACTTTAATGTCTGGTTTTATGGTGCAATTCTGGGAGCGCTGTTTTTTCTATTCGGTTGGTTAGTATTACCTCTATTATTGCTGGGGCCACTAGCCGGTCTGGGATATCTATTGCACTGGGGATTAACAATTTGGGCACTCATCGGAGTTTTCAGCAATCCTGATATACCCTTCCGTTATCCCTATATTTTCCGAGTTTTTTAACAGAAATTTATGGGATTAGGCATAGAGCATTGGTAATTGTCAGTTATTTACTACCAAATACAAAATTTAATTGATTCGTAGCGAATTCTCTGCGTGCCTCTGCGTTTACCTCCGCGTCCCTTTGCGTTTAAATCTTGCCAACAGACAGTCTTACGATTTTAAATTTTGAATTTCTTCATAATGTTGTTTTTTTTCCAGTCCGTCGGATAAGTGCAACCAAGCTGTAGAATACAAAATTGCCCTACAACTTGATTAAGAGTAGGGCAAAGGACAGTTAAGCACTGTTTGTAGTCTGTCTGACGGCAGGAAAATTTTATCCTGCTTTTGTGACGCTTTGTTTTGTGTCTATCTGCGTTGTTTTTCTTGATAAAATTTTATGTTTCCTACACATCGCCCCCGTCGTCTGCGTACACATCCCCAACTGCGCCGGATGGTTCGTGAAACTGTTTTAACAACAAACGATTTAATTTACCCACTATTTGCTGTACCAGGTGAGGGAATCGCTAATGAAGTGAAATCCATGCCCGGAGTCTACCAACTTTCGGTAGATAAAATTCTTGAAGAAGCAAAAGAAGTTTACGACTTAGGAATTCCTTCGATTATTTTATTTGGTATTCCGGCTGATAAAGATGTGGATGCCACTGGCGCTTGGCATGATTGCGGTATCGTCCAAAAAGCAGCAACAGCGGTAAAAGCAGCAGTGCCAGATTTGATTGTAATTGCTGATACTTGTTTGTGTGAATATACCAGCCACGGTCATTGTGGTTATTTACAAACTGGTGATTTAACAGGGCGAGTTTTAAATGACCCAACTCTGGAATTGTTGAAGAAAACAGCAGTTTCTCAAGCAAAAGCCGGTGCTGATATCATTGCGCCTTCGGGGATGATGGATGGGTTTGTGCAAGCAATTCGTCAGGGTTTGGATGAAGCAGGATTTCAAGATACACCGATTTTGTCTTATGCTGCTAAGTATGCTTCGGGTTACTATGGCCCATTTCGGGATGCAGCAGATTCGACACCACAATTTGGGGACAGAAGAACTTATCAAATGGACCCAGGTAATGGCCGGGAAGCGATTAAAGAAATTGAATTAGATATCGCTGAAGGTGCTGATATGCTCATGGTTAAGCCAGCCTTGGCATACATGGATATTATCTGGCGCGTGAAGGAAGCGAGTAACTTACCAGTTGCGGCTTACAACGTTTCTGGTGAGTATGCGATGGTGAAAGCTGCCGCTCTCAATGGTTGGATTGATGAAGAGCGAGTGGTTATGGAAACTTTAACTGGGTTTAAACGGGCTGGTGCAGACTTGATTTTGACTTATCATGCCAAAGATGCGGCCAGATGGTTAAAGTAGGCTAGGCATATTGAATACTAATTTAGTGGGAAATCTCACGCAGAGGCGCGAAGACGCAGAGTTGTGTTTTGGTGTTTGGGCGTGAGATTCTTTTAGGACTTACGTAAGAGTTAGAGAATAACGTAGACACGAAGTGGCTTGCCGCAGGCTACCACAGAGGCGCAGAGAAGCCAGTGCGCTCTTGCGGTTCCCCGACTTGTTCGCTTTTAGCGTTCCCGCAGGGTAGCAACTGGCGCGACACGGAGAAATAAGAGTTTGAGAGATATTTTGCGTAAGTCCTATCTTTATATTTTGGGTTTAGCTGGTGCGAAATTCAAACAAAATCTAACTAATCCACGTTATACTTGTCATACGTGTATTGCAAGGAAGATAAAGGTTATGCTCAGTGTCAGGCTGGATGAAGAAACAGAACGGCAGCTAGCCGATATTTTAGCTCACGAGCAAACGGAAAAGAGTGAATTGATCCGACGCTTGATTGCTGAACGCTGGCTAACCTTACAAGCGGGTAAAACTTTGGTAGAGAGGCGGGGTGGACACCCCGAACATTTGCTACAAGATGCACCAACGGATTTATCGGAACGCTCAAACCGTAAAAAAGCGATCGCTCAATATCTCAACAAGCGG
The DNA here is from genome assembly GCF_034530995.1 of Nostoc sp. DedQUE04. Taxonomy (NCBI): domain Bacteria; kingdom Bacillati; phylum Cyanobacteriota; class Cyanophyceae; order Nostocales; family Nostocaceae; genus Nostoc; species Nostoc sp. DedQUE04. The sequence goes on along the minus strand of NZ_JAVRCA010000011.1, from coordinate 48,389 downwards.
CATTAATGACCTATTATCCGCTTATACTCGCAGATAGCGGGTTTTTGTTTGCATACTACAGCGCTAGAGATCGGTATCACCAACAGGTGCGTCGTTTTTTTGAGAACTGTACTTCTAGGCTGGTGACTACGCCCATTTGTATTGCAGAAGTGGTGTGGTTGCTCAACTTTGATTGGCGTACACAAAACGAGTTTCTTCTAGATGTTGCTAAACAACTCTACGAGTGTGAGCAACTATTGCCACAAGATTTTTCGCGCATTGCTGAGTTGAATACTCAGTACAGAGATTTACCAGGGGATTTTGCAGATTTATCCTTGATAGTCATTTCGGAACGCTTAGATATTGCTGCCATCGCTACTTTGGACAGTGATTTTGATATTTATCGGCGTTATCGGAAAAAGCCTTTTGAGCGGGTGTTTTAGGGATGCGATGTCTACGACGGGCTACGCCTACGCTACTTAATGATAATTTTTTCACCGGACACCACTCGCTAAGATTCCTAAAATTTTATTGACATCTTTAAGATAATATTCACTTAAATCAATCTGGATAGATTGACCTTCTAATTTTAAAAATTGCCAAATACTTCCAGTTGTGACAGTTCCATAAATTATCAAATTTTCATTACCTGCTCGTTCGTTAAATATTCTTGCTGCTAACATTTCGGCTACACATTGTCCTAAACCAGCAGTAATGTTTTCTTTTTTAGCTTCGACAATAATAATGACTGGTGCAGTGATAATTAGTCTTTCTGGAGATCGGGTAATTAGAAAATCACAGATTCCATTTAAACCTTGTGCAGGATCGACATTGAATTCAACACCAGAAAACAAATTTATCTGGTCATTTAATTGTCGTCTCAAATCTAGTAATATTGGAGAAATAATCATCTCAGAGCGAGCTTTCTCACTATTGCTGGCAATAGCTATAGGTACATTATATTGAATAATTTCTTTTAATAATTCACTGCATTCTATATCAGGTATATTAGCAAAAATATCAGTTCTTTCAATAGTATTTATTTGAAAGTTCTGTTTGACTGTCTCTAAAGTAAAATCACTATATGACATATCAGAAGACACTTCTAAATTGGTAATAGCTTCTTTCGTGAATTCAACGCTGTAACTCATTCCCACTGCAAACCAAGTTTTTTGCTATTGCCTTAGCCGGAATTCCACCTTCTTCTGCTTGAGTACGCTGTAGAGAGTCATTGCTGCTTCACTTCTGGTTTTACTTGTTTTCTTCATCGGGGTCAATCAGTAGAGATTGAATGGTTTCAGTAACAGTAGGCATATTTAAATTGTTGCTACAACAAATTTTTTACTCTAACGTGATTGGACTTAAGTTAGTATATTTCAATCGTGAATATCTGAGTATATTTTAAACATAACTCTACGTTTTATTACATAGATAAACCTGTCGCATTTGCCAGAGTGAGAGGCGATCGCTCATAAAACCTCTAAAATCGAAGTTAAATAGCTTTGATATAGTTATGGCAATCACTCGCTCTATACTAGAGGTCGTTTATTTAAAAAACCTAAACTCTAACTAGTGCGATCGCTCACTGTATTTGTGACAGCAGCACGATAAAATTCTAAAACCATAATCGTACTATAAAGGTCTAAATGGCAGAAACACTATTCTTCAACGCCTTACGGGAAGCCATTGATGAAGAAATGGCGCGTGACTCCAGCGTATTCGTTCTCGGTGAAGATGTTGGACACTACGGCGGTTCCTATAAAGTTACCAAAGACCTGTACCAAAAATATGGCGAACTCCGCATTCTAGATACCCCCATCGCTGAAAATAGCTTTACTGGGATGGCTGTGGGAGCCGCAATGACTGGGTTGCGTCCGATCATTGAAGGCATGAACATGGGCTTTTTACTGCTCGCCTTCAATCAAATATCCAACAACGCTGGGATGCTCCGCTATACTTCTGGCGGTAACTTTAAAATTCCGATGGTAATTCGCGGCCCTGGAGGTGTGGGAAGGCAGCTAGGCGCAGAACATTCCCAACGACTAGAAACCTACTTCCAAGCTGTGCCAGGATTAAAGATTGTTGCCTGCTCCACACCAAGAAACGCCAAAGGACTGCTAAAATCCGCTATCCGCGATGATAATCCAGTGTTGTTCTTTGAACACGTTTTACTTTACAACTTGAAAGAAGATTTACCAGAAGAAGAATACCTCCTCCCCCTAGATAAAGCAGAAATTGTGCGTCCAGGGAAAGATGTGACAATTATTACTTATTCGCGGATGCGCCATCATGTAGTGCAAGCCGTCAAAACTCTTGAAAAACAAGGATACGATCCAGAAGTTATCGATTTAATATCCCTTAAACCATTAGATTTTGATACAATTGGTGCATCAATACGTAAAACACATAAAGTCATTGTTGTGGAAGAATCGATGCGAACTGCGGGTATTGGAGCAGAAGTCATCGCCTCAATCAACGATCGCTTATTCGATGAATTGGATGCGCCAGTACTACGACTTTCTTCCCAAGATATTCCCACACCTTACAACGGCAATCTGGAACGACTAACAATCATCCAACCAGAGCAAATAGTAGAAGCTGTGGAAAAAATGGTGGCGTTGCGAGTCTAAAAGTTAAGAGTTAAAAGTTAGGAGTGAGGAGTTAAAAATTTAATATTGAATTTACAACTCCTAACTCCCAACTTCTAACTATCAACTCCTAACTATCAACTCCTAACTCCCAACTCCCAACTCATAACTCCTCAAAAGAGCGCTATTATAGCCTTTGTCAGATGCGAGTTATGGTATGCAAAGACAGCGATCGCTATTAATTTTGATTTTAGTCCTGATAATCGCCGCTATTACGGTGATTGCCACAATTCCGATACCTCTGGGGCTGGACTTGCGCGGAGGTTCACAGCTCACAATTCAGGTGAAACCATCAGCGGATATCCCCAAAATCACCGAACGCGAATTGGAAGGTGTGAAGAAAGTTGTCGAAGGCCGGATTAATGGTTTAGGTGTTTCTGAGCCAGTAATCCAAACAGTCGGTACAGATAAAATATTGGTGCAACTACCAGGAGTCAACGATCCAGAGCAAGCTGAACGGGTGCTAGGGGGTACAGCACAGTTAGAATTTCGTACCCAAAAGGCGAATACAGAAACTCAGCTGCTGGCTTTTCAAGCATCAAGAGCTGAATTGAAATTCAAGCAAGAAGAATTAAGAAAGAGTAACGACAAAGCGGCAATTGTCAAGAATCAAGAAGACTTACAGAAAAATAATCAAGCGATCGCAGAATTGTTTGAAAGCACTAATCCACCACTAATTGGCAAATACCTCAAGGATGCCTATGGTGAACCCACTCAAGGTAACAACTGGAATGTTGCTATTCGCTTCGACCAAAAGGGTGGTGAACTGTTTGCCAATTTGACGAAAAATCTCGCTGGTACTGGGCGTAGCATTGGTGTTTTTCTGGACAATGAACTAATCAGCGCTCCTACTGTAGGTATAGAATTTGCCGCCACTGGGATTACAGGTGGTTCTGCGGTGATTACAGGACGTTTTACCGCCCAACAAGCCAATGACTTAGGCGTGCAGTTACGTGGTGGCGCATTACCCGTACCAGTAGAAGTTGCAGAAAGGCGGACAGTCGGAGCAACCTTGGGTAAAGATAGCATTCAAAGTAGTATTTATGCTGGAGTCGGTGGTTTGACTTTAGTATTAATATTCATGGTGGTTTACTATCGACTACCAGGATTGATTGCGGATATATCACTAGTGATCTACTCTCTCTTAACTTGGTCAACCTTTGCTTTGTTGGGCGTTACCCTAACTTTGCCGGGAATTGCTGGTTTTATTCTCAGTATTGGGATGGCAGTTGATGCCAATGTGCTAATTTTTGAAAGGACGCGGGAAGAATTGCGGGCGGGTAAATCTCTGTATCGTTCTGTAGAATCTGGTTTCTATCGGGCATTTTCTAGTATTTTAGATAGCAACGTCACTACATGGATTGCTTGCGCTGCCCTATTTTGGCTGGGGTCTGGTTTAGTTAAAGGTTTTGCTCTAACCTTAGCTTTGGGGGTAGCTGTAAGTATGTTTACTGCAATTACCTGTAGTCGAACATTGCTATTTTTGGCAATTTCAATTCACTCCTTGCGGAAGACAGAACTTTTCTGTCCAAACCTGCCAGCATCGAATAAGGCAGAGGTGACTCAATGAAACTAAGCATTAATAAATCGCGATCGCTGTGGTGGAGTATTTCTGCTGCTATCATCATCGCTGGTATCATCTCAATGGTGATTTCTTGGCAACAACCTAGTATTCGTTCCCCCTTACGCCCCGGTTTAGATTTTATCGGTGGTACGCGGTTGCAGTTTGTCCGAGATTGCACCAAACCCGGTAACTGCGATAAACCAATTAATATCAACGCTGTCCGGGAAGTAGCAAAAGCACAGGGACTAGGTGATAGCAGTATCCAACTTGTCTCAGAAAATGGTGTAGAAAATGGTGTACTAATTCGGTCAAAAGATTTGAGTGTCGATCAGCGTACCAAATTACAAAACGCTTTGAGCGAAGAAATCGGCGTTTTTGACCCACAAAAGAACCAGATTGACTCCGTTGGTCCCACATTAGGCAGAGAACTGTTTACATCCGGGATGTTAGCTCTGATAGTTTCCTTCATCGGTATTACTATCTACATGAGTTTCCGCTTCCAGTTAGATTATGCTGTGTTTGCGATCGTTGCCCTACTCCACGATATCTTGATTACAGTTGGGGCTTTTTCATTTTTGGGTTTGGTGGCAGGCATCGAAGTAGATAGCCTTTTTATCGTCGCCTTACTTACGATCACAGGTTTTTCAGTCAACGATACAGTGGTAATTTACGATCGCATTCGGGAAACCCTTAAAATCCATCCCGAACAGCCGATTGCCCAAATTGTAGATGATGCGGTTAACCAAACATTGACAAGATCGATCAACACTACCTTAACCGTATTACTGACATTATCTGCAATCTTTTTATTTGGCGGAGAAACACTGAAAAACTTTTCGCTGGCTTTGATTATTGGCTTCACAATGGGGGCTTATTCGAGTATTTTCATCGCCAGTACTCTTCTAACTTGGTGGCGAGAGCGAAAAGGAGAATCCCAAATGTTAGACAACGCTGATTCGATTGATACATCTCCCAGTTCCCAGGATAGTTAAAAAGAGTGTATATTTCCCAATTGGGTGAAAGTATTTTGAATTGCTCACCCACGCCTTGCAATCTTATTTCCCTATGGATCAACCGCAAGAACGATTAAATACTGTCCCAGACTTTGAGAAATCTGACCCATCATTTGCTCAACAAGTACAAAGACTACATCAGCTAACAGTATATGGCAGGTGGCTGTTTGTCGGCTGTTTATGGCTGACCATTGCGCCTGCCTCGTTGTGGGGTCTACGTGCAGAAATTGCTCTGTGGCAACAATATTTTACCTGGGTAGCAGTGAGATTTGGATTGTTCTACCATCCATTGTCTACCTTCGGTCTCGCTTTTTGTCTGGGGATGACTGCTGCTGTTTTAGTTTGGCAAAGTCGGAATATTCTACTCGGACTGCCACCGCAGGAAAAACAACGTTTAGAAAAACAAGTTTATCGGATACGTCAACAGGGAGCAACTCATCCTCTATGGAAGTGGGTTTGTCATTAAATTTTCTTTCTCTACACGTACAGCAATTTATAGCAAAATATGACTTAACCTTACAAAGAAAGGCAGGAGTTAGGAGGCAGGAGGCAGGAGGGAATGAGTATCAATGAAAACTTGCATTTGCAGGGTTTAAAGCCCAGTTTAAACTAATAATTATACCGAGACTGCTTGCAGCGAGGTATAAAACGTCCTTGTTTCAATCCACCTTTATTAAGGGTGGGTTCCTCCTGCCTCCTGAATAGACATCTGCCCAAAAAGAATGTAGAGACTTAGTAGCGCTACGTCTCTACAAGACTTCTGAATAATGCATATTTAATTTCATCAAATGTCTGTTCAAAGATACTGCTAAAAGTGGATGCCATACATGAACGATCTTCAGATTAAATTTAGCGATCGCAAGTCTGAAATTGACCTTTATCAACTCCAAGAACTGTTAAACGTTTCCGCTTTCTGGGCAAAGGGACGCAGTATTGAAGACTTAGGTATAGCTATTGCCAATAGTGAGCCAGTGATTTCCGTTTGGAATCGCGATCGGCTCATTGGCTTTGCAAGAGCAACATCTGATGGCATCTATCGCGCCACAATTTGGGATGTTGTGATTCATCCAGAGTATCAACATAGTGGGTTGGGAAGCAATTTAGTAGAAACCGTTTTAAGACATCCTCGTATGAAGTCGGTTGAGCGAGTTTACCTGATGACTACTTACCAACAGGGTTTCTACGAAAAGATTGGTTTTCAAAGCAACACTACCACTACGATGGTGCTACACAATCAAGCTAACCGTACTTTCCTTGCTGCTACAGAAGTTCAGCTTCAAGAATCATCGAAATAGTTCCGAGCAATGAGTGCTGTTAGCGGAAAGCTAAGGTTTAGCCCGTGCTGAGTATAATAACTGTAATAGAGTAGGGTAGTCAAGGCGCAAGATTTCTTATCTATAGCTGTCGCCAAGTAGTTTAGGACATAAACCTAATATAAAACCTAGACAACAAGCGACTTTCGACCCTCGTTCCCTGTTCCCTGTCCCCTGCTATACTACTCAGGACTCAGGACTTAGCACTACTCACTAGAGGGATAGAGATTTGTATTCTGGTAAGCTGCTGAAGTGGTTCCTTGACAATGGTCGAGGGCAAGATTTCTAACTTTCCTCCCATAACTTCCACCAAAGTTTGATTGATTAATAGTCTCATTCCTGCGGAAAGAGTAGCGTTTTTTTGGTCAATCTGGGTCAACGGATCTTCAAATTTGAGCAAATCAATCGGCTCGCTCCAAGGTACAGCATGGGTTGGTAAATCTAGCCAAATGTTTACAAAATTGTTTGTAGGTAGGGTGCTACTGGAAATACAAATGCTGCCTTCCTCCATTTGAGTAATGGCAGTGTCTATTAAACTTATCAATACTTGGCGCAGCCAGAGGTAATCTGTCAAAACATAAATTTCTGAGTCTGCGGGTAATAATTGTAAGGGAAAATTGCGATTTGCCGCCAGCATATAAGTTAAGTCATGAACCTCCTCTAAAATTTCGGCTAAGGCTCTGGGCTGAATATCTAATTTATTAGTGCCGTGTTCAGCTCTTGCAACATTGAGAATTTCATCCATTAGCTTCAGCAACTTCAGCGTTCGCTCGTGAGCTTGGGCAATAAATTCTCGCTCTTCAGCTGGATTTTCACACAAATCTGACAAAATTAATTGATGTAAGCCAATCAAACCATTAAAAGGCGATCGCAATTCATGGGTAGTCCGCGCCAAAAAACCAGCTTTAAACTGGCTCATTTCCTTTGCCATTAGATATGCCAGCTGTGTTTGCTGTAGCTGTTGCGATATTAGTGACATATCCTGTTGAGCTGATGGCGCTACTGGGGATGAGCTAGATAAAACATTAGGCGATGCCTGCTTTGGGCGTAGCCATCGTCCAAATAACTGACGGAAAACCATACCTAGTGCTATTCCTACTCCTAGATATATCCAGTTGCTCCAATTCATATCTGGCAATTATTAACTTGCTAATTAAGTACAACAGCGCCAACTAAAGTTTCAGATTTCTCTGTTGTTAACACCACGAAAACAACATTATAACTACCTATACTTAGTTATCACTCGATAAATCTAACTCGATGGCACCTTGTCGTAAAATCTGCCAATTTATCCCTGTCCATTTAGCAACAGTGGAAGGTATACCCATCCCTGGTATTTCACCCTGGTATTCTGTCGTTGCTATCAGAACCTGGGGAAACTGAGTCTCAATTTCTGTCATTGTTTGCAAAGGCGGCTGACCAGAAAAGTTGGCGCTAGTGGTGGCAAGAGGGCCTGTTTGCGCCAAAATAGTTTGAGCGATCGCACTGTTTGGTACTCGAATCCCAATTGTTGTTGGATCGATAGGATTCATAACTTTTGGTAAGCGTTCACTCGCTGGCAAAACTAATGTCAGCCCTCCTGGCCAATATTTATCTGCTAATTCTTGCCAAACTTTATATTCATTCTCACTACCTTTGACATACGGCCACAAATCTTCAGCACTAGCCGCCATCAAAATCAAAGGTTTATCTTGACTGCGTTGCTTCGCTGCAAAAATTAATGCTGCTTTTTCTGGTATCGCTGCGAGTGCCGGAACAGTATCAGTCGGAAAGCTCACTAAAAGACCAGCGCGTGCGCCAACTATTAGATTTTCTAAAGAAACTTGGGTCATATTTACAAAGTTAGGAGTAGAGACGCGATTAATCGCGTCTGTGCAGGAGTAAGGAATTTCATAACTCATAACTCATAACTCATCACTCCTAACTTTTGTAGGCCAGGGCAAAACGTTCAATTCCAGCTAAATCAGCGTGAATTTGAATCTTACAATAGCTACCTTGATTTTGTAAAAGTTCTTGCACTGCATCCGCTTGTCCAGCCATCATCTCAATTAGCCACACGCCACCCGATTGCAAATAACTAGGGGAGACTTCGATCAAATGACGAATGCAGTCTAAGCCATCAAGGCCACCATCCAAAGCTAGATGTGGTTCGTGGTTAACGACTTCTGGTTGCAAAGTCAGTAAGGTGCTGGTGGGGATGTAAGGGGGGTTCGACACCATACCACTGAACTGACCTTTTAAGAATGTCAGTGGCTCCCACCAGGAACCTTGATAAAATTGAATCCGGTCAGCAAAACCCAAATTATCAGCGTTGGAGCGAGCGATCGCCAAAGCCTCTAAACTGTAATCAACTGCATGAATTGTTGCTTTTGGCAAGACATCTGCTAATCCGATGGCGATCGCACCACTCCCAGTACCCAAATCTGCCCAATGTCCTGAGACACCGTTAGCAGCTGCTAAAGCTAAATCAATTAAATACTCTGTTTCTGGTCTGGGAATCAAAACTGCGCTTGACACCGCAATTTGAAAGTTACGCCAAGGTGTCACACCGGCAATGTACTGCACTGGTAAGCGGTCATTTAATCGCCTCTGCCACAGTTGGTCTAACTCTTCTAGCGGCAATTGCAGTTGAATTTGCGGCCAGTTTTTAAAAGACTCCAAACGCAGTGCCAAGCGGTCTAATCCAGCAACTTCGAGGAGCAACCAATCTACCTCCATTGGTGGGACATCAGTGGCGATCGCTGCTTCAAGAGCTGCATTCCGCCACTGCCAAAGTTGTAAACCAGAGACTATCGGATGTTTCTCCCCCATACCTCAACCTTGGAGCGCATATCCGTTATTTTTTCGGAGCGGGGGCGGCAGCTGGCTTGGCAGCTGGTGATTGATTTGGCGCCAGGGAGCGAATAAAGTTGATCGACTCCCGTGATGGATAGAGAACAATTTTATTGATACTAGGATCGCTGCTGCTATTGAGAGCTTCCATAACACCGTACAAATCCACCACCTGAATTTCAGTATTGGCTCCTTCCTTTGGTACGGCTTTTTTGAATTCCTCTAACAAAGCAACTGCTTGTTCTTTCTCAAAAAAGAAAGGGATGTATCGCTCATTACCTTTAGCAAGAGGAATAGTCAGATAGCTATTATCTTTCTTAAATTTTGGTACAAATAGAGGAATACCATTGAATTGCTCTACCTTTTTACCATTTTGATTGATCATACTTGTTGCCGAAGCTACTTGTTGTTGCGTCGGAACTAAAGTATAAATCACAGAATCTGATTTCTTTTTGCTTTCTTGGACTATTTTATAGTAGTCTGCCAAGGACAAAGGTCTAACCTGTAGAGTGCCTGCTAACTGGGGATTTTCTTTTTTGAGCCGATTGTCAAGGAATTTTTGAGCATCTTGCTTGCTAATAAAAAATCCCACTTGTGAGATCGGCTTGGATGCGTTGTTTCTTGAAAGAACTACAAATTCGCCTTTAGGATTGGTGAGCGTGAATACTGGTACTTCTTGGAGCTTTTTCACTACCTGATCTTGTGGCAGAGCGATCGCCTCTAGATTGCCCATTCCTGGTATATTGCCTATTCCTGAAAGCCCTGTTAAAAATACACTGCCAGCTATACCCAATGTTGCGCCTAAGCGAATAAATGATTTCATGACTGCTCCTCGCATCAATAGTCCAATTAAATTAAACAAATGGTTGGATTTGCACAGCACCAACTAGCTTTAGTTATATAGCAATTCATTTTAGTTTTGAAAAATTCATTATGCGCGTTGAGGTTGAGTGTTAAGCGTCAACGGTCAAAATCCAATGTTCCCTAACTATTTAGAGTTGCTATAGTATCGTTTTCACAAGTTGGCTGTGCTAACGTTGTGTTTTTCTAGGTTTGCTTCGCTATTGACCGCGAAATGCCGTAGATGCTAATTATATGTCTTCTCAAACAGCAAAAAGCCTATCCATCTCTCCAACCTTGGAGATGATAAATGCCATTTTATCGGCTTTTTCTAAAATTAGTTGACGCTATTAGTTAATCAATCGTTCCATCTGCGATTGCTTTAATACAGCAGTTTTCATTTGTATGAAGTACAAAGTCATTGGTTTTGAGGCAGGAGGCAGAAGGCAGAAGGCAGAAGGCAGAAGAATAATTTAATTTGTAAGCCTTTGGTTTTGTACCTCACTTAGTTGCAAACTGCTGTATCTTCTCAAATCTATACAAAGCTTAGTGTTCAGAATATCTTACTATTTAATGACGAAATTTGTCTGTTAGGCTTCAACTACAAAACAGCCTAATTGGTCTTCTCCGTAAAAATATGTAATTCAATTGCATATTTAGCAAAGAAAACCTGGCTAATTGCCCTAAGTGTTAACTATATTAATTAAATCGGGATGACAGGATTTGAACCTGCGGCATCCTGCTCCCAAAGCAGGCGCGCTACCAAGCTGCGCTACATCCCGTTATACTCATTCGCTTTTTTGGGTTTGGTTTTAGCTCCCCATCAAAGCGATCGCGCTTTCACAAAAGCGTTAAGGCAATCATATCACATAACACTGCTCATGCCTAATATATTTATATCTTCTGCAAATACTAGCTAGATTTAGATATTTGGACTGATAAAGGTTAAAGGTTTGTCTGCCGACTTAGTTTTACAAGAGATATTACTTGTGCGTTCGTCGGCTAAACCTTGTCAAACCAAATTTAAATAATAGATTTGTACTACTATACCTGATTTTATTGTGCGAATCGGGTTTTATTTGGATTGAGCATTAGTGAGGATACCAGAACATGCCTTTGATGCCTTCTGGATCGGCCATAAACCCCATAGTTCGGTAGAAATCTACAACATGGGGGTCAGCGAAGAGAGTGACATTACTAATTTCTTCACTCCTAAGTTTTTTGAGAACGTATTTCATTAGCGCCTTCCCCAGTCCTTGACTTTGAAAGTCTGGGTGAACCACTACATCCCAGATAGTGGCATTAAAGGCGTGATCTGAGGTAGCACGGGCAAAACCAATGAGCCGCTTTTGGTTTCCTCTCACTTGCCACATTGAAGCAACGAGAAAACTATGCTCAATAGCTTTTTTTACTTTTCTTAGAGGACGACGCGACCAACCAACTGCATCACAGAGTTCTTCTAGCTCATATAGGTCAATATCTCGTTCCGTACTGAAGACGATCCGAGCCTCCTTTGAAGCAGCTTCGCTAATACTACTGGGGCTGGAGTTGCCCGCAGTTTCTGCTGTATGCTCTTCAAAGAGATTTGTCCTAGTTGTCCCTACAGATTCAGGAGTACTAAACCAAGTTTTCCAAAAACCCATGCCAACGCGGTTCGGGTAGTATAACTGAATTGGTTTCCACTCTCAGGAGTGTTGATTCACTTTTAACATCGCTACCCCCATTTATTACCCTATTACACTCAAATTTTTTCGGTTGTTTTCGGGATTTGCAATGGTAACAGCTAGTTAGAGCGTGTTTCACACCAATCATTTTCAACTTTAGCATTTTGTTGTAAAGGCTAGGAGAAATTCACCAAAAGCGTAAGGATATAAACAATTCAAAATTCAAAATTCATAATGGAAAAACCTAATCCTGGCAATTGCTCCTATAGAGCTTAAATGCACGTTAGCTTAGGAGTGAATTGTATACACGGGATTGGGCATTGGGTATCGAGAACACTCTTCTGTTGTCCCCTTGTCCTCCCAGTCCCCAATCCTCAGTCCTTAGTCCTTAACACCCAACCCTCAACACCCAGCCCCCAGATGACGAAAGCAAGCGAGTTTTACCCTTAACAATGGCTTCTGGTTTAAAATCTTCGACACTGGAACTCCTAAAGCGCTTTAACCGAGCGTTTCCCCAGTTTTATGAGCAATTCGTCAGTAGTGAAATTCAACTGCAAAATTTGCGGTTAGCCTACCGTCTCTATAAAACTAGACGTGCTGTTATTGAACTAAAACCGGAAGGAAGCAAAAGTGCCCTGCATTTTGCTTACCGCAACCAGTCTTTTCTCCTCAGCGATATTTTTGGTGTACTAGCAGCTTATGGGTTGACTATCCACGGTTTAAGTCTATACGGTCAAATCCGTCCGCCAATGTTAGTTTTTATCAAACTTTTGGTATCTCGTGGTAGTAAAGCCTTGACCGAGAAAACCGCAGAAAATGTCTGTCGCGCCATTCGCGAGGCTTTAGGAGGTCGGTTTGAGGTAGAAGAGATGCTGGCGGTAGAATTTAATCTTGACACTGGCTTAGAGCAGGTACAAACTGAGTTTTATGTCGATCCAGTATTTCATCTCCCTGCCTTAGTGATTGAAGCTGATAATCAACCAGGATTATTCTACAAAGTGATGTATGCTATCTGGCAGGAAGACCTTTTGGTAGTCAATGCCAATTTACTGGTTTGGCGCGGACGTACACGGCTAATTCTCTACTTGTTAGGGCCGAATGAAAGCCTCATTCCTGAATATCTGGGTCACAAAATTGCTGAAGGAGTGCGACAGAGGTTGCTGGGTAAATAAAAAAGTGAGAAGTTATGAGTTATGAGTTATGAGTTAAAAATTCCTCACTCCTAACTTCTAACTCTTTCTACTTTAGTATTTAGTCGCACCCATCCTTAAGGGTACGATACAAGTATGGCAACTATCGAAATCTTGGGCGTTCCACACGCATACGAGCTAACGGCTCCCACTTCCTGCCCCCATGCTTTGGTATTTATCCACGGTTGGCTCAATAGCCGTGGATATTGGCAACCTGTGATTTCCCGCCTATCAGATGATTTGCAGTGCTTGTCCTATGATTTGCGGGGTTTTGGTGAATCCCAATCTCAGATAAAAACCGATTTTAGTCAAGCACAAACGTCTTTGAGTATGACGCCCATCTCCAGTAGTATGGCTGACTCATCTTTCGATTCTCTTTATACTCCTGCTGCGTATACTCAAGATTTAGCAGTTCTCCTGAAACAGTTGAATATTAGAAGTGCTTGGCTAATTGGTCACTCATTAGGCGGGACGATCGCTCTTTGGGGAGCAGATCAAATACCTGAGCGTGTTAAGGGAGTTATCTGTATCAACGCTGGCGGTGGTATTTACCTCAAAGAAGCCTTTGAGCAGTTTCGCTCGGCAGGTCAGAAATTTTTGCAAGTCCGTCCGCGCTGGCTGTCCCAAGTGCCTTTGATTGATTTGCTGTTTACCAGAGCTAGTGTAGCTCGTCCTTTAGAGCGCTATTGGGCACGTCAACGAGTAATAGATTTCGTTGTGGCTGACCCAGAAGCCGCTCTGGGAACTTTGTTAGACTCCACAACTGAAGAAGAAATCAATCGTTTACCTGAGCTAGTATCCCAACTGAAGCAGCCAGTTTATTTTTTGGCTGGCGCAGAAGACAAGGTTATGGAACCCAAGTATGTGCGCCATTTAGCCAGCTTTCACAGGCTTTTTCAATATTGTGGTGACAATGTTTTGGAAATTCCTAATTGCGGACACCTGGCTATGTTAGAACAGCCGGATGCAGTGGCCGATCACATTCGGGCGATAGTCAATAGTTATAGGGTATAGGGTATTGGGCATTGGGCATTGGGCATTGGTAGTTACAAATGACAAATGACAAATGACAAATGACAAATGACAAATGACTACTCAACAGATTGATACAACTTCATCACCTGAGTAAGCCCTAATCTAGATTCAACGCCTAGTGTCAGGGGGGACGTATGACCACGGGATAAATGGTCAGCGGCGGCACAGCCAATCATGGCGGCGTTATCGGTACAGAATTTTAAAGGTGGGAAGAGGACGCGTAGGTTATGTTTAACGGCGGCGGCTTGGAGATTTTTTCTCAAACCGCTATTAGCTGCTACACCGCCACCAATGGCAATTGTGTCTAGACTATAGTCAAGGGCACAGGCGATCGCTCTTTTGGTTAGCGATCGCGCTACCGCATCCTGAAAGCTAGCTGCTATATCTGCCACTGGCACTTGTCCACTATCTTTTTCTAACTGCTGCACTAAACGTAATACAGCCGTTTTTAACCCACTAAAACTCGCATCATAACGATGAAACCCCCCACTAGGTAAAGAAACTTTTCCTTCGGGTAAAGCAAAGGCTTGAGGATTACCCTGCTGTGCCAACTTGTCGATCGCTGGTCCACCCGGATAACCCAGCTTTAACAATCGCGCCACTTTATCAAAGGCTTCACCCGCAGCATCATCACGGGTTTGTCCCAGAGTTTCGTATCTACCACAATCTTTGACATAAATCAAGCTTGTATGTCCGCCTGAAACCAGTAAGCTAAGGAAAGGGGGATTTAAAGTTGATTCGCTCAAGTAAGTTGCATAGATGTGACCTTCGAGGTGATGAACTCCCAAAAATGGCTTATTGTGTACCATCGCTAGAGTTTTGGCAGCAGTTAATCCCACCAATAGCGCTCCTACAAGTCCAGGGGCACAAGTGGCGGCAATTGCGTCAATTTGTCCCCAATTTAGTTGAGCTTGCTCTAAGGCTTGTGCGATCGCAACATTTATCGTTTCCAAGTGCTGGCGAGACGCTACTTCTGGTACTACCCCGCCATACTGCTGATGGACTGGAGTTTGCGAGGCTACGATACTGCTGCAAACTTTACGATTGTTAACAATTGCGACGGCTGTTTCATCACAACTGGTTTCTATTGCTAAAACGGTTGTCATTGAGAGTGCTGAGTGCTGAGTGCTGAGTCCTGAGTCCTGAATAGTAAAGAAAAAATCTTGCTTCTTTACTACCCTACAACAACTCTTCTACTGAGCACGGGCTAAACGCCCCGCTTTTGCTAACAGCACTCGGAACTCAGCACTAATTTTGGTTGAGAAGCTTTAACTTTTATTTACTTAAACTTTACTCGGTTCCCACCCAAGAGTATGATGACTTCCTAGTTATGCAAAAAAACAACTGTACAAGCCGCTTCGTTTTGTACAAAGAACTTCTTGTTTTGTAATAAAAGGAAACAACTCTATGCGACGATTGTTTGCTTTGATGTTAGCGATTAGTCTTTGGTTCAACTTTGCCCCCCCAGCACAAGCTTTAGGGGCTAATTTGACACCGTGCAGGGACAATCCCGCTTTTCAACAGCTAGCAGCTAATGCCCGTAATACCACCGCCGATCCCCAATCAGGGATAAAACGATTTGAGCGTTATTCTCAAGAACTGTGTGGTCCTGAGGGGTATCCCCACTTGATTGTTGATGGTCGTCTAGATCATGCTGGTGATTTCCTGATCCCTAGCATTTTGTTTCTATATATTGCTGGTTGGATTGGCTGGGTAGGTCGTGCCTATCTGCAAGCAGTCAAAAAAGACCCGAACACTGAACTAAAAGAAATCCAAATCGATATTGGTTTGGCACTACCTATCATAGCGTCAGGCTTTACTTGGCCAGTAGCAGCAGTCCAAGAACTTCTCTCTGGAAAATTAGCAGCCAAGGATACAGAAATTCCCATTTCCCCACGCTAAATCAGTTTAACTAATTCATTCGTTTTGGAGACTAAATTCATGGCAGACAAAGGCGACCAATCAGCTTATTTGATTAAATTCATTTCCACAGCGCCTGTGGCCGCTACGATATGGCTGTTCATCACAGCAGGTATCTTGATTGAATTCAACCGCTTTTTCCCCGACCTACTTTTCCACCCACTACCATAAGTGTCAAATGGAATTTAGGACAGTTGAATCGATGTCTTGTTTTTTGCTTAATATTGTGTAGATGATTTTTTCAGCTTAGTTAGGCAGAATTATCACTAAAATAGTCGGCAAAAATAGTTTTTTGAAACTCGCGATCTGTAAACAGTATCGCGAGTTTCACGGTTTTAAAATAAGCTAAATTAATTTTTCTAAACTTCCTAAACAAAATGCTTCTTTAGCGACAATTATTATTAATATAAAAATGCCACCATTTTAATTTAGAGGCGAACATAAAATATGGCACAAGCAGTAGATGCATCAAAGAATCTTCCCAGCGATCCTAGAAATCGGGAAGTTGTTTTTCCCGCATTTGGCGATCCGCAGATAGGCAACCTAGAAACCCCGGTTAATTCTTCTCCCTTGGTCAAGGGGTTTATTAATAATTTACCTGCTTATCGCCCAGGTCTGGCTCCTGCTAGACGCGGTTTAGAAGTTGGTATGGCTCATGGTTACTGGCTATTTGGCCCCTTTGCCAAATTAGGCCCACTGCGGGACACAGATAATGCTAACTTAGCTGGGTTACTGTCAGCCATTGGCTTGGTTGTAGTTCTCACAGGCGCTCTATCACTGTATGCAAATAGCAATCCACCCAAAGCACTTCCTAGTGTTACCGTACCCAAGCCTCCAGCAGATGCTTTTAACTCTAAAGAAAGCTGGAACAACTTCGGCAGTTCTTTCTTGATTGGTGGTATTGGTGGTGCAGTAGTTGCTTACTTTTTGACCAGTAATTTGGCACTAATTCAAGGTCTATTTGGTTAATTACTGGGAGTTAGCAGTAGAGACGCGACGCCAGTCGCTACAACGGGGAGGCAGCGCGGTCTTGGGGGTTCCCCCCATGAGCGATTGCCGTGGGAACCCCCGCAACGCGCTGGCTCATTAATCGCGTCTATACAGGAGTTAAGAATTAGGAGTTTATAATTCATAACTTCTAACTCTTAACTCCTAATTTATTTAAACAAAACTCCTTCAATATCATTTAAAGCAGTTTCAAAATCGTCATTAACGATTTGAATATCAAATTCATCTGCGGCTTGAATTTCTTCTTGGGCGTGAAGCAGACGACGGGCGATCGCTTCTTCAGAATCTTGGGCACGAGAGCGTATTCGTTTCTCTAATTCATCAAAGGAAGGCGGTAAAATAAAAATGCTGAGGGCACTGGGGAAGGAAGCACGAATTTGTCTTGCCCCTTCTAGTTCAATTTCCAGCACCACCAACTTACCGAAATGAATTTGGTTAAGTACTGCTTCACGGGGTGTGCCGTAATAGTTACCAGCAAATTCTGCCCATTCTAAAAATTCACCTTCAGCAACTAATTGTTCAAACTTACTGCGACTGATGAAGTAATAACTTTTGCCATCGATTTCCCCTGGACGGGGAGAACGAGTTGTCACGGATACGGAATAATAGAGTTCTGGATGACGCTCTAGGAGCGATCGCATTAAAGTACCTTTGCCGACCCCACTGGGGCCAGTTAAAACAATTAACCTGCCTAAATGTAAGCATTCTTCGGTAGTCGCACTACTCTGGATGGGTAAAGCTGGCATCATCCCTTCAACCTGTGAATCAATCAATACATATTATTCATTAGTCTTGTGTTCTTGGTTTAGTCCACTAATGACTAAAGAATTTGTAGCAAGAGTGACATAAAATTTGTCTAATTCACATGGTACTACCGATCCGGTACAAACAAAAGTGGGAAAAATCCACTGCTAGTCAATTATCTACAGTTTGATGATCGCGAGAAATTACAAAGCGATTCGCTACCGTTTCCGGCTGAATTGCTGACAGAATTACGTGGCTGGAATCGGTGATAATTACAGCCCTAGTCCGACGACCGTAAGTTGCATCAATCAGTTGACCTCTATCCCGTGCATCGGTAATAATCCGCTTAATCGGGGCAGACTCTGGACTGACAATGGCAACTACTCGGTTGGCAGACACGATGTTACCAAACCCGATGTTAATTAACTGAATGTCCATAAAAAAACTGACGCTAAAGGCGGTTTGATAAAGCTTGAAATAAACTTCTTTCCATGTTATCGCCAAAAAACGGGAGTTACAACGCTTAAATTCAAGCCAATCTGCGTTTTTAAATAATGTCTGCTTCTTTTAGTTATTTATTAGCTATTTTTCCTAAAAATATTCCTAAAGATACAGGTAAAATCGTACTGATACAAGCTAGTTAGGTAATGTATCTTCTATGAAAATAATTAGTACCGCAAAAGGCTAATTCAAAATTCACAATGACGCTTGCGGACTCGCGAACAAAATTAAACACGTATACAGCGTAAGCATTTTAATGATTTGAAATGAGTAGTTTATTTATGCCGTGCTGTAAAAAATTAGCTTATCTTTAACAAGGGGCTATGCCGCGCCAGAGCATTTCAAAGAAAGTAAATAACTTTCAAACTTGTGTTATTGTTCATTCTTCAATCTTTGAATCTCCTCATCAAACGATCCTAATCAAGATGTTCTAAATTTTGTTCTTGCAATTATTTTAATGTAGTTTCTAACCACAAGTGATAATCCTGTTTATAGAGAATTTGAGTAAGTATTTTTAGACATTACTTAATATTCTTCTAATTTACGAAGATTGGGAATTAGGTTTTATTAACGTAAACTTCCAGCTTCACAATCGCGCAACCAAGCTTTAACTCCTTGGGCAACAGTACCGTTACTACTATCTCGTGGTGGAGATACTGGCTGCTGTTGTGAATAGGAACCAACTTGAGAAAACATCATCACTAGTTGCCAACCACTTTTAGTTTTAGTCAATAACAGCCAGTGAAATTCTTGTAATTCTACAACTTTCCGATTTATGTACTGCCGCTCCAAGGTAGTAAAGAAAACTTGCTCAACTTCTGATGCAGCACTTTTAGACGTATCTGCACTATATTCTTCAAGGTTAAGGGGCAGAGGAGTAAACTCAGGTCTTCCTGCCACTAACATATAACTGTAAACCTGACTGCTTCTACTGAGGCGGCGGGCGCGTTGACTAGCGCGATTGGTATAACTAGGTAATTTTTGCAATAGCTGTATAGTTAATGTTTCTAAATTTTGCTCAGAACACAAAGACTTCGCACCATTGTTGACATTTTCCCTTTCTGCTAGCGCCGAGGGTTTAGGGATAGGGTTTATCGAGAAGGCTGGGTAAGCAAAGCTATTTGAGACTACAACCCAGAAGCCACAAGCAAACAGGAAACTATAATTTTTCTGACTGAGCCAAGAGGCAAGATTGTTCTTCTCTACACCCTGGACTCTGAGTTTCTCACTGACTCTAAGCTTCATGCCACCGCGATCAACTCCTCAGAAATCCTCTTCCAGGCTAACTCAGGCTCAGTAGCAGTGGTGATGGGACGCCCAATCACTAGATAATCTGCACCAGCAATAATAGCTTGAGCTGGAGTGAGCGATCGCTTTTGATCGCCAATATCAGCCCAAGTTGGTCTAACCCCCGGACAAACTAGTAAAAAGTCATTTCCACAAGTTTGTCGTAGCTGTGCCACCTCTTGAGGCGAACAAACTACCCCATCCAAACCAGATTCCTGAGCCAGTAGGGCCATTTCTAGAGCATATTCTGGCAATTCTAGAGGTATTTTTAAATCAAATGCCAACTGTCTGGCAGAAATGCTCGTTAGCAGAGTAATCGCAATTAACTTTGGTGGTTGTACACCTGCTTTTGCAGCCCCTTCCTGTGCCGCCTCAGTTGCGGCTTTCAGGGCATCTCTACCAGCAGTAGCATGAATTGTCAGTAAATCCACTCCGTATCTAGCTGCACTCCGGCAAGCACCAGCAACGGTATTGGGGATATCATCAAACTTTAAATCCAAGAAAATGCGCTTTTGCCGAGACTTTAACACTTCCAGAATTTTCGGGCCAGTGCTGGTAAACAACTCTAAACCGACTTTCCAAAAACCAACTTGCGGGAGTTGATCTAAAAGTGCGATCGCAGCTTGTTCATCTGGCACATCCAAAGCCACAATAACTCGTTGTCCTAACTGTTCCCTATTCCCCATTTCCTACTTCCCATTCCCCATTTAAGGTACTAAGCGCACAAACTTATTTTTCCCGACTTGTAAAACTTTACCTTGTAATTCACCAGGAGCATCAAAAGTGGTATCAGCATCAGTGATGCGATCGCCATCTAAACGCACGCCACCCTCTTGAATTTTCCGCTTTCCTTCCCCGGTACTTTTGCACAAGCCAGTGACATTGAGAATATACGCTAACTTCGTAGGAAATTGCTGCACGCCAGCTAGAGAAAATTCTGGAACAGCACCTTCTTTGCCGCCACTTTGGGCTGCTTCTTTTGCCTCTTGGGCTGCGGTTTCACCGTGGTACTGTTTAACAACTTCCCATGCTAAAAGTGTCTGGCGATCGCGGGGATTTTCTGGCAGTCGATCCAAAGGTAAATCCGTTAACAGTTCAAAATACTGTTCTAGGAGATTATCGGTAACTCCTTGCAACTTTTGATACTTTTGTCCTGAGTGTTCTGACAATCCGATATAATTACCTAAAGACTTAGACATTTTTTGCACGCCATCTGTGCCAATCAAAATTGGCAGCAGCATTCCAAATTGGGGCTTTTGACCAAAATGGCGCTGCAAATCTCTACCTACAGCAATATTAAATTTCTGATCGGTGCCGCCTAATTCCACATCTGCCTCAACTGCAACCGAATCAAAACCTTGCATTAACGGGTACAGGAACTCATGGATAAAAATCGGATTCTCTTTTTTATAGCGATCGGCAAATCCTTCCTTCGCTAACATCTGCCCCACCGTCATCGTGGAGAGTAACTCCAAAATTTTCTCTAAGTTGAGCTTAGAGAGCCATTCAGAGTTATAGCGCACCTCTAACCTTCCTGGTGTGTCAAAATCCAAGATAGGACGTACTTGATCTAAATAAGTCTGAGCATTTTTAGCTACATCTGCTTCTGTAAGTTGACGACGCACTTCAGATTTACCAGTTGGATCGCCAATACGTGCTGTAAAATCGCCAATAATTAAAACTGCTGTATGACCTGCATCTTGAAATCCTCGCAGTTTTCGTACTGGTATGCTATGACCAAGATGAATATCAGTACCTGTAGGGTCAATTCCCAATTTGACCCTTAAAGGTTTGTCTGTAGTTAGTAAGAGCCTTTCTAGACTTTCGCTGTTAACATCAGTTGATTGTGGGAAAACTTCTACTACACCACGACGCAGCCAAGCAAAATCTTGCGTCATATTAAGAGACTCATTATTAGCTATGTTTTGCACACTAGAAGTTAAGTTGGTTATAAACACTTGCAATTTATCCGCTTTCTCATCTGCCAAACTACTATAATTGCAAAAAACTAACCGCCTTGCTTCACCCAATCAATTACAGTTAAATTTACAAGTGAGGAAGTGAAATAGCCGTGTCGTCGTCTAGGACTTTTGAAGATAAACAGCCACAGCGTCGGGCTTCATCAGGTTTTGAGTTTTTGAAAGGAGTTGGTCAGGTAACTGGCGGTACTCTCCTATCAATCACCATGCTGGCAAGTTCCATTGTAGCCGGAGGACTGGTTGGTTTAGCCATCAGTTTCCGTAATTTGCCAGATGTGAGACAGCTACGTAACTTCTTCCCCTCAGAAACGACTTACATTTATGACGTTAAGGGCAAGCTCTTAACAAGTATTCATGGGGAAGCCAATCGGGAAGTCGTACCTCTGGATAGAATTTCCCCGAATTTAAAACGGGCAGTATTGGCAAGTGAAGATAGCCACTTCTACGATCACCACGGTATTAACCCCACTGGTGTTGGCCGGGCTATAGTAGTTAACGCTGTAGCAGGTGGAGTCAAAGAGGGTGGCTCTACTGTGACTATGCAATTGGTAAAAAACCTGTTTTTGTCTCAAAAACGGGCCTTTACCCGTAAGTTAGCAGAGGCTGTGCTAGCAATCCGGTTAGAACAAATTCTCACTAAAGACCAAATATTAGAAATGTACCTCAATCAAGTTTATTGGGGTCATAACAATTATGGTGTACAAACGGCAGCCCGCAGTTACTTTAATAAATCATCAGAATATTTAAGCTTGGGTGAGTCAGCAATGATGGCGGGTTTGATCCAAGCACCAGAAGAATTTAGCCCGTTTGTGAGCATGAAGCTGGCAAAACAGAAACAAAAAGAAGTGCTGGGACGGATGCTGGAATTGAACTGGATCAACCAGTCAGAATACGATAATGCCCTTAAGCAAGAAATCAAACTTGGGAGAATCAAATCCTTTCAAGGTAGTGCCTTACCTTATGTAACCAATACCGTAGCGCAGGAGTTGGCTAAGAAGTTTGGGCGTGAGACACTACTCAAAGGCGGGATGCGGGTGCAAACTACAGTTGACGCCAACTTCCAAATCATGGCTGAGGAAACTGTCGTTAAGTGGCATAAAACACTTCTGGGGCAAGGATTATATAAGAATCAAATGGCCCTTGTGGCCATCGATCCGCGCACGCATTTTATTAAAGCACTGGTGGGCGGTATAGATCCTAAGACGAGTGAATTTAATCGTGCAACTCAATCTCAGCGCCAGCCCGGATCTTCTTTTAAACCGTTTGTATACTATACTGCTTTTGCTACTGGTAAATATGGGCCAGACTCAACAGTGGTAGATGCCCCAGTTAGCTATCGAGATGGTAACGGTTGGTACTTTCCCAGAAATTATGATGGCGGTTTTAGTGGAGCTATGCCAATCCGCAGAGCTTTAGCCCAATCGCGTAACATTCCGGTGATCAAGATTGGTAAGGCTGTAGGGATGAATAGAGTTATAGAAACGTGTCGTACTTTGGGCATTATGAGTCCAATGGAACCTGTTACTTCCTTACCACTTGGTGCAATTGGTGTCACTCCTCTGGAAATGGCTAGTGCCTATGCTACCTTTGCTAATTATGGCTGGCAATCTCCACCAACTGTAATTGCCCGTGTCACCGATAGTAGTGGTAACGTGTTGCTAGATAACACTCCTAAACCACAGCTAGTTCTCGATCCTTGGGCATCAGCCGCAATTATCGATGTGATGCGATCGGTAATCACTGAAGGTACAGGTAAAGGTGCTGCTCTCGGTCGCCCAGCCGCAGGGAAAACCGGAACAACATCATCAGAAAAAGATATTTGGTTTGTTGGCACTGTGCCACAGTTGACAACTGCTGTTTGGGTAGGGAGAGATGACAACAAACAATTAGCTGACCATGCCACAGGTGGTGTCATGGTTGCTCCCATTTGGAAAGATTTTATGGAGAAGGCACTTAAGAACGTACCCGTAGAAAACTTCAAGTCACCTTCCCAGTTTTCTCGTCCCAAGTCAAATTAAAGTTAGGAGTGATAAGTTATGAGTTATGAGTTTATTGAGAACTCCTAACTCCCAACTCCTAACTTTTGTTAGGGCTGTTTTTCTAGCTCGGCTTTCATCCGTTCTAAAGTGAGGTGCATTTGGTCAAACATTTGTTGCGGAGTGACACCGAACTGACCTAATTGCGTTTTCAGTTGTTCTACTGTCATTTGTGCCATGAAATCTTCTGATAGCTCGAAGCGCTTCATAAAGATGCGGTACCGATCCATCATGGTTTCCATTTGCTCAATAAACAGCTTTTTGCCATCGCGGTCAAATTTGCCGTAGCTGTTGCCAAGCTTGATCAGCGCTTGATAATCCTCAAACAGCTGTTTTGCTTCTTGCTGAACTATTTCCGAATCGAAGAATCCCATATTGCTTATATTAAACTGAGCGCCCAGACTCAGTAGCTTAATAGTTTTACTTCTATTTATTATTTTAGTCTAGGGGAGTAATCTAGTCACGAAGCTTCGGTTTTGGTACGGTTTGTTACCGAAATTTCAACACTTGACTTGAGAAGGTTTCCCCTTGTTAAATCGACTTAATAAACTCGCAATACTCAGAGCTTTAGCCATTGATTTCGGATTGGTATTTTCACTCGGTTCAATTTTCAGTCTGGTAGCGTATTTCAAAGCTAGTGAATCTTGCGGGTTAAGTTTTAATGCTTGACGGATGTAAACCCTAGCCATGCCGATAAATTTCTGTTTTAGATGTACTAAACCTAATAAAGCATAATAGTCGCTGTTATTTGGCTCTAACTTGATGGCATCGCGCAGTTCTTGCACGGCTAGGGCCCAATTGGCTAGCCTGACGTACTCAATAGCTCGCTGGTAGTGACGTTGGGCGTAATTTGTCAAAACTGGTTTGACATTAGTTTCTTCATTAAATGTCAATTCAACTGGCTTGACTTCTACTTCGGGGATGATGGGAACAACTTTTTGCGGGAGAAACAAGTCAGGTTTATGCAACTGTAAGTAAACTAAATTCAGTATACTAATTTGTTGTGTAACTTGAGAAAACTGATGGAGTGATTTGTATTGAGCTTCTGCATAGGAAGCGATCGCTTCTTCATAAAACAATTCTGCTTGGGGTGCAGACATTTCTATAATTTCCTTAGCTATGGCACTTTGCCCACACAAAGCTTGCTGCTGTAATAGTCTTGCGTCCGATCGCAGCATAGCTATGGCAATCAAGCGCTTGTGTCGATTTTTGAGTTGTTCGTAAGCTGGATTGATTAAATAGCTAAGTATTGCCGTTGCTAATTCTTCGTTTGGATTGCAGTTTTTAGCATAGCGATCGGGATGTAGCAGTTTCGCTAAAGTATGATAGCGTTTAAAAATCTGGCGATCGTCAGCACTCACAGAAATTCCTAGCACAGCGTAAGGATCGCAAAGCTGTTTAAGCCATTCTGGCGGTAGGAAGGTCTGTGACATCGTAGTAGTCTAGATCCGTTAAAAACTTAAAATTAGCATCAAAGCTGAATGCACAGTCATGTGAAACTTACTCAAATTTCTTCAAATTGGGGATTGGGGACTGGGAACTGGGAATTGGGGACTGGGAAGATTTAGTTAGGGATGAATTGTTTGTGTGCCTTTTGGCTGTCTTATTGTCGGAACTATGGTATTCGTATATTTATTAGAAATATGTTGACTAAGCGCAAAAGCCGAAGTGTTGCCGCTGTTTTAGCTTTTTCTGGCACACTGACAATTTCAGGATTACATAAATTCTACCTGGGACAGCCTTTGTGGGGTGTTTTGTATGTGTTGCTTTCCTGGACGCCGATCCCCAAGGTAGCTAGTGCGATTGAGGGAGTTTGGTATTTAGCCCAAGATGAAGAAGCTTTCGATCGTAATTTTAATCTCGGCAAGTCAGCAGCGAGGAACTCACAAAAGGCGATTAATCAGGTAGGAGCGATCGCTGACGCAATGCGGGAATTAGATGCTCTGCGCCAAGATGGACTGATTTCAGAGTATGAATTTGAGCAAAAGCGTCGCCAATTGCTAGACCAGATTTCTTGAGGTAAGCGACAATCATGAATAATTGGCTACCTTTAAATTCCAGGCTGCAAAAACTCCGCGCCAAGCTCCTCAACGATCCTTACTATCGCCTACAATCTGGGGAAGAAATTCAGATTGCAGCTCAATTAGGTATTCGCATTGATGCTAATCAAGCGACTGTAGATGATTGGTTACGCTTACCAGGTTTATCAATTCACCAAGCGCGATCGCTTGTGGAACTTTCACATTCAGGTGTGAAATTTTACTGTATTGAAGATATCGCTGCGGCTTTGGGGATACCAGCGCCGCGCTTAGAACCATTAAAGCCTCTGCTGAATTTTATTTACTATGACCACGAATCTTTAGAAAATCCTACCCATTTACTCAACCCGAACACAGCAACCGTTGAAAAATTAGCACAAATCCCATTTATAGATTTGTCTCTGGCGGAAGCAGTGGTGCAAAATCGGCAATCAGCCGGGCCCTACCGTAACCTGGCTGATTTCCAGCGACGGCTGGAGTTAACTGGTGATGCGATCGCTCAGATAATGTATTATTTGAGATTTTAAGTTAAAAGTTAGAAGTCTTAAAATAACTCCTAACTCTGGCAATTTTGGATTGAAAGAAAAATCCAAAATCTAAAACTGATTAAATGAACCCAATGCGATTGAGAGGCCAAAAGCGAAACGTTGCCCGACCGATGACATTTTTTCTGGGTAAAAAGCCCCAATAGCGAGAGTCATTACTATCGTTGCGATTATCTCCCATAACAAAAAATTCGTCTTCTGGGACTTTCACTGGTTGATATGGCTGATTTGGAGGTTCAGCGATGTAGTCTTCTGCTAAGGGTTGACCGTCGAGGTAGACTTTGCCAGAAGCAACACTAATTACCTCACCAGGCTGACCAATAACTCGCTTGATAAACGCTTGGTCTTTGGGATATCCTCGACGTTGTAGTTCTGCGGGTGGCTGAAAAACAATAATATCGCCAGTTATGGGAGGGTGAAAATGGTAGGAGATTTTTTCAACTACCAAGCGATCGCCAGTATGTAAGGTGGGCAACATTGAGTCAGAAGGTATATAGCGCGGTTCGGCGATAAAAGTCCTGATTAAGAATGCCAAACACAGTGCGATCACTATTAAGATCAGATTTTCTTGCCAACTACGCCATACTTTTAACGACGCACGCTCTTTTTTTGCATCACTTTCGTGAGGAATCATAAAAGTTTCTAGCCAGTTTCAGAAGTGAGACAAATACCTTGATTATTTTGACTCAAAAGTTATATTAATAGGAAAAGAGGATTTAGGCTCAACCTATACAGATATTAAATAATACACTTACCCATTTGCTAAAGATAAGCAAAAGTACTGTAAAGAAACTATGACTTGTCTGAGGTAATATAAGCTAATAATTAGGATTGCTAAATAGATTATTAAAAATAAAAATTTTAATTGCTGTAATTATAAGGCAAGTTATGAGACAATCGGAAGTTTTGTTTCTTCCTGCAAGATCGGCTAGTTACAGACTGCTAAAGTGATACAACCAGTAGGTTTTTTCTTTAAACAGAAAATTGGTTGTGAGTTGCAAAATAGTCTACCTCATGTTTGACAGTATCTACCTCACTTTACTGAAAAAACGCAGATAGCGCAGCGTTAGCGAGTCCACGAGCGTCGGGCTGTCTTGCTGGAGGTTGAGTTACAAGAAAATTTCCTTTTTAAGTAAAATTACATAAACTTAGCCAAAATTTAAATGTATTTTTAAATGCATAAATTTGGTTCAAAACCGCGTTTTTAGTCAAAAATACTACTTTTAAAGATGAAATATAGGCTTTATTGCTTCAATGGATAAATAGTATTATATTGTGATTTTAATCACTTGCCTATATATACAAAATTAATTTCCGTAATTACACGGTGACAGTGCATATTAAACTGTACTATTAATTAAGATATAAACATACTTAATTATCGAAAAAAACATTCACAGACAGAAGGCTACTAGCAATTTGAGCTAAAGTATCAGCATCCGAAACAGAAGTAAGCTGCTGATAGAATTATTTTTCTTGAATGAGTCAAAGGTGACTAGATTGAAACAATAAATGCCCCTTGCCAATGAGAAACTATATTGAATCAATTTTCGTCTGGTCTATTTCATAGAAAGTACAAGGTAACATTCTGTGAGTTAAAAATTTAACTTTTTCTTAAAAAGGAAACAATCGCAACAGGCAGTAAAATATATCTTATCAAGAATAGAACTAATAGTTTGCCAGAGTCTTATTTTAAAGAGGCCCTACCTTTTTAAGTAGTTTTGTATGTTAATCAAACAATTCACTTAAGTTGTAAACTATACAGTTTTACAGTGAGAAAGTCTGACTAAAAAACTTTAGTTTGCTAAAAGTACAAATTGTAGGTATGACAACTGAGTTCATTTTATTTGAAAAGCTATAAAACTTGAAAGGATAATGCTGCCTTAGCGGTGAACTGAAAAACAGCAACTAATTCATAACTCCTATTTAAAAGGATTTTGGGGTGTGGTTAATTATTTGATTGTGTTCCTCTGCTTCTTAGAGCTAGTGGTAAGAATGTGGAAGCGCAAAGCTTACCTTTGATAACTGGGTTGAAATTAAACAGTACCAAGTATTGTATATTCAACGCTGTCCAAATCGAGAGCATATAGATTTTAGTTAAAGCAATATAGTCGCTCTTAATCAATTCTGAATTCCCGTTAGTACCAATTTCAATTTTCATGATTACCAGAAAGTAACTGGTATCTAAATATCTAATAAAAATGTGCTATAACGTACCGTCATAACCGTGGTGATGGTTCGATCTTTGAAGGAGCTTTGAGGTGGAAAATAATAAGTCGTTTCTGTGGCCAGAAGGAATATTAATTGCGCTACTTGCTTTAGGTGGTGTTTTTAGTCTTGCTTTTATGATGCTTCTAAGGCCAAATGCTTCGGATGCTCAGAATAGACCAAGTATAAATATCAAGGATGTATCTGCAAACGTAGGAACTCAGCAGCGCATTGAGAAATTAAAGGCGGAGATGCTTACAAGGTGGCAACAAGAAGCACAAACAAAGGGTCTAGCCTACCCCATACCAAGACGCTTTCAAGGGGAAATCATCAAAGCTGCAAAACTTACTCAGGGTGAGAAAGTGATTGCTCTTACCTTTGATGATGGTCCTTGGCCTCAGACCACAGGGCAAGTGCTAGATATTCTAAAATCAAATAATATCAAAGGGACGTTTTTTGTAGTCGGGCAGAACCTAAAAAATTATCCAGAGTTAGGAAAGCAGATTGTCGCTCAAGGTCACGTCATTGCCAACCATACTTGGCATCACTGGTATCACTTCTTTAATCAACAAGCAGCTGCTTTTGAAATTGAGCGCACAACAGACTTAATTTATCAAGTTACAGGTGCTAAAACAAATCTCTTCCGACCGCCTGGTGGCAATCTGCACAATGGATTAGCAGCTTATGCAAAAGGACAAAAGTATGCCGTGGTGATGTGGTCTGCTGATTCCACAGACTACAAGTTACCAACTGTACCAAAGTTGATCGATAACGTGATTAAAGATTCTAAACCTGGTGGGATTGTGCTAATGCATGATGGTGGTGGTAATCGTTCTAGAACTGTGCAAGCTTTACCAGAAATTATTAGCAACTTTAGAAAGCAAGGCTATCGCTTTGTGACTATTCCAGAACTTTTAGAAATGGAAGATACAGACCAAAAGTTGCTTGCTAACAAAAAGTAATAGTTATTAATTATGGGCAATTGCTCAATAGTAATTGGCTAACAACTAAAATTATATTTTGTGGATAAGATGCATTTGGGACTGGAGTTTAGACTAGTTCCTAGTGCAAAAATAAAAAAAATCAACTTTTAAGTTGATGAATAATTTTGGTTATTTAGATGGCGGTTTAACCTAGCTATGGAGAGGCTATAACTGTCCAAGTTGCCATATATGTTCCAGCGTACTTATTGGAATAATCAGTAGTGCTATCAGGCACGAACCAGTCAGGAGTCGTCTTCTGCTGTTGAACTTTTTTCTCCAAGTCAATTTGCAGAGAAATATTCTCGTAAACAATTTTTGCCTTTACAACTTTCAGCAATTTTTCTAGCAAGTTTTGTAACCATTCTGCCCGAACATATAAATTATGAGATGGATGTTCGCCATAAGCAAAAGGTATAATAAGCACCAAATATCCTTTGTCGCTTATTAGTTTATCCAAGCAGAATTGAACGAGTTCTCGATCGTCGTTTTTTTCTAGTGTTTCCTTGTCAACATTATGAAATAGCAAACCAGCTAGCACAACGGCATCAAATTTTTGATTTTCTGAAGCTAATTCTGGCAGTGCTACCGATAAATCTTTAGCAATAAACTTCTGCTTGGGGTATAGTTTTGAACAGTATTGTATCGCACCTTCACTATGATCTATCCCAAGGTAGTCACATCGCTCAGGTAGATATTTGTTCAAAGCCCCATTGCCACATCCCAAATCTAACAAAGAGAAGGAACGTTGCTTAAAAGCCCAATCGAGATACCAAACTGATGGGGTGTATCGGGTAGCATTTTCAGGAGATTCAAAGTATGAATAATAATCATCTTGAAAACGTTCTTCTTCAGACGTTTTACGATCGGGAGCTTGATCTTCTATAAGCATTTTTATAGACAAATCCTAATTTGTTGGTAAACATTTATAGTGCAGTGTACCAGGATTTAGGTAATGCCTTCTATACTCAATTAGGTAGATTTCAGGACAGTGCCGATCTCGAATTTATTACTTAGACTTTGACAGGATTTAATTGCTCGGTCACTTTTGTAGTCTTAGTCTAAAGTTCATTTGTGAATCAGTTAGTGAATATTCCCCCTTTTTTAGGGGGAATATATTTTCTCCTACGCTCTTTTTAAGAGGGAAATTCAGGTGACTGCTTTAGGTATCTAAAGGGGTTTTCGCAGAGTACCTGTTTGTGCAACTTCTTTGCCGGGAGAATGCCTTAAGGCAGAGTATGAGAACGGTTATAGTTACTAATGACTGCTTACTAAACTGAACTCAGTTGTTTTTTCAGGATTGGCTTCTGGACTATCAGCTTCAGAAGGCGGAACCAACTGCCAGAATTTCGGCAAAAATTCTTGCCAGTTTTGCAGAATTTTCTTCGCCTTTGGTGAACCAGTGCGTTCTGCATGATTTTGGATTAATTCTTGCAGTTGCTTTGCACCTACTTCGGTAATCACCCGCTGAATTTTGACAATTTCTGGGTTGACTAACTCACGAAATGAGTCGTCTTCATCCAAGAAGTATGCGAGTCCACCAGTCATTCCAGCAGCTACGTTACGTCCTACTTTGCCAAGGACGACAATCACACCACCTGTCATGTATTCACAGCAGTGATCCCCAGCGCCTTCAATCACTGCGATGCCTTTGGAGTTTCTCACAGCAAAGCGTTCTCCTGCTAGACCATTGGCAAATAAGATGCCACCAGTAGCACCATAAAGGCAGGTATTGCCAACTATCACATTTTGTGAGGCGTTATAGGTAGCATCTGTTGGAGGTTTGATGATGATTTCACCACCATGCATCCCTTTACCTACATAGTCATTTGCTTCTCCTTCTAGGCTGAGAATTATACCTGGGAGGTTGAAAGCACCAAAGCTTTGCCCAACACTACCTGTAAAGTTGAGATTAATTTGTCCTTCAAAGCCACTGTCACCGTATTGAGAAGCGATCGCACCCGCTAATCTTGTGCCCACTGTTCTGTCAGTATTGATAATTGGGTAAGTCTTGGTGACAGTAGACTGATCCCTAATAGCAGCCTGAATGTCAGGATCGCCAAGGAACTTGTCATCCAAAACCACGCCGTTGCTGTGGACTTCTTCATGCACCAACCAGCTACGATTGTCTCTGCTATTTGGTAGCTGAAGTAAACAGTCGAGATTTAGCGATCGCGTTTTGGTGAGATTTACTTCTGGGCGCAGTTTTAATAAATCTGCACGTCCAACGATTTCTGACAAAGAACGGTAGCCAAGTCGGGCTAACAAACTCCGCACTTCTTCAGCAATGAAGTAAAAGAAGTTGACAACTTGTTCCGGCATTCCCGTAAACCGCTTGCGGAGTTCTTCTTTTTGAGTAGCAACACCCACAGGACAGGTATTCATGTGGCAAACTCTCGCCATAATACAGCCTTCAGCAATCATGGCGATGGAGCCGAAACCAAATTCTTCACCGCCCATTAATGCACCTATTACCACATCCCAACCACTCTTGAGTCCGCCATCTACGCGTAAAATCACGCGATCGCGCAAGCCATTTTCCATCAAGACGCGATGCACTTCACTTAAACCCAATTCCCAAGGGGAACCAGCGTGTTTAATCGAACTGAGTGGTGATGCACCTGTACCACCATCATGACCAGAAATCTGAATGATATCAGCGTTTGCCTTGGCTACACCAGCCGCGATCGTGCCAATGCCAACTTCTGCAACTAGCTTCACCGACACCTGTGCTTTGGGATTAATTTGATGCAGATCGAAAATCAGTTGTGCTAAGTCTTCAATCGAATAAATATCGTGGTGCGGTGGTGGCGATATCAGCGTCACACCTGGCTTGGAGCGCCTTAACATCGCAATGTATTGGCTCACCTTGGGCCCTGGCAGTTGTCCACCTTCGCCAGGCTTGGCACCTTGAGCAATTTTGATTTCAATTTGTTTGGCGTTAACTAGGTACTCTGGTGTGACACCAAAGCGTCCCGATGCAACTTGCTTAATGGCACTATGAGCTATATCACCATTTCGCAATCCTTTTAAATGAGGTAGTGTTGGCGAGTAACCAGACTCGTCTACATCATCTAGAACTGTGTAGCGCACTGGATCTTCGCCGCCTTCTCCAGAATTTGATTTACCACCAATGCGATTCATCGCGATCGCTAAAGTTTCGTGGGCTTCTCTTGACAAAGCGCCTAAAGACATGCCACCTGTGCAGAAGCGCTTGACTATTTCATATACCGATTCCACTTCTTCTAGAGGAACCGACGGGCGATCGCCTTGGAAGTCTAGTAAATCTCGCAAGGCTGTTACTGGTCTGCCTTGGAGGTGCTTTTTGTAAACTTCGTAGTGGTCGTAGTTTTTGCCATCTAGAGCCTTATGCAGCGCCTTAACCATTTCGGGGCTATTCATGTGGTACTCGCCGCCAGGACGGTACTGCACAAAGCCCAAGTTTTCTAACTTCTTGGTCGTTAGTTCTGGGAAAGCTTTGACGTGGAAGGAAAGCACTTCATCAGCAAGTTCGGTAATACTCAAACCACCGATGCGGGAAGTCGTCCCACGGAATCCCAGGTCGATTAAATCTCCACCGATGCCAATAGCTTCAAAGATTTGGGCTGCTTGATAGC
Organism: Nostoc sp. DedQUE04; assembly: GCF_034530995.1. Taxonomy (NCBI): domain Bacteria; kingdom Bacillati; phylum Cyanobacteriota; class Cyanophyceae; order Nostocales; family Nostocaceae; genus Nostoc; species Nostoc sp. DedQUE04. The sequence continues at coordinate 15,447 of NZ_JAVRCA010000011.1, read as the reverse complement.
TGGAGAGCAGAGAAATTCCCATTTTGGAGAGAATTTTCAGCAAACCTGACTCTACTGCTTTGCGATAGTTTCCTAAAGCTTGTTCTAGGGTGAGGGTGGGAATTTTTTGCACACCCATTAACTTTTGAGTTTTGGGATCGGACCACCAATCACGCACCGTATCTAAAGCCATGTATGGGCAAACTGCGCCAGCACCATAGCCAATCAGACAAGCAAAGTGATGGGTACTCCAACATTGAGCAGTATTCACAATCAGGGATGTTTTCATTCGCAACCCCTCACGAATCAGATGGTGATGCACCGCGCCCACTGCTAATAGGGGAGGAATGTAGGTATATTCTGTGTTGAGACTGTCATTAGCTTGATCGCTTAATATTAAAATCTTTGCACCTGCCCGGACTGACTCAGCTGCTTGTGCTTGCAAAGATTGCACTGCGGCTTTCAATCCTTCTGGGCCGCTAGCGATCGCAAATAGAGTTGACAACTCAGCCGTGGCAAATCCTGACAGCTTAATCGCCTCTAATTCACCATCAGTTAACACTGGCGATTCGAGTTTTAATCTCCGAGCATATTCTGGCTTGGGTTCTAATAAGTTACCCCGTTCGCCTAGTTCAACTTTCAGAGACATCACTAACTTTTCCCGGAGAGGATCGATCGCCGGGTTCGTCACCTGAGCAAAGCGCTGTTTGAAATAGTCATAAAGCAGGTGGGGCTTTTGTGACAGCACGGCTAAAGGAATATCATCACCCATGCAGAAAGTCGGTTCAGAACCGGCGATCGCCATTGGGTGAATCACCATTTCTACATCTTCTGTGGTGTAGCCAAAGGCAGTTTGACGCTGAAGTAAGTTTTGCTTGTCAATAGTCAATTGTCCTTGGTCATTTATCAATTCTCCTTTGCCATTACCATTTGCTAATGACGGATGACTAATGACTAATGACTTTAATTCTTGACGGTACTGTTGCAGCCATTCTCCATAAGGATGCTGCTTGGCGATGCGCCCCTTTATGTCCCAATTCTTCAGCACTTCATGATTTTCTAAATCCACGGCAATCATTTGCCCTGGGCCAAGTCTACCTTTCTCGACAATATCGGCTTCTGGGAAATCCACCACACCAGCTTCCGAAGCTACAACAATGTAATCATCTTTGGTAATCGCGTAACGAGCTGGTCTTAAACCATTACGATCTAGAGTTGCACCAACTTTTTTGCCATCGCTGAATACTAAAAGTGCTGGCCCGTCCCAAGCTTCTTGCAAACCACTGTAATATTCGTAGAAATCAACAATTTCTGGAGATTCACGTAAAGAAGGCTGATTTTGATAAGCCTCTGGAACCATAATCATTAAAGCTTCCAAGGGGCTGCGTCCAGAGCAAACCAGCAATTCCACTACGTTGTCTAGGGTAGCTGAGTCGCTATTATCAATGTGAACTAATGGCTTGAGTTCCTGGATGCGATCGCCCCATACAGGATGATTCAGGCTAGCTTCTCGTGCCATCATCCAGTTGATATTACCCAATAAGGTATTGATTTCGCCGTTGTGACCCAAAAGCCGCATCGGTTGGGCTAGGGGCCACTTGGGCATGGTATTGGTACTAAAACGGCGGTGATAAACAGCAAAGGCGCTTTTGTAAGCTGGATTTTTTAAATCGTCATAAAAGCTGCCCAAGACAGCAGAACGTACCATACCTTTGTAGACAATTGTGCGACTTGACAACGAACAGATATAAAATTCTTCTGAGATGTTAGTTGCAGCTTTACTAATTCGGCGGCGGGTAATATACAACTGGCGTTCTAATTCATCACCGCTTTTGTCAACAGAAGCTAACAAAACTTGTTCAATCTGGGGCTGATTTTCTCTTGCTTGTACCCCCAGCAAATCAGATTGCACAGGTACTACTCGCCAACCCAATACAATTAATTTCTCTTCAGCAGCTACTTGCTCGACAGTCACCCTCGCTTGTTGTGCAGCTTGCTGGTCTTGTGGTAGAAATATCATCCCCACAGCTATGCGATCGCTAGATGGAAATTCCTTCCCCCTTTGGGCAAAGTCTTGTTGGAACAACTCCCAAGGGATTGCTGTCAATACTCCAGCACCATCACCAGAGTCGCGATCGGCGCTACAACCTCCCCGGTGTTCTAAGCAGGCTAAAGCAGCTAAGGCTTTTTCGACAATTTCATGGCTGGTATGATTTTGGCGATGAGCAATAAAACCTACACCACAGGCATCTCGTTCTTCTACTAACCACTTTTGCCCCTGATAGGTATCTCTTGAGTTGATATTCGCTGTGATTTTCTGGTCTTGATTCATCGGTTTATTATTCATACCCTGTTCCTGAAGTATTGAGTTACCAATTTTGCCACTACATTGTGGGAAAAAATTTCTAAATTCAGCGATGGAAAAATATATAAGCACCGAAATTTAGGGAAAAAAAATTTTAACTTCGGTTTTACTTTGTTAGTTAACCCGTGTTAAAATGTTTGCGTGTTTTTTATGTATTTATGCGGTGTTAGACAACTTACCTCCGCCAAGACATCATTTTTGCCCTGACAGTTTCTTTTTTATATTTTGAAGCTAAGTATTTTTTCAATTTCTTTTTCCAGATGCACGCTAGCTACTCATGGAGCCTATTTCGGCTCACCTGAAACAAAACTAAAACTGAACGCTGCACTATTTTTTTAAGCCAAAGCCCAGATAATTAGTAATCGATCGTGACAATCAAGAACTCACTCTAAGCAGTCGCCTTGCGTTTCTTAAAGAAGCTATGCTAAAGGCTTTACGCTACGCTACCTTAATTCGTGGTTGCAATCAATGAGGGGTTCTACCCTCCATTGTTTTGTTAACCATTGAATTAAAAATTGAGTCTGAGCTGGTGTACCCTTTTAATTACGAATTACGAATTACGAATTAGTAATTATTTGGTTATCCCGATCCAGCAATAAAATCAGCGTATTACAATATATACCCATTTGACAATTCCCAAATATTTTTGTTGTCTAGAATTTTGCCGCTTACCAGTTGCCGCATGTATTACTATTAACTAGACATTACTGAAGTAATAACAGTAGCAACTATCGGCAGGATTAAATATCTTAATCCAGTTTTGATAACCAAAACTAACGTATATAGTGTGGTTAGAATTAGTTGGGAGTTAAAAAACTAGGTTGCAGTGGCTTTAGCGTCTAAATAAATTAATGTGTGTCTAATGTTTGTCTAAAAGAGACAAGTAGCCAATATATAGATTACCATATTTATTCAAAAATAAAGTCATCTTTCCTTGATATTTCCAAATAATTGGTTAGTTTAAACCTTGGGTAATAGTTTTCCAAAGTACCTAGTAAATTATGGTAAAAATGCCGAATTGTTGCCAATCAGAGATTAGTGATGGCTCTGCAAATGCCAAGGGCGATCGCAGATTCTTCCGGGCTACTGTGTCACCAATACTTTTAACAGTACTGTGCTCAACGACTACTTGTGCTGCCAACGCCCAAGAATCCCCAAAAACCACCAAATTTATATCCAGGTTAATCTCACAGTCACCTGCACCTCCTTTAACAGGTGTGGCATCCTCTGGTAATCAAATTTCCCTCAATGGTCGTACTTTACCAGGAACTTGGTTACAGCGACCTGGAAAATCTGGACAGGTGACAACTCATCTCAGTGATGGGGCATTTAGGCAATTAATTGGAGTAAATTTCTTAAACAGTAGTAATTCAGCGAAGCAACCAATACAGTGGTTTTCGTCGGTGACAAAGCCACTGGTATTAGCCACTAGGTTACTAGGAGCATATCGCTATCTGGATATCACTAATTTTGCTCAAACATCTGGCTGGCAAATTCAAGCTAATGGCAACACTTTGCTGATTTCTACCCCAAAAACACAAATCACAAATATTGTTCAGAGTCAGGAACCTCCAGAGGCAAGTACCCCTTTGCAACAGACTCGGATTCTTGTCAATTTAGATCGTCCCACTCCCTGGCAAATTGTACAAGGATCAGCGATCGCCAAACCCCAAACTCCATCCTCCGATCCCGACACGCCAACTCCCAAACCCACTGCACCACCAAATCGAGAGTGGACAATTACTCTTGATGGAATCGCCGAACCCGTTTTGATAGAACGCTATACTCCCCAGCCACCAGCAGCACCAACATTGCTGCCAAACTTGCTCAAACAATTATTACCAGTTACACCAACACAACCAATACCAGCAGCACCTGAACCACTGATTCAAAAAGTAGAGGTGGTGAAAAACCAAACGATTATTAGTCTGAGCGTTCCTTTTGGTCTATCGCCTCAAGTTACTACTGTCGCTAACCCCAATCGCCTGATTATCAATATTCGACCCGATCCCCTAGAAGAACGAGATATTACTTGGGCCCCAGGATTGAACTGGCGACAGCATTATGTCAACTTAGGCACAGAACGCTTTCCAGTCGTCTGGTTAGAAGTTAATCCCCGCAAATTTGGACTAACCTTGAAACCTATGTGGGCTAGTCCTGATGGGCTTGCGGGTACTGCTCCCTTAATTCAAACAGCACAACGTTACCTAGCAGTAGCAGGAATTAATGGTGGTTATTTTAACCGTAATAATAAATTGCCATTGGGTGCGATTCGTCGGGATAATCAGTGGTTATCAGGCCCGATTTTGAACCGGGGTGCGATCGCTTGGAATAATTCAGGCCAATTTTACTTCAGTCGTCTCATTTTAGAAGAAACTTTAATTGCAGCAAATGACCAGCGCTTACCAATTCTATTTCTCAACAGTGGTTACATTCAAAGTGGCATTGCTCGTTACACCTCAGCTTGGGGAGCAACTTACACGCCCTTAACGGATAACGAAATTATCTTAGTGGTGCAGAAAGATCAAATTATTAATCAGCTACCAGGCGGCAAAGTTGGTGAGACGCCGATTCCCATTCCCCAGGATGGCTACCTACTAGCCTTACGCGCCAACGCTGCTAGTGCTGCCTCCCAGCTACCTATTGGAACCACAGTAAGTATTTCCAGCACCACTGTTCCTACAGATTTTAGTCGTTATCCCCACATTATCGGTGCTGGGCCGCTATTAGTCCAAAATCGTCAAATTGTCCTTGATGCCAAAGGCGAAAAATTCAGCAATGCCTTTATTGCCGAAAAAGCTATTCGTAGCGGTATTTGCACAACGGCAACAGGCACACTGATGATTACTGCCACACATAATCGTGTTGGCGGTTATGGGCCTAATTTGGCAGAACATGCCCAATTGATGCAACAGATGGGCTGTGTGGATGCTTTAAATTTGGATGGCGGTAGTTCTACCAGCCTTTATTTAGGAGGGCAACTACTCGATCGATCACCCAGTACCGCTGCTCGTGTTCACAACGGAATTGGTATTTTCCTGCAACCACGAAAATGAGGGAATGGAAAACAGGGAATAGGGATCTTAATCATCAATGCCCAATGCCCCATGCCCCATCTTTTTTAAAGTTTAGAACAAGCTATCATTTTGCTTGATGAAGACTTGGTGTAAACATCAGAATTTTAGTAGTAATGGTTTACACCATAAGGTTTGATTTTGCTATGTTTATCAAAGTGCGACAAAATTGCTGATTTCCAAGGTTGCAAGATAGCGCCAGATTTTTTTATCAATAATTAAGAGTACCAACGGTTTGTTATGTCTTCAAATGAGGTAACTATGGCTCGATATCAAGAAACTACACAGACTGAAACTCTACACCTCCCTCCAAACATAACTTCCAGGGGCGTTGCTGCAACAGAATTACGTCCTTGGGGTGCTTTTACAGTTTTAGAAGAAGGGCGCGGATACAAAATTAAGCGCATCGAAGTTAAGCCCGGACACCGCCTCAGTCTACAAATGCACCATCACCGCAGCGAACATTGGATCGTCGTCTCTGGTACAGCTAGAGTAGTTTGTGGTGAGAAAGAAGTACTACTGAGCAATAATGAGTCAACATATGTACCCCAATGTACATCTCATCGTTTAGAGAATCCTGGCGTGATCCCCTTGGTATTGATTGAAGTCCAAAATGGCGAATACTTGGGAGAAGATGATATTATCCGCTACCAAGATGACTATGCCCGTACCAAAGATTAAAACCAAAAGAACGCTATTAAAGCTCTAACCCCAAAACTGAATACATTTTTGTTTGTGTAAACCGTCTTTGTAAACGAACTACTACACCCCAGAAGTCCCTACCTAGTCAAGGTGGGGACTGAAGCATGTTAGTGTTATAAATGTAGTAATAGCGATCGCGCTCATGCCTTTGGTGATTTGGAATTTTACACAAGCAAGGGTCAACCTATCTGTAAAATGGAAGATGGGGTATTCAATTGCAAAAAACGAGTTCCATGATTCATCTGAGTCAAGCAGCCGTAAGTGAGATTGGGCGAATAAAGTCCAAGCAGCCAAATGTCTTGTTTCGATTGGCAGTAAAACCAGGTGGTTGTTCCGGGTTCTTTTATGATATGTCCTTCGATGAAGCAATAAAAGTAGACGACCAGGTTTTCGACTTGGATGAGATTCAAGTGGTCATAGATGCCGCAAGCTTAAATTACCTCAACGGTTTGAAAGTTGATTATTCAGAAGACTTAATGGGTGGTGGTTTTCGCTTCCACAATCCCCAGGCGATCGCTACCTGTGGCTGTGGCAATTCTTTCTCCTTGAGTCCTTAATGATTGAACAATTCAAAAAACAGATGTTCGATCGCTAAGGAAAAATAGCAATTGACATAAAGCCGTCAAAAAAGATATAATCAGGATTTGTTAAAACTTAGACCATAAGCAGCTTTACGCGCTGTAACTCATGCCAACAATACAGCAGCTAATACGAAATGAGCGCGAACAAGCGCGTCAGAAAACCAAGTCCCCGGCTCTGAAACAATGTCCCCAACGTCGGGGAGTTTGTACCAGAGTATATACGACCACACCAAAAAAGCCTAACTCAGCCCTACGCAAAGTAGCAAGAGTCAGACTTACGTCTGGATTTGAAGTCACAGCTTACATTCCAGGCATTGGTCACAACTTACAAGAACACTCAGTTGTGATGATTCGTGGCGGTCGGGTTAAGGATCTACCAGGCGTGAGATACCACATTATCCGTGGCACCCTAGATACAGCCGGAGTCAAAGACCGCAAGCAAGGCCGTTCCAAGTATGGAACCAAGCGTCCTAAAGAAGCGAAAAAATAGGATCGGGCGATTAATCGCATCCAACACGATTAATCGTCTACCTTAAAAAAGCTGAAGGGCAAAAGAAGGAGCGCCGTCTTTGTTCTAACAGTAGTTATGAAGGCTGCTAAAGTCTGTTTCAAAAAATCAAGCAAGCTACATCTACACTAAGCGAGCAAGTGTAGAAGTTCTGAGGAGGAAAATCCTGTAATATACAGCTAATTTCTCATCTGAACATTAAAGTTTATAATCTTGTCGCCTTGAGTATTTAGTTGCAGATAGCAAGTCAAACAATTTTAGATTTTAGATTTACGATAGCGTAGCGTTAGCGAGTTATCGAGCGTCTTTTGGATTGGTCGAACCCACAAGGGAATTAGGCTTAAAGACTTTTGATTTTTTCAGATCCTTGGGATCGGAATATATATCAAATTTTAATCCAAAATCCAAAATCCAAAATTGGCAGTAAATAAGTCAGCCTTGCTGCAACGGGTGAAAAAATTGAGGAAGTCTGAGGGTTGGGTTCTACCGCTTTTAGTTTCCGCTGTTTGATAGCATATAATTTCGTTGCCAATTCCGAATTAAAGGTGAAGTATGTCTCGTCGTGGTGTTATTCAAAGGCGCCCAGTTCCGTCTGACTCAGTATATAATAGTCGCCTTGTGAGCATGATTATCAGACGGATCATGCGTCATGGCAAAAAATCACTTGCCGCACGCATTGTTTATGATGCATTAAAAACTATTGAAGAACGCACTGGTGCTGGTGCTTTGGAAACCTTTGAAAGAGCAGTGCGAAATGCCACGCCTTTAGTAGAAGTAAAAGCTCGGCGAGTTGGTGGAGCAACCTACCAAGTACCAATGGAAGTGCGTACAGAACGGGGCACTACCCTAGCACTGCGTTGGTTAGTGCAATATTCCCGCTCCAGACCAGGCCGGACAATGGCCAGCAAATTGGCAAATGAGTTAATGGATGCTGCCAACGAAACTGGCAATGCGATTCGCAAACGCGAAGAAACGCACCGGATGGCGGAAGCTAACAAAGCATTCGCACACTATCGTTACTAAGTAAAAAAGCGATATATCGCCTTGCCGAAGCGGTATATCGTAGATTTACACAAAAAGACGGTTTTCCCTAAAAGTATAGAATCTTAACAAAGAGTAATATACAAGATATCATGAGGCAAAAACTATAGGAGGTAGCTGTGGCACGCACGATCCCGCTAGAGAAAGTACGCAACATTGGTATTGCGGCGCATATAGATGCGGGCAAAACAACAACAACAGAGAGAATATTATTTTACTCTGGGATAATTCATAAAATTGGCGAAGTTCATGAAGGAACTGCCGTCACAGACTGGATGGAGCAGGAGCGGGAACGGGGAATTACCATTACTGCCGCTGCCATCAGTACCAGTTGGAAAGATCATCAAATAAACATTATCGATACTCCGGGTCACGTAGACTTCACAATTGAAGTTGAGCGTTCCATGCGCGTGTTGGATGGTGTAATCGCAGTATTTTGTTCTGTGGGCGGCGTGCAACCGCAGTCTGAGACAGTGTGGCGTCAAGCAGAACGCTACAAAGTTCCTCGGATAGCCTTTATCAACAAGATGGATCGCACCGGAGCGAACTTTTATAAAGTTCACGACCAAATCCGCGATCGCCTGCGGGCTAATGCGATCGCCATTCAACTACCAATTGGTAGTGAAAATGACTTCCGAGGTATTGTTGACCTAGTAGGGCAACGCGCGTATATTTACGCAAATGACCAAGGTACTGATATCCAGGAAACCGATATCCCGGAAGAATTGCAAGCGCAGGTAGAAGAATTCCGCACCAAGCTTATAGAAGCCGCAGCAGAAACCGATGATGCTCTGATGACTAAGTACTTCGAGGGCGAAGAACTTACAGAACAGGAAATTCGGACTGCCCTGCGTAAAGGCACAATTGCGGGAACGATTGTACCAGTACTTTGTGGTTCAGCATTCAAAAACAAAGGCGTGCAGTTGATGCTGGATGCCGTTGTAGATTACCTGCCAGCGCCAAGTGAAGTACCGCCGATTCAAGGCTTACTGCCCAATGGCGATACTGTTGAGCGGCGGGCTGATGACAACGAACCCTTAGCAGCTCTGGCATTCAAGATTATGGCTGACCCTTACGGTCGCCTGACATTTGTTCGCGTTTATTCTGGTGTCCTGAAAAAGGGCAGCTACGTTCTCAACGCTAGTAAGAATAAAAAAGAACGGATTTCCCGCTTAGTTCTAATGAAGGCAGACGATCGGCAAGATGTCGATGAACTGCGAGCGGGTGATTTAGGAGCAGCTCTGGGATTGAAAGACACCTTGACAGGTGACACACTCTGTGATGATGGATCGCCAGTAATTCTGGAATCCCTATTCATTCCTGAGCCTGTGATCTCGGTGGCGGTTGAACCCAAAACCAAGAACGACATGGACAAACTGTCCAAGGCTCTGCAATCTCTCTCAGAAGAAGACCCCACCTTCCGTGTCCGCGTCGATCCGGAAACAAACCAGACCGTGATCGCGGGAATGGGAGAGCTACACCTAGAAATTCTAGTAGACCGGATGTTACGAGAATTTAAGGTGGAAGCGAATGTAGGTGCCCCACAAGTAGCTTACCGAGAAACAATTCGGAAAGCTGTGAACAAAGTTGAGGGCAAATTCATCCGCCAAAGTGGTGGTAAAGGTCAATACGGTCACGTTGTGATCAATTTGGAGCCTGGAGAACCCGGTACTGGCTTTGAATTCGTTTCCAAAATTGCTGGCGGTACAGTACCTAAAGAGTACGTTGGCCCCGCAGAACAAGGAATGAAAGAAAGCTGTGAATCCGGTGTTCTAGCTGGATATCCATTGATTGACGTTAAAGCAACGCTAATTGATGGGTCATACCACGATGTAGACTCTTCAGAAATGGCTTTCAAAATCGCTGGCTCAATGGCGATGAAGGAGGCTGTACTGAAAGCTTCACCTGTCATCTTAGAACCTATGATGAAAGTTGAAGTTGAAGTTCCTGAAGACTATATGGGGAACGTCATTGGCGACCTTAACACCCGCCGAGGGCAGATTGAAAGCCAAAGCACCGAAAAGGGACTCGCTAAGGTAACATCCAAAGTTCCATTGGCGAGCATGTTTGGCTACGCCACTGATATTCGGTCAAAAACGCAAGGTCGGGGTACCTTCACGATGGAGTTCAGCCACTACGAAGAGGTGCCTCGCAGCGTAGCTGAAACTATCATTGCAAAAAGCAAAGGGAACGCTTAGTTAAAATAAGGAAATGAGCATTCATGGCACGCGCAAAGTTTGAAAGGAATAAACCCCACATTAATATCGGTACAGTTGGCCACGTTGACCACGGTAAAACTACCTTGACAGCAGCCATCACTCTGACATTGGCAGCTCTTGGTCAAGCTGTAGCTAAGGGCTACGACCAAATTGATAATGCCCCAGAAGAAAAGGCACGGGGTATTACCATCAATACTGCTCACGTAGAGTATGAAACCGAAAGTCGGCACTATGCTCACGTAGACTGTCCAGGGCACGCTGACTATGTGAAGAACATGATCACCGGTGCTGCCCAAATGGACGGAGGTATCCTCGTAGTTGCTGCTACCGATGGCCCTATGCCCCAAACCCGCGAACACATCCTGTTGGCAAAACAGGTAGGCGTTCCCAGTCTGGTTGTCTTCTTGAACAAAGAAGATTTGATGGATGACCCAGAACTCTTGGAACTAGTAGAACTAGAACTTAGAGAACTGCTTTCTAGCTACGATTTCCCTGGCGATGATATCCCCATTATCAAAGGCTCTGGTCTGCAAGCTCTAGAAGCAATGACCAAGAATCCCAAGACCAAACGCGGTGAAAATCCTTGGGTAGACAAAATCTACGAATTGATGGATGCTGTAGATTCTTACATCCCCACTCCTGAGCGGGATGTTGATAAACCCTTCCTGATGGCTGTAGAAGACGTTTTCTCAATTACAGGTCGTGGTACTGTCGCCACCGGTCGGATTGAGCGCGGTGTAGTCAAAGTTGGTGATAACGTTGAACTAGTGGGTATCAGAGATACTCGCGCCACTACCGTAACTGGTATTGAGATGTTCAAGAAGAGTCTCGACCAAGGTATGGCTGGGGATAACGCTGGCGTACTACTCCGGGGTATCCAGAAGGCTGATATTGAACGGGGTATGGTTATCGCCAAACCTGGTTCGATTAAACCTCACAATGAATTTGAAGGTGAGGTTTATGTCCTAACAGAAAAAGAAGGTGGTCGTAAGACTCCATTTTTCGCTGGTTACCGTCCCCAGTTCTATGTGCGGACAACTGATGTAACTGGCACCATCAAAGCTTACACCTCCGATGAAGGCAAAGAAGTAGAAATGGTGATGCCAGGCGATCGCATCAAGATGACAGTAGAATTGATCAACGCGATCGCGATTGAACAAGGAATGCGCTTCGCTATCCGCGAAGGTGGTCGCACCATCGGTGCTGGTGTCGTCTCCAAAATTATCAAGTAGCACCTTTTTGCTCATAACAAAGGAGCAGAGATGGTATGTATTTTGCCTCTCTGCTCCTTTCTCTTCCCCCTATAAATAAGGCAATAGGTTACAGGGACAGGTAATAGTTTTCTGTAACCTTTACCCTGTAACCTTTAACCTGTAAATACTCCCCTAATTACGCAGAACCTGGAAAATTAAAGATGGCAACTCTACAGCAGCAGAAGATTAGAATTCGCTTACAAGCCTTTGACAGGCGCTTATTAGATACATCTTGCGAGAAGATTGTAGACACAGCTAACCGCACCAACGCTACAGCTATAGGCCCAATTCCTTTACCAACAAAACGCCGGATCTATTGTGTGCTGCGATCGCCCCACGTAGATAAAGATTCACGGGAGCACTTTGAAACCCGTACTCATCGCCGGATTATTGACATTTACCAGCCCTCTTCTAAGACTATTGATGCCCTGATGAAATTGGATCTACCATCGGGTGTAGATATTGAAGTCAAACTTTAATTTAGTCATTAGTCATTGGTCATTTGTCCTTTGCTAATGACAAAGGACAAAGGACAAAAGACAAATTACATTAGTATGAATATTTACACAGCCCTGAAGAAATATATCTCAGGGCTTTTATTTAGCTAGGAAACAAATGATAGAATGTAGATAAAGTACGGGAAAAGCAGAGAAAAAGAAATTTTAAAGATTAAGTTTATACCAAAGTAACAATGACATCATCTTCTAAAATTGCAGTTCGCGAACTACCTCTGTTCCCGTTACCCGAAGTAGTTCTGTTTCCTACCAGGCCATTACCCCTGCACATATTTGAATTTCGCTACCGAATCATGATGAATACGATTTTGGAGAGCGATCGCAGGTTCGGGGTTTTGATGTTCGATCCAGTCAAAGGTACAATTGCAAACACTGGTTGCTGTGCTGAAATCATTCATCACCAACGGCTGCCAGACGATCGGATCAAGATGATGACTTTAGGGCAGCAAAGATTTCGTGTCTTAGAGTATGTTCGGGAAAAGCCATATCGCGTTGGCTTAGTTGAATGGATTGAAGACCAACCACCGACTAAAGATTTGCGACCTTTATCAACTGAAGTAGAACAACTACTGCGAGATGTGGTGCGTCTGTCAGCCAAATTAACCGAACAAAATATTGAATTGCCAGAAGATTTGCCCGATCTACCAACAGAGTTATCTTATTGGGTAGCCAGTAATCTTTATGGTGTCGCCGCAGAGCAGCAATTATTGTTAGAAATGCAAGATACTGTAACCCGTCTAGAGCGGGAAGCAGAAATTTTAACTTCTACTCGGAATCACTTGGCAGCTCGCGCTGTTCTCAAAGATACATTTAGTGAAAAGTGAGGAGTAAGGAAGAAAAACAAAAATAAAAGCTCGACAACTTATAATTTATATTTTCTAGCTGAAAACTGGTAAATCATAAATGATAACTCTTAACAAATAACTTCTAACCTTTTAAGTAACGGCGGCGATCGGTAAAACATTGTAAGCGCCAAGAATTTTTAAAATCTCTGTGTGGGTAGTTAATTCTGCTAAAGCAGATTGCATTTGTGCTTCCTTGACATCTGCTTCTAAATCCATGAAAAACAAGTATTCGCCTAGCGATCGCTTCGTCGGACGAGATTCAATCCGGCTGAGGTTAATCCCTAGTTGAGCAAATATTTGCAAAGGTTTGACTAATGCTCCAGGTGTGTTGGCAGGCATACTAAAAGCCAGCGATGTGTGACTAGCAGGCGCTTTTGTTGCCTGGTATCCAGCGTCCACTTCACCCTGACTTACTACCCAAAAACGAGTAAAGTTTTCTGGATAGTCGTTGATGTTACTGGCAAGTATCGGCAATTTGTAGAGTTGAGCGGCTCTGCTAGAAGCGATCGCTGCTGTTGTTGTCTCTTGCTCCAATCGCTGTAGTGCTTCGGTTGTAGAATTGCTAGGAATAATCTGTATAGTCGGCAGAAACCGCTCTAACCATCCCTGACATTGTGCCAAAGCTTGTGGGTGAGAGTAAACAGTTTTAATACTATCTAAATTAGACGCACAAGAAATTAACATATGGGCAATGGGTAATACCAAAGCCAACTGAATTCGCAAACTGTCCAATTGCCAAAGTGTATCCAGTGTTGTAGTAACACTTCCTTCAATAGAATTTTCCACTGGTACAACAGCCAACTGCGCTTGACCATTCGCAACGGCTTGCAGTGATTGGGAAATGCTGGGATAGGGGCATAATCTAGCTTCAATTGCCCTACTTTTGCTCAACCAGTTGGCATAAAAAATAGTTGCTTGTTCTGCATAAGTACCGGGAGGCCCCAAATGTGCGATCGATAAAGTCATACTTTTAGCCTTGAGTCGCGAGTTTAATGCCTAAACAAAGATTATGATATTTTGGTTTGGCAAATATATCCAACATTTACTCTTACTAAACACTGTTATCTCTAAAATTTACGCACTAAAGGGATAAAAGGAAATATGTATCCAAGAAAACAAGTTATGGAAATCAGTCTTCTAGCAGATAGATTTCCTATATAGGAATCATATTTGATTTCTGAAAAAGACTACGAGATAATACGGAGGTGTATATCTGTCTAACAGCGAACAATGATAAACCAGCATATACAATCCGCGATACCTTCGGTGAGCTTCGCTAACGCAGAACTACAAGAATTTATAGATCATCGCCCAGATGCGCGTGAGGTGAGGAAGGCTTTGGCAGTTAAACTGGTTTATCAAGGCTACAAGTATGAAGAAATTCAAACAATTTTAGATGTCTCACTTGGTTCGATAACAAGTTGGATCTTGCCTACAAGGAATATGGAATTTCAGGACTACGCCTAAATCATCAAGGCAGAAAGAGTTATCTGAGCGATGAACAGCGAGATAAAGTATTAAGTTGGCTGCAAACAAAGGATATTTGGGAACTGGGTGAACTGGAGTATAAATTAGCATTTGAATATGATGTGATCTACGAATCAAAACGAAGCTATTATGATTTATTTGACGCAGCAGGAATTAGTTGGAAGAAAACCACTGCCTTGAATCCAAAGGCGGACATTGAGGTTGTTGCAGCAAAAAAAAACAGATTGAATCATTGTTGGCAAGTAAGAGAGAGGAAATAGAATCAGGAAAACTAAGAGTATTATTAATAGATGAGTGTCATCTTCTATGGGGAGACTTAACCGGATACGTTTGGGGAAAAACTGATCGCGAAATTGCAGTGGAAGTTATTAACGAACGAGATAAACAGACATACTACGGGGCGGTTGACTATCTCAGTGGCAAGTTACTTCTGAAAGCTTACAATGCTGGTAATTCTGACAATACTATTGATTATCTACGCTATTTATTAGACCAGTCCCCAAACCAACGATTACTTCTTTTTTGGGATGGTGCTTCTTACCATCGTTCTCATGTCGTTCAAGGCTTTTTAGGTGAGTTAAATGAAGGTTTGCCACCAGAGCAATGGAAAATTCACTGCGTCCGTTTTGCTCCTAATTGCCCATCACAAAATCCAATTGAGGATATTTGGTTACAAGCTAAAACATGGGTGCGGCGTTTCTGTGCTTTGATTCCTTCCTTCTCTCGTATGAAGTGGATGTTTGAGTGGTTTATCCAACACACTACCTTTGATTTTACCACTCTTCAAATGTACGGAGCTTTTTCAGAAATCAAATATTAGTCCTATAGGACTCATATTTGATTTTTGAAAAAAACTCAGTACAGCTTTATTCCTTCT